>NZ_JBEXQG010000054.1:0-62211 GCF_040612485.1 Streptomyces sp. NPDC006385
GTTCGCTGCACCACCCCACCGCACTCACGTGGACACTTCGAGACCTGTTGTACGCGGCTATGAAGACAGCGACTCTCCCGACAGTGATCCCATGCCTTGGAGCCCGCAGGCGAGGCGCGTCGCCCTTTCGGCACCGTGACAGTACGTGAACACCATCGTCAGTCGCCTCGACGGCTCCAGGTCGCCGACATGCCCGACCATTCTCCGGCGGGCACGGACTCTGCGAGACGACGGGACAGAGACGTGCCCGCGACAGCCTCGTTGTCAGTCAGGCACCAGAGCCCGAGGGTGGGACCGACGCGACTTCACTCCAGGCCAGCCGCCGGTCGACGGCCTCGCCCAGGGTCCCCGTCACAACTGACGCACCCGGACGCCGGGAAGGTCGTCAAAGCGCGCCCGCTTGTCATGGGTGACCACCGTGCGCGCGGTGGTCAGGGCAGTTGCCGCGACGATCAGGTCGTGAGCCCCTCTGGGCTGGCCGGCCTTGCGTACATAAGCCAGCAGTCGCGCGTGGGCACGGGCCACATCCACGGTGTACTCCTCGACCGGGATGGTGGCGAGGACGGTGTCGACGAAGGACTGGCGGGCGAGCCGGTTGGTGTCGTCCGCCAGTTCCACACCCTGAAGCAGCTCTGCCGCCGTGATGGCGGCGATCGCGGGATCGTCATCGTCCGCCAGCACGTCGTCGAGGGAGACTCTCCGGCGCTCGATCGCGATCAGCACACCGGTGTCCAGGATCAGTCGCTCCACGGATCGTCCAGTGTCAGCAGGTCACGACTGGCCGTCACGTCGTCCTCGAAGGCGCCGTCGAGGGTACCGACGTGGCGCAGGAGGGCATCCTTCACCGCCCGTCCCGTGGCTCCGGGTGCCGGACCAAGCACGGCCAAGCGTTTGCCTCCACGGGTAATCACGATGGTTTCGCCGCGTTCCGCGCGATCCAGCACGGAGGCGAAGTTCCGTGATGCTTCAGTAGCGGTCATCGTCTTCATGACCTGATTTTCTCAGAGAATCTGATGCCTCACAAGACCTGTCCATCTCGCAAGCAACCGACCGCGGACCCGGCTGACTGCGGTCGCGGTCGTGCATGCTGCCGCCTGTCACCCCAAGAACGGCATTACCTGCGGTGCTGCATCCGCCGGGACTCCGGTTGGAAGCCATGGTTCAGAACTCCCCTCGTGAGGACCACCCGACGTTTCGAAGGCCCTCATCCGCACACCATGACGGCCGCAGCTACAGATCGTCCTGCTCTGTTCGCGAACTTGAACCAGGTACCTGCGAAGCTTTACCCAGCATGCCCCGCGTCTCCCCCGTGGCGGCCGAGATCGTGATCTGCAAACCAACCATCTGCAGATCGTTCTGGCTCGACTTCGCAGGGTCGACGAGCGATGCCACTTCACGCAATAAATGCCAGACCTGCTCCCGCTTCAGAGGGTCAGTAACCGACGAGAGAGGGATGCTGATGACTGTGGTTTCAAACGACGGCTCGGTCGCCCCGCCAGCCGGAACCTGCACAGTAAGCGCGGAGCTTCCAGGAGCCGGCGAACCGCACTCACTGATTCGCTCGGGCGTTTCCGCGGTAGCAGTACGACTATGAGCAGCGTCTTCCTCCCCGTTCCGTTGCTCGGGCGGCGCCAGGGGCAGCCGCGGCCGGAGCTGCTGCTGCAGGGTTGCGGATTGGATCTGCGCCGCGCTCGCGGGCCGAATCTCTACGCCGTCGCTGTCCGTGAGCATCCATTCTTCGGACGTGGCCAGCTTGAACAGTGCCAGACGCATTTCCTCGTCGGTTTGAATCAGAGGCCAGGTCGGATCACTGTATGGATGCGCGAACAGTTCCTTCGGAGTCAGGTCCCGCCCATACTGACCTGACGTGATGAGCTGCGCCACATAATCGGCGGAGAGCTGGTTCGCCTGGACAGCCCGACCGTCTCCCACAAGGGCAGCCCATACATGACGACCAGAGAGCGATGTCTGCGGCTCCGGCAGTGTCTTGTACTGCACTGCAAGCCCATTGTCAGTCCGCAACACAAACGCGTAATGCTGGAACGCCCAAGCGACAGCCTCATCAAGCTTCCTACCCGCTTGGTCACGGCGCTCGCGTGCTGCGCCTAGCTCTTCGCTGTCCTCAGCCAATTGAGCGACAACCTGATTCCAGGCCATGTAGTCGCGGGCGAAAGCCTTAGCTCGGTCCCGTCGCTGGGTGGTGGCCACAGCCATCACCATCGAGGCTGCGAAAGTGCTGGGCAGGCCTGGGGAAATTCCATAGGCTACGTCGATGTCAGCACGAGTTGCCTGGTCTCTGCCATTGAGTAGCGTCCAACGACGCGGGTCGAGTACAACGAGCCTGGTCTGCTGAGAATCCAGTCCAGCAAACGCGGCGGCCGCAGAAGCTCCGTGCTCGGGACGAGCCAGCTTATGAAGAGCGGTGAAGCTGTGCTTCTCCGCCAGCGCTTGCGCACGCACCCACACCGTGTCGACTGACTCTTCGCCGCTGACCATCGCCAGAGCGTTCGCGTGGTACATGTTCAGCGTCTGCTTGATGGACAGATAGAAACGCTCAGGCCCCCTCCCCGGCCGGCTCCGCTCAAGGGCGCCAAGCCCTCCCTCAGCTGGGCTCGCTACCAGGGCGTTGAACACCTCTTCGGCGGCGGAGTAATCCACGCCAGGCCCGGCAACTGCGGCCAGCAGTTCAGCCTTGGTGGCGCCCCGAACTGCGCGAGGACGAGGTACCAGGCTGTAAGCGAGGCAGGCGGTGCCCATCCGCAACGCCGGGACCGGCTGGCCCGCATCAACCCCACTGGCCCTCAGGGCAGCATCGAGAACGAACGCCGTACCACCGCCGGCACCAGTGTTGACGATGTCAGTGGTCGCCACAGCTCGGAAACCTTGAATCGCACGATCGTTCCCCGCAAGGACACCACTTGAAAGAAGTGCCTCTAGGGCGCTGGTGTGGAGCGGTATGTCGCCCACACCGATGAGGGCAGGTGCCCAGCGCCCTGCTTTGTGCTCGTCACTCCAGAAGAGGGCAGTACGAGCAAAGATCGAGACAGTTGAACGCACCCGCTGGAAAGCTTGGACGACGGTCCACTCCTTGCTAACCAGGGCAAACAGATCCGGGTGGAACGGATAAGTCTCTGCAACGCGCTCCGGCAGTCCGGCCAGCGTGCGCCTACTTCCCAGTGGCGTGTATACCTGATCTTTCCACGCCCCTTGATGGCCGGTGGCCGTGAACGCAGACGCTATGGAGACGGCGACATCATCAGTATTGGCCTGAGTAAACAAGCGGCGACGAATGATCTGCGCGAAATCGGACGGCTCGGTTACTGTTACTGTTTCTCCGTTTCGCTGCAAACGCGGACTGAGGTAGTCACGAAAAGCCACGGCTGCCGGATGGTAGCCACTCTGGTCTTCCTCGCTCTTAATCATGACGATCACAAGAGCAACGCCAGCCTGGTCATCCACGGCATCGGTCAGCGCATTCAGAAATGCCTGCTCACCAGGCATCCCACCAATGGCGCTCTCGTCGGTGAGCGCCATCGCATAGTCCATGAGTTCATCGACGAGAACCAGGACCGGACGATCAACCTCAGCAAACGCCGCCTGCAAGGTCGCCTTATTCGCACCCAGACTGCTGTAATGCTGATAGCGATCCATCCTGTTCGGGATATCCGCGAACAAGAGCCAGAGAAAGCGGCCGAAAAGATCAGTAGCGGGACCGAAACGAGGATCCGTCTTGCCAGGCGACATTCCATCACAGGTCAAAATGACCGGAAGTACTCGCGACAGGTCGACAGCATGCTGACCTGCGCCAGCTTCGGCACTCACCGCCTGCCCCAGTTCGGAAGTGAAGAACGCGTTCGGGCAACTGATCATGTGCCAGATCCCCACCAGGGCATGGCTCTTACCCCCGCCCATCCCCTGGTCGAGATGGAAGCATGCCTGGGCATCGAGATGGCTCACACCGAGCCGACGGGCTACACGACCGAGGAACCCCACGAGTTTTGGCGTCGGCTGAGTGATATCCGTGTAGTAACCGCAGTCTGCATACGGAACAGGCACGGTCTGGTAAACGGCCTTGGCCAGGCTCATCTGGAGCTCGCCCACTGATCCTTCTGTCTGGCGAACCTCATCCCTCAGCGTCAGAACGTCAGCCCAGTGAGCGACGGGAGGTGTGTTAGCGGTCACGTCATCTCCTAAAAGAGGCTGGTCTGGTTGCGAGAGTGCGGCACAACGGCGGCTGCGGTGGGTGTGACAGCGGCAGACGCCTGCACAGTGCCGCGATTGCGTTTGATAGCGGCAAGGGCAACCGCAACTGGGTCCGAACCGGGGAGTTTCGCGGCGACCCAGTCCACAACCGCCCACAGATGGGCGTCGGTAGACGACAGTTCTGCGTCAGCAATAACTGCTGCGACTGCCTCAGTGCCTGACGACCACTGGGCTGCCATCGCGCGGATCACCTCGTAGACACTCGACGAGGGTGCGACCTTCTCAGGGGCGTCGTGGCGCAGCCTGTATCCCGCCTTGGTCTCCAGGAGGATCGGACCGCGCAAATCCTCAAGGCGGAGATCATCTGACTGGGCGAAGAACCGAGCCTCCCCCTTCGGTACGTCCGCGCGGCCGTAGAGCTCATGCCAGAAGACAGCGAGGCGTGTGTGCGGATCGAACGTCTCCAAGGGCAGCTCATCAAGTCGCAGAGCGACTGCATCTCGCACTGCACGACGCGCCAGCGTCATGTAATGCTCAAGCGGAACCCGCTCGCCACTTGGAGTGATGACACGCTCATAGCGACCCACGATTGCGAGCGCAGCACCGTACGACGCCATGAGCTGGTCTTCCAGCGCAAGGCCGTCGGTGTCCCATCCACGACAGCGGGCCTTGACGTCAGCGACGACGTCAGCGTCCACCTGAGCGGCGATGCCGATTGGTCGGCGGCTGGGTGCGACACGCGCCCCGATCGACACAGTGACGGAGATCGTGGCCACACCTGTGACCGCAGTTTCAGTCCTCGAAGGCCACGAAGACGTTACGACGAACCCTGCATCTGTCAGCGCGGTGAGCAGCCTCTTCCATGCCTCCGGATCCGAGTGACCGAAGATCACCGTCAGATGCCCATCGGACTTGAGGACGCGCCGCGCCTCAGTGAACGACCTGGCCAGCATGGCCTCATAGCGCTCTTCGCTCGACCTGTGGTCGCCGGCCCCCTTAGCTCCCCGTCCCTTCACGATGATCTCTTCGGCCTTGTCTTGCAGGCCATCAGGACCGTCGGAACTTCCGGCGAACAGGTCCGGCATGGCAGTTCCCAAGGCGCGCTTGAACCATACGTAGAAAAGATCCGACGAGTCGGCGTATGCAATCATGTCGTAATAAGGAGGATCGCAAACGAGGGCATCCACAGTTCCGTCTCGATATGGCAGCGCCACAGCAGAGGCCCGCCGAAACCTTCCTGGGCGCCCGGACGCATCCGTCTCATCGAGGATCTTCTTGAGCGCGTTAATCAGGCTGGTTGACACTGAGGACCACGTACCAGGACCCTCCCCAGGCCCAGCTTCGATGTAGTCAAATTGATGCTTGATGACGGATTGAGAAGAGAAAATGTGATCGATCTGAACGCGATTCTGCTCGGACCCATTAACCCTCCCATGAGCCCTAGAGTTTGCACCTCTGGTGCTATGTTTCACTTGACGCATGATGTTACTTGCTGCGTAACCGGCAAGAGCAGCGGCGTACTCGACCGAAACGCTCTCGGCGAGTTCGGCATGAAGTTCGGATATGACACGTGCGGTCGTGGCAAATAGCACGGCTTGACGACTGTTCATGAGAGAGCCATAAGTCAAGTAGCCATAGCCACTACCTCGTACGTTGTCCCTGTTCCCCACGGGGATACGCTCATCGGGAATTGCACTCAAATTGGAAATTTTATCAAGGTCAGCAGAATAGGCCAGCCGCGCGGCCTCCAGCTCGTCAGTTCTTGGCGTGCGAAAGATTTTCTGCTTGCTTTCGACGTCCACTTCACCGACTGCTAGCATCACATCTCTATATTGGCCAGCGAATCCCTTCGCCTTGACGACATCAAGTGTGTGGGTTTGCCCACAAGTCGAAAATGGACAGCGCGCCGACTTCCCACGCTTCCCTTCAGGTGAGCTGAAAGGGGGATTTTGCACGGCTTTCCCCGAATGGATTTCGACTCTCCATTCATCGCCATCGGTGAGAAGTCGAATAGCTTGCCCCTCATCCCCTGTTCGCACATAGGGATGACGCAGCGTCATGGTTCCGAGAAGTGGAAATCGCCGACGGCAACCATCACAAGGAATGGTGACCGCCCACAGGTAAGCCCACGGCAACCCTCCGCCCGAGTTGGGATTCCGCGGGTAGTACCGCGCGACGCGGGCTTCAACCCTCTTCCCCACTTCAGCCAGCACCGCACGTACGTCGACCAGCAATCGAGGCTCGTCATCAGGCATAACGAGGCCGTCGATCGCGAGCGTTGCGGCGCCAAGCTCATGAGTGTCCCCACCCTCCTGAAGAGCGAAGGGTCGCTGGGGCGACGGGTCACCGAAGGGAAGTGGAGACTCATTCGACCAATCCGCAAGCGGAAAATCAGCTAGGAGCCGGCCCGCAAGGGTGGCCACGGGAGAGAGATCTGTCCCCACGGCCGTCGCACCCAATCGAGCAGCCTCGAGCGGGATAATTCCACGCCCCGAAAACATATCCAGCACCACGGGAGCCTTGCCTGGGTACTGGGCCTTGATCCGTTCTCGCAATCGCGACATCGCACCAGCGTCGCCGACCTGTACAGCGAGCCTGATGTCGGTGCGGTTTTCGGGTGTGTCCGGCAACAACGCGCAGGCGACTGCGGCGCGGGCTTGTGCAATTGGCCGCGAAGCGAACCAGGTGAATAGAGCCTTCTCACTGCGGCCGGACCCGGCCGGCGTTGTCACGGCTGCATCCACCTCGGCGCATGGGAACCACGTGTCGATCATGCGTGCCGTCGAATCTGGCTGCGGACCTGCAGACCCCTTCATGGCGGCACGAACGGTGCCCGTCGCCGCATTCACGACAGATCCGGCAGTCACTGCTGGTCTCCAATCAGTCTGTTGAGCTCAGAGAGCGGAATCTGGAAGCGTTCGACGCGCCGATGCGCGCTCAGGGCAGCGGCGGGATCCTGCTGCCGCAGGGCGACGTATGGACTAGTCGCACAGTTGATGACGACGTAAAGCCAGTACGCATCCGTACGCTGCTGGGCCTGCGCCCACTCGTTCTGTTCGAGCCAGATAGCCCGTAGGGGACCGCTCTGTCCCTTTACTTCGATGAGCCTTTGCTCTCGGGTCACCCGATGGCGGGCGTAAAGGTCGTAGCCCAATCCGGAGCTCTGCCTGTCATCGACGTCATAACCCAGACGTTCGAGCTCAGCGACGACAGTGGTGATGGCCACTTGTTCTGCGTCGGGGTCGTAGCCCAACGTCTCGACCCGTGCGCCTCCAGTCACGCTCACCCAGCCGACCAGTCGTACGGAGCTAGCGGTAACACCGGCGATCTCTTCGAGGACAGCCTCCCTCGACGACTTCGCGACGGCGAACTGCTCCAGCAGGGACCGGCGCTCATCGAGCGGGCGGTCTGCGATCGATTCCTCGAATCGGTATTGGGTGGCATCCAGCTGCGAACGCGCGGCAGCGATCCAGGCCCGACGCTCGTTGATGAGGGCTGCAACCTGGCTGCGCAGGGTTTCCCGGGCTGCTTCATGCGCATCGTGTCGGACCGCAGGCGGTAGGAAATCAGGACCTCCCGCTGCCGGGTCTCCGGGAGCTGGTGCGCGGAGCTTCATCAGCGAGTCCCACGCCACGGGTATCGCCTGCCCGAAAGAACACCGGATGAGCAACGGAGCCTTGCGGATAATCCTGGCACGGCCGTCGTGTACCTGGATGTCCGCATCGAACAGCGTCAACACATACGAAGTCAGCGAACCACTGTCGACCAGCGTCGACCCGCGGACCAGGTCCGCTTCGCCGAGGGCGAGCGCGTGTGCCACGAGCTCCTGGAAAGGCCCCTCCGTAGGACCGAGCACGATCACGTCGTCGAGGCCAGCGGCACCGTCGTTGATCGCCTGCCGCACGGAGTCACCCGCCGCCGCCACATAGGCGTGCCACATGCCGCCCAATGCCGCGGGTAATGGCGCAGTGGTAGCGGCCACTTCTCGAATGCCCTTGGCCGGACCCGGCCCCACTCGCCAACCCTCGGTGCGGGCCACCTGCTCGACCATTGCTTCGACGATGATTGGATTGATGGCCTCAAGCCGGTCTGCCGCAAAACGCTCCAAGGCTTCAGAGACGTTGGCCGGTGTGGCCAGACTCCGCTCCTCGGCGACGAGGGCCTGCGCCGACGCGATCAGCGCCTGTGTGTCAGGGACAACGACCTCTCGACCAGCCTGAGCATCCACCATGGCCTTACCCCAGTCGAAACCGGCGCGATCGGCCGTGGCATCCAGGAGGTCATAGACCTTGCCTTCGAGAGACTTTCCCGCGTTCTCAAGGTTGGTCAGCATCACCTGTTGGACGCGCCCCTCCCTCGTGTGCGGAGCGACCAGGTGATAGACGTAAACATGATTCTCTTGTCCGATTCGGTGGAGTCGGCCCATGCGCTGCTCAAGGCGGACCATCGACCAAGGCAGATCCCAGTCAACCATCACGTGAGCGGACTGGAGATCGATCCCCTCACCGCCGGCATCCGTGGAAACCAGAACCTGAAACTCACCCGCCAGGAAGTCCTCCTGTAACGCATCACGAGTTGCGTGGTCGACTGATCCCTCAAGAATTCTCGAGCTGAATCCCGCTTCCTCGAAACGCGCCTGGAGCCACCGCGCAGTGTCAGAGAACTCGCTGAAGACCAGGAGCTGGCCTTCACCTTGGCGAAGTCCATGACGCTCCATTAACTGCGTCAGATGCGACCACTTCGCCGGCGCTTGGGCAGCCTCGGCACTGTTCAACGTTTCGAGAAGCGTTGCAACTTCTGAGAGCTCGCGAGGCTTGTCCTTGGTTCGGGCAGCAACGAGAGCCGTCTCTGCTCGTGTCCACGCTTCGTCGTCGTCCGCCGCCGTACCAAGACCGCGCGCTGTGATCAGCCCCTCCGGAGGGACCGGCGGGGTGCGCTCATGGGCAGCACCCATGAGAGCGGCCTGGCGACGACGCAGCGTCGCCGCAACCGCAGACAGCGACGATGCGGCCCGCTTGCCGTAGATCGAGCGTGCCAACGTGGCTGAGTCCGCGTAGAAGGCCTCCACATAGTCCATCACCGCGTCGTACACGGCTGACTCGTGTGGGTTCAGATCCACCGAAATCGTTTCGGAGAATCTCTGCTTGAACAGCTTCGATCCGTCATGTCCGACGAGGTCTTCCTTCATACGACGCAGGAACGACAACTTCGAGGGAACGAGCGCCGACTCGTAATCGGTCTTGCGGGGATCCCACGGATACAGGGTGGGATCGAGCAAGTTCATCAAGCCGCGGAAGTAGTGCTCTTTACCGCGATGTGGCGTGGCCGTCATGAGCAGCAAGTGATGTGAGCAGTCCGCTACTTGGCGTGCCGCAGCAAGAAACTGGCTCGTCGGAGTGAGACGGTGGGCCTCATCAAAGATTGCGAGCGACCAAGAGCTGTGTGAGCCAGCGATCTTCCGGCGAACCTCACCATTGTGGGTGAAGAGGTCTAGCGAGACGAGCCACGTGTCGTAGCGAGGATCCAAATCAGCCGGGTCTGCGGCTATCGCCGCCGTGATGCGCTTGGCCGTCAACCCGAAGAGTCGCTGAAGGTCTCGCTCCCATTTCGTGACGAGGTGCGCAGGAACGACGATCAGCGCTCGGCCCTGGATAAGGCCGACCCGGCGCCCCTCGGTTAAGTACATTCCAGCCATGATCGTCTTACCCGTGCCGGGCTCGTCTCCGAGTAGAAACCGGAGGCGCGGCTGGGTGAGCATGTGCCCGTGCACAGCTTCGTCCTGGTGAGCGAACGGCTTCAAGGGACGAGTCGCCAGCACCGCGGAGCGGATGCGCGGGACGGCGTGCTGCATCCAGCGGCCCCATAAGCCGGTCAACGCCCTGTCCGGGTCGCCGCCCCGATCGTTGACGGGGATCAGCCCAGCTTCAAGTTGGGCAGTGGTCAGCAGGATGCGCTGAGGGGCTCCAGCAGCATCGACCACGAACAGCTCAATAGTGCCGTCACCGGCGTGGTCGGCATCGCGCACGGTAACCAGTGCGCCGTCTACGCGCACCTGGCGGCCCTTCTCAGGTAATGCGACTACCACGGTCCCCCCAAAGCCCCGTCCGAGTGTCAGGCCACCACGTTCAGCGACCTGTCCCACACGACGAGTGCCCTGACCGGGAGAGCTTAACGGTGAGGACCCTCCCGTGTACCCGTCCCGGTCAGGCTTGATCTCAAGAATGCGACGGTTCGCCCGCATACTGCATAGATAGGGATCACCTTGATGCGCCAGGGCAAGCAGCTCTGCAGTGGCATTCCCGCAGAAGACGGCGTACGGATAATCAAGTCCGCGCCAGCGCGGGCGTTCTCAGTGGTGTGTTGCTCCAAGGCCAGGAACGGCGCATACCCCGTGGGACCCTGACCCGTGCTCGGCGTGTCGCGTACACGCCATGATCCCTGCGCCCGCGAGGGTGGTCCCTACCTCAGCAGGCGGCGGTCCTGACGCCGACGCCCGGCACCGCGGTCAGGACTTTCCAGGTGGGCCTCCATCAGGCGGCGCCAGGAGCGCTGCAGTCAGGGACCGGGGTGGCTGGGGGCGTTCAGCGCTTAGGTAGGCGAGGCTACAGCGTCCGGGTTGGCGAATCTGGGCAGGCGACCCGAGCTGCTCCAACAGGACCAGGACGGTCGGGTGCTACATGCCCGGACGGAGGAACCCATTCCATGTGCGGGTGGACCTGCTGACCGAGCAGCAATCGAGAGATAGTCGATCTCCACAGCACGAGAAAGCCTCCGCCGCGGGGCCGAACGTTGCCCCTGCTCGAAACGTTCCTGCAAGGGCAACCCCCGAAGGACGGGTGGGACGCCGCCCTGGCTCTCCCACGGTACGCAGGGAAGAAAGCGCAGGTCACAGCTGCGCAAGCATCATCCTGGACGTGCACAAAGCCGAGTTCGCTGCACGACCGCGCACCTGTCGCTGCACGCCACACCCTCGAAAACCGCGTTTCCGCAGGTCAGAACGTTTCTGCATAGGTGACCGCTGGTGGGGCGGGTGGGACTCGAACCCACGGCCGACGGATTATGAGTCCTTTGATGATCGTCCGTGATCTTCCTGATCCTGCCCTGCACTTCCTGTTTACGCAGGTCAGAGCGGTGATGCCGTACGCCTGAGCCCCTTATCCTTCCTGATCCTTCCGTGCCTTTCCGGTCCCTCGCGGGCCCCTGGGGCCCGTACGGGTCCCTGGAAGGTCCCTTTGCCCGGCCCCTGAACGCGCGGTGAGATAGTGCGGCACTGTCCGGTTGGCGAAGGTGCTGGTCGCCGCTGCGAGCGGCGGCCCGACCGATCTTGAGCGCAGCGGAGTGCCTTACCGGCGCAGCGGGTTCTCACCTCCTGTGCCCGGAGGTGGAGCATCGCGGCTTTTCGCAGGTCAGCCGCCAGATCTACACGCTACCTCTTTGGTCGCCCGTCCGGAGCCTCCCTACCTGGGTCAGCTCTGACCTCTCCTATCTGCCGTGCAGCGGCGACTTCTTCGGCCAGGCGCCGCTTGGCGCGTTGGAGTCGCGCCCTGTGTTTCTTCAAGGCCCGGCGCGTGTTGGCAAGCGTTGCGGCCTGGCGTGCCTCGAGCTCCGTAAGGCGATCTATCTGCCGCTGGGCATGCGCGATCTCTTCGGCTCGAAGCGTTGCTGCGGGACGGCGCGGAGCGGGCGGCCGATTGGGGCCACGCTTCTTGTTCAGTTGGCTGCGGGCGAAGTCGAGGAACTCAGCGCGCGGGACATATTTCGTGCGACGGTCGCCGATGCCCGTGAGCAGCGCAATCTTGGGGAAGTTGGAGTGGCGCTTCGCCCAATTAGTGACGGCGGAGCGGGTGACCCCGACGAGGGCTGCTCCAGCGGCGAGGTTGATCAGTTCGTGCTCGCGTCCCTTGTATTCGGGACGGAGCCACGTGACGGACTCGGAGTCGTCCGGCGTGGTCATGGTTGGGTCTCCAGGCGGGTGGCCCCGGCGGCTTGCCGAGGCCACCGTGTTGGTCAGAGGGTGTCGAGGTCGGGGCGGCCTGCGGCGAACTCCGCCGCCGCGGCGCGGTACGTCGCCAGTAGCCGGGCCGGGTCGCACTCCTTGCGGATGCCGTCGAGCAGCAGCTTGGCCATGGTGTAGCCGGGGTAGATGTCAACGGCTTCGGCGAAGGCGTGGCTGGCGGTGACGGTGTCGCCCTGTCGCCAGGCGACCCATCCGAGGAGGGTGAGGAGGGGCGGTGCCTTTCCGGTGTGCGGCGGCACGCAGCGCCGGGCGAGGTAGCCCCACAGTTGCCGCTCGTAGGGAAGGTCGCTCTCCTCGCCGGTGGACAGTGCGGCGTCCCTGGTGTGCGGGTCTTGCAGGCCGAGGATGATGCGGGCGGCGATCTCGTCCATGAGCTGGGGACGGCCGTTGCGGAAGTCGGCCAAGGCTCCGTTGATGATGTCGATGGTGCTGTGGCGTGCCAGGAGACGCTCGTCTTCGGTCAGGACCTGGTCGTAGTGGTGGCTGGTGGCTGCGTCGAGGGCTTCGCGGTATCGCACCGCGGTGGTGTCGGTGGTGGGGCGGTACTCGCTGGCGACCTCGACGGCGTGCTGGAGGTGTGCCGCGCGGTGGGCATGGCCCTCGCGGGCCGAGGCGAGCCATTCTCGGGGGTCTTCGCCGTCGATGGCGCCGAGGTGTATGCCGGTGGCCAGCTCGTAGTCGGGGTCAGTGGTGATGGCGTCGCGCAGGGCGAGCCGGGCGGCGATGAGGTCGCCTTGCCGCCAGGCGACGAAGGCGAACAGCGTCAGGATGGGCACGGCCTCCTGCGTGAACGGTTCGGCGCAGTGCCGGGCGAGGTAGGCCCACAGGCGTCGGGCGTGGGGAAGCCTGTCGTCCTCCGCGTGGGCCATGCCGGCCTCCACGGCGGCGTCGTCCTGCAGGCCGACGATGAGCTGTGTGGTCAGGGCGCGGCTCAGGGCGGTCGCTCCGTCACCGAACTGGCGCATGGCGGCGCCGATCTGGTTCGACGTCAGCGCGAGCATGGCGTCGCGTCCGGCTTTGGTCGCGCACTGCGTGTTGAAGTGGTCGGCGGCGGTGTGGAGGTCCCTGAGGAATGCGGGGCCGGCCGTGGCCGCCCGGAACTCCGTGATGATGTCGCGGGTGCGGGGGCCGGGGGTGCGGCCAAGGCGGGTCATCTGCGCGACGACGCTGGTGGGGTCGTCGGGCGAAGGGAGCGGATCGCCCTCGCAGCACCCGTCGATGTCGCACTCGTAGGACCACCACCGGTTCGCGACGAGCCCGATCGTCTGGAGGACGGTGGCGCGGTGCTCCACGAACTCGTTGGTGAGCCAGGTGCCGATGGGGGCGAGGAGCGCGGCGGTCTCCTCGGGACTCTGGCCGGGGCGAGGCTCGCGGCAAAGGTAGATGATGACGCCCTGGGCGGGGTCGTGCCCCCGGTCGTGGGCGTAGGCGACGAACTGGCGGGCAGCGTTCTCGGCGGTGGCCTGCCACTCGGCGGTGTCCTCGGGCAGGGGGCACGTCATGGTCGGCCCATCGTGGAAGTTCGGGCCGGGAGCGTGAAGCGCGATGCTGTCGTCGGGGTAGTGGCCGAGGAGGTACGGCAGGATCTCGGCGAGGTTGGGCAGGCTGGTGACTTCGACGGTGTTGTCGGGCGTGCTCACTTCTGGGTTCCTTCCGTCTGCTGGGTGGTGTCGGGCTGCCCGATGCGGGCGGGCGGTGCCGGGGCGGGAATGCCGCGCGGCTTGTTCGTGAGAGCGGGGAGCAGCCGGTCGCGGACGAGCGCGGCGAGGTCGGCGGCCAGGGCCTTGCTGGTGCGGGTGGTCAGGACGGCGTGCCAGGTGCGGCCGGGCTGGAGTCGGGCGTCGTTGGCGGCTTGTGCTTCGGCCTGCTCGATGTCGGTGCCGTCGGGTATCGGCGGCAGGTCGGGGCCTGCTGTGATCCAGGTCTGGATGGCGAGGCCGCGGGGCTGGACGCGGAGGCCGATGCGGTGGCCGTCGGGGTGGTGGTAGGCGGCGGTGCGGTCGGGGGTGTCGGTGTCCTCCTTGCGCCACGGCGGGGCGAGGGTGGGGGCGATGTGGTCGAGGGGCGGCACGTCGATCTCGTCGCGCGGCCCGGCGAAGGCCGGTCGGCGGCGGCGTGGTGTCGGGGTGGTGCCGGGTCGGGCGAAGGTGTCGGGTTCGGTCACGCGGCGTTCTCTTTGCTGGGCATGAGTTCGTCGAGAAGTGCCAGCGCGCGGCGGTGGGCGATGATCGTGGAGGCGGTCTCCATGTACCGGTCGCGCTGCTCGAAGGCTTCTTTGGCTTCGGCGCGGGTCTTGGCGTAGTCGTCGTCCGGTGCGAGGGAGTCGGCGCAGCCGATGAGGCAGCGCGGGCCGAGGTCCCAGATGATCGCGTTGACGGCGGCGCACCCGGCGGACAGCGAGTCGATGTCGTTGCCGTACCAGTGGAAGTCGTGCGGATTGAGGCCGAGGTCACGCAGGCGCTGGGCGACGGAGCGGAACATCGTGCCGGAGCCGACGGCGGGTTCACGGAAGGACATGCTGGGCTGGGCGAAGTCCTTGTCCACGGTCATGTTGGCGAGCAGGTCCGTGACGCACGCCGGCGTGTGGTATTCGCCGCGCCACTTCTTGTCGCTCTTGTGGCGCAGGCCGGTGAGCAGGGGGCTGAGGACGTCGGCCTCGGAGCGTTGCCAGGGGTCGTCGTGGCCGGTGAGGTCCATCAGGCCGGTGTTGATGGCGGCGCGGGTGACGGCGTGGACGGCTCGGAGTTGCTGCTTGTCGGGGTTGGGGTTCCAGGCCCAGTCGTGGAGGCGTATCGCGCGGTTGATCAGGTCGGGGCGCTTGATCCAGTGGCCGAGGTAGATCTCCTTGAGGAGCTGCGGGAGTTGTTCGGGTTGGAGGTTGAGCACCCAGTCCGCCAGGCCGGGGACATTGCGGAGCAGGGAGAGCCCGGCGACGGTGCCGAGGGGGACGTCGATGCTGCTGCCGCCGAAGGACTGGTACCAGGCGTCGAGGACGTTCTCCGCGATCTTGCGGGCGTGCTCGTGCGGGTCGCGGGGGGCGGCGTAGCGGCGGGCGGTGATCTTGCCGATGGGGCGAGCCTTGGTCTTGGGCGGGGGCTTCTTTGCCCACGAGGGCGCGGGCCGCGCGGCGGTGGCCGGGGCCGCGGCGCGGGGCAAGAAGTCGTCGGACATGGGGGCGGAATCCTTTCTGTGGGCGCGCATGGGGCCGCCCCGGTGCGCGGTGCGCGGCCGGGGCGGCGTGTGGATGGGGTTGGGAGCGGGATCAGCTGGTCTGCTGGAGGTCCCGGAGGGTGGCGAAGATGCCGCGGATCTCGACGTCGTAGGCAGCGGCGGGGTAACCGGCCTGGCGCAGGCCGTTGATGAGGAACATCAGGGCCGCCTCGTCGGTGTCCATGTCACTGATGAGCTGGTCGAAGCTGGTGTCGCGCAGCTCGTCGGGGCGGTGCTCGTAGCCGATGCGCAGGGTCTTCTCGATCTCGTCGAGGGTGGCTGCGGCCTGCTCGTCGGTGAGGCCGAGCAGGGTGGACCAGGACGCCAGGGTGGCGTCGTCGACGGGGAGTTTCACGGGCTGTTGCCTTTCGGATGGGCCGTGCCCGGCCGCGCGGTGCGGCCGGGCACGGGTGGGGTCAGGAGGTTGGGAAGGGGTTGTCGCGGTAGTCGGGGTGGCAGGCGGCGTACAGGCCGCCGGGGAGGCGTTCGGTGATGACGCCCCATCCGGCCCAGCGCATGACGGCGAGGTAGCCGAGGTCTCCGCCCGCGAAGCCGGTGCGGGCCTTGGCGTCGGGGTCGGGTGCGATGAACACCCAGCCGGGCAGGTCTCCGGCGTCGTCGGGCAAGACCTCGAAGCCGGGACGCAGTTCGTGGACGCCGTCGGTGTGGATGGGCGGCAGTCCGGCGGCGGTGAGGATGCGTACGGCGGCCTGGACGTGCGGGTGGCCGTGGCATTCGGGCAGGGTGCCGACGCCGGTGTGAAGGGGCCGCTCGTATGGGAGGCGGCCGACGGCGGCCTTGTAGATGTCCATCAGGAGTTGGGCGTCGTCGCGACGGCCGGCGTGGCGCATGGCGATGTTCGCGACGATGGCGATGGAGTGCCGGTCCTGGGTGAACAGGCGGCGGAACTGGTCGAGGGTCATGCCGGTCGTCACCTGCACGCGGACGAAGGTGCGTGAGGCCAAGCGAACGGCGTGGGCGACGTGTTCGGGGTCGAGCCCTATTTCGTGGGCGAGTTGCCGGACTCCGGGCGAGTAGTAGGTGTCGGTCATGGGTTCTCCAAGAGGCGCTTGCGCGTATGGGTGCGCCCCCGGCGTTGGCCGGGGGCGCGGGGTGCTGCTGGGGTTTGGGGTTAGTTAGCGGCGTCCGCCGCATCCGGCGTGGCCGCAGCCGCCGCAGAAGCCGCCGCTGTTGCACTCGCAGCCGCATCCGTGGTTCTGGGTTTCCATTTCCAATTCCCCTTTCTCTTCGAGCATTTCCCGAATTCCTTACTTATATCTTAATGGCATATACCCCAGAAGCAAGGTGCACCCAAACGAATGCGCATTTAATTTCCGCAATTCAATTCCCTAATTCGCGGCTGCTGGAATGAGATCGGGCCAGCGGACGGCCTCCAGCGCGCGGCGATGCGAGTCGGGAACGGGCACGGTCGGGTAGCCGAGCCAGTCGAGTCCCATCGCGGCGAGGATCGTGGCGTCCGCCTGGTCGTAGCGGCCCGGCCCTTCACACGGGACCCCGTACCGCTCGACGGCCACCGAGCGCACCATGCCCTTCGCGATGCGGGCCCGGTCCTTGCGCGGGAAGTCCTGGGCTGGGTTGGCCCGGCCGGTCGCGTAGATCGTGCGCCCGTGCGGGGTCACGACGGCGTACGGGATGCGGTGCCTCCACAGGTACTGGGTGACCAGCCACCACAGCCCGGCCAGCTCGTGGTGCCCGGCCTGCCCGCCCTGGGCGTACGCGGCGCCCTCGACGACCACCAGGTCCGCGCCGTCCTTCACGCTCAGCGCGACGGCCGTGAGCAGCCAGTCCAGCCGCTCGTGGCTGCGGCGGCGGCCGGGCCGGTAGGCGTGCGCCCAGTCCGTACCCGCGATGCCGGTCGAGGTCAGCGACAGGTCGAGGCCGACGACCCGCGGCTGCCACTCCCCCTTCTCCTGCACGCTCGGCAACGTCACCGGGGCGCTTTGGAGTTCGGCGGTCACGCGGCACCTCCCGCGCGCCGGATCACCTCGGCCATCGGTAGCTCCCGCCGGAACGGGACGCCCAACTCCTCCTCCAGGTCGGCGTACTCGCGCGCCAGATCGGGGCGGAGCCCGGCCGCGCACGTCAGGTCCGGGACGGAGGCGAGGACGCACAGGCTGCACGAGAGGCGCGACATGCCGGCGTCGTACGCCCAGTGGTAGGGCAGCCCGCGGTCCCGGATGCGCTGCCACACCTCGGCGGTGCTCCAGCGCAGCACCGGATACCACTGGGTCACCGTGCGCCGCCCGCTGCTGGCCCGGCTGTCGACTTCGACGGCGGGCCGCCGGGCGCGGGCACGGGACTCCTCCGCGCGGAACCCCATCACGTGGACGATCCGCGCCGGGCGGCCGGTGACGCCGAGAGCGTTCACCTGCTCGGTCACGAAGCGGTGCGCCACGGCCCGCTTCATCTCCGAAGTGCAGAAGCGGCTCAGGAAGTGAGGAAACTGGCCGCGCGCCCGGATGCGGTGGACCAGTGACGGCCATCGCGTGGAGCGCCGGATCTCGAAGGGAAGCCCGTAGTGGTCGGCCTGGCGGCGCGCCAGGTCGGTGGTTCCGGGCCATTCCACGGTGTGGCCGCGCGGGGTGCGGCCGAGGTCGATGTGCAGGACCACGATGCGGTCGCGCACCCCGGCCTCGTCGGCGAGTCGCACGGCCTTGTCCATGGCTGCGAGGCTGTCCTTGCCGCCACTGTTGCTGATCACGAGGCGGTCGGCACCGGCAAGATCGGGTACCGGATCGGGGCCATGCACGGTGCGGACGCTGACCAGCTCCATCTGGCCGCTCACCGCTGCCCCTCGCCGGTCGCGGCACGGTGCGCTGTGATCAGGCGCTCCGCCTCGGCCATAGCCGGTGCCTTGTGGCGGTCGACCCACTCGCCGTCGTAGCTGCCGACCGGCCCCCACAGGTACCAGCCGGTGTCGTGGTAGCCGTCCTTCGGGTTCTTTCGGCGGTGACTCAGCTCCCACCAGCCGTCGCGCCACCGCAACAGGCGCTTCGCAGCCAGGTCGGGCACCCAGCCGGCGCGCTCGGCCAGGGCCTGCAGACGAGCCACGTCGGTGCGGAGCATTGCTGCTTCGGCGGCGGCGTCCAGGTCGCGCGGGGCCGGGTGCTCGACGCGGCCCCCCGGGTGCGCGGGCGGGGCAAGGCGAGGGCCGAGCTGTCGCAGGGCGTCGTCCCTCTGGCGCGCGACGCGCCGCAGCAGACCGGCCGCGCCGACTATGCCGCGCTCCTCCAGCCACTTCGCGGTGGCGTCGATCTCGACGCCCACGGAGCGGTCGTTCATCTCGTACTCCTTCGGCGGGGCCGTCCCGGCGCGTGCCGGGACGGCCCCCTGGTGTGCGACGGGTTACGGGCGGGCGGCCTGGGGGGCCTCGGGGCGGTCCTTCTGGATGCAGTTGCCGGACTCGGGCATCGCCCGGCGGCCCGCGACGAGGTCCTGGAACCGGGCTCCAGGGCGGAACTTCACAACCCGACGCTCGGCGACCTCGATCGGCTCACCGGTCTGCGGGTTGCGGGCGGTACGGGCAGGGCGCACCTCAGAGGTGAGGCTGCCGAAGCCGGTGACGGAGACGACTTCTCCGGCGGCAACGGCGCGGACCATCGCGTCGAGCGCGGCTTCCACCGCGTCGGCCGCCTGAGCACGGTTGCCGGTCACCTTCGCCACGGCCTGGGTGAGCTGGGCCTTGTTCACAGGTTCTTCCTTTCGATTCGGCTGGGCCGCAGGAGTCGAGGGACGGGCACGCCACGCGGCGGGCCACGGGTTCAGTCCGTAGCCGGGGTCCGCGACCTGGTCGCACACCGGACCATGGGTGCACATACCGTGTTTCATAAATGACACCTATCTTGCGTTAGGCATGCACGCGGATCAGGTACTTCCCGACCGCGAGCACCTGGGAAATGGGCAGGGCGACGGCCGCGAAGTCGGCCGAGATCAGATGCGGTTCCTCGCCGGGACCGGGCTTGGCAGGCACGATCCAGGCCGTGCCCATCGCGTCCACGTAGCGAGCCCCGACCTCGAGGAACTGTCCAGCGAAGGGGAACTGGCGGGCGCGCAGCGACGAGGCCCATCCCTCGCCGGGCTCCGGACCGTCCCAGCCGTGCGGGGTTTGGAGGCCGAGGAAGTCCGGTCCGGCGGTCACCAGGGTTCCCAAGGGCCCGAGGGAGCGGAACTCGATGGCCTCGCCGTTGACGCCGGCGCTCGACCACAGGGACAGGTCCTCGGTGTTGAACTGCACAGGCCGCCCCTGAGCCAGCGGGTGCTGGCGGGCGTCGAGCATGAGACGCATCAGCACCCGCCAGGGCATGCAGCGGCCGACGTGAGGCGCGGCGGGAACGGTGAGTTGCGCAACGCCTTCGGTGAAGCGAAGCAGTTGGTGGCCGTCGGCGGTGACGTGCTCGACGGTGACGGTGTGGGAGGACTCCAGCCAGCCGCGCAGCGCGGCGGCGTCCTCGTATTCGACGGGAGCCGTCCACACGTCACCTTCTTCTACCGAGGTGCGCGCGATGGCGAACGTCCGCGCGCTGCACCCGACGACATGCAGGTAGCTGGGGGCGCAGTCGAGGATCAGGGCGTCGGGGTCGAAGGGGTCCTCCGTCCGGAAGCGGTGCGGGGCGGCCTGGTCGAGGATGACCGCCAGGTCTTCGGCCTTGATGGTGAACACATTGGATCTCCGCAGGAGTTGTAGGGGTGGTGATCAGGAGCCGGAGGCGCGTTTGCGGGCCCGGCGGGCTTGCTGGGCGAGCCGTCCGGCTTCCAGACACAGGGAGCAGGCGCGCTCCCCGCGCCGGTTGTGGGCACGGGCACCGGCTTCGGTGCCGTGGGTGATCGGGCGTCGTCCGCGCTCGCGTAGCTCGACGGGCTCAGCGCCCTCGCAGGTCGCGAGGACCTGCCCGTTGCGCCAGAGCCGCCCTCCGCACACGCCGTCGAACAGGCTCATGCTCGGCATGACCAGGTCGATGCACTGCGACCGGAACAGGCATTCCTGGCAGGCGGCGAGGAGGGAGAGGACCAGCGGCTCCGTCGGGGCTTCGGCCGCCGTCTCCTCGGACGTGAAGCGGGCGTCCCCGGCGCAGGGGGCCTGGGCGACCCACCCGTTGCCGCTCATCTGCTCCTCCTCCCGTGCCCTACGCGGTCTGCGGCAGCGGCATCAGGCGGACCTGATCGCTGACGCTGGAGCCGTAGGGATGGCCGAAGCCGCGCGGTACCGGCATCAGGTGACGGTCAGCCAGCGGCGGGAGGAGGAAGACCTGCGCGACGAGGCGCGTGAGGGCCTCGTCACATGCGCGGCTAAGGCGTGGACGGGCCACAGGGACGGGGGCGTCGCCATCAGCCTGTTCCTCGATGACCCCGACGACACGGCCCCCGCCCGCGCGGCCGTCCACGATGATCGCCGTCGCCGCCGGGTGGTACCCATGTATCAGCTCGGCCGCGCGGGCCGCGCGGTCGACCGGGGGCAGCTCCAGAAGCCAGCTGCCGTCCATGCCCGTGTTGCGGTGCACGAGCGCCCACACGGGTGAGGTCGGCGGCAGGAGCGCGTACTCGACGTCCAGGGTGATGTCCGAGTCGATCTCGTTGAGCGGATGGCCGGTCTCGGTGCCGTCCCACAGCCAGGGGCACGCTCCCAGCGGGCTCGGCTGCTCGCCGAGCACGCCGTGGACGGTGACGGCGCGGTCGTCGCCGCTGCGGTCGAAGGCCACGTAAACGGCCTCGTGGCAGCGGGCACGGATCTTGGCCGCGAGGTGATCGATGATGGCCAGGCAGTGGGCTTGCTCGGCTCGGCGGAGCGCGAGCGACAGCTCCTCCCGCTGCTGAGCCAGGATGGCCGCCTGGTCGTGTGCTGCCGGTGTCATGGCAGGGGTGTCCCTTCTTCTTGGGGGGATGGGGTCAGGCGAGGACGGGCTTGAGACGTTCGCCGATCCACCGGGCGACGTTGACGCTCACCGCGTTGCCGGCCTGCTGGGTCTGGGCGGCCTTGGAGCCGACAACCTCGTAGGTGTCGGGGAACCGCTGGCCGCGCAGCTGCTCGCGGGGCTGGAGCATGCGGAAGTGGCAGTCCTCGATGGCGGGCGCGCTGCGCACGACGGCCGCAGAGTCGCGGGTCGACAGCGTGTGCAGGGGCTCGGCCGCGGTCTTCGGCACGGCCTTGCGGTACGGGATCACCAACGTGTTGCGTGCCCGGGTGCGGACGTCGCCGTCGGGCACGACCAGGCCGTGGTGACGGGCCGTGGCGATGGTGCTCAGCGGGGCGTCGATCGGCGCGGCGTCGCAGTTGTTGCGGAACTCCACGATGAACGGGTCCACCGTGACGAGGGCTTCGCTCTCCCGGGTGGTGCGGGTGCGCATCGGCTCCCCGACGGGCGAGGCTGTGTCGTTCCACGAGCCGCCGACCGGCACCAGCAGGGCTTCACCGAGCTTGGCCGTGCGTGTGGGCAGCGGCCGGGTGTGCGGGGCGAAGGCCCGGTCGGTGCCGTCCTTGCCGTGCGTGAGCGTGACGACGGACGGCTCGTAGGGGAACTTCGCCAGTCCGGCCGCGATGCGGCGCATGGTGTTGGGCACCAGCGGGCGGGATCGGTCCCCGATGCGCTGGCCGATGTCGTCCCACATGATCGCGTCGGAGGCGGGCCGGACGTACGGCTCCACCAGCGCGTGGCGGCAGCGGCTGTTCGGGCAGCGATAGTCGTACTGCTGCTGGTACTTGCCGACCTTCACCCGCGGGTCGCGCCAGCTCTGGCGTGCCTTGACGTCCCGCCCGCACTCGAAGCAGTACGCCAGCGGGCGCGGCGCGAGGTCAGGGCGGCGGATACCGGTGAGGGTGAAGACCAGGTACACGCGGTCGCGCCACTGCGGGGCGTACGGATTCGTCTCCGACCCGATGTGCGCGGAGGACACGGAGACGATCTGGACCCGGTAGCCGAGCTTCTTCATGGCGCGGATCCACTCGGGGAACAGCAGCCAGTCGGTGATGAACTCGACGACGTTCTCCACGACGACGCACGGGAACCGCTTCGCCTCGGCGGCGCGCAGCACGCACCAGGCGGTCACCCGGGTCATCTCGAACGCCTCGGGCGGCAGTTCGCGCCACAGCTCCTCTTCCTCGAACAGCGCGTCCTGCGCCGGGTCGGGCCGCTTCTTCCCGCCGGCGGGGCTGACCTCGGTGCAGATGACGCTGGCCCACAGCACGAGGGCCTTCCGGGGCCAGCGCATGGGGTAGTTCTGGATGTCGGCGCAGCGCGCCGCCGCATTCGGGTGGTTGAGCCCGAACGTGTCGACGGCGGTCTGCCAGTGGTTGATGCCGAGGATGGGGTCGAATCCGGCTTCCAACAGGCCGGTGGCATCTCCGCCCGCTCCGCAGAGCAGGTGGATGGATCGGGGCACGGTCTTAGGTCTCCAAGAGGCAGGGGCCGCCCGGCCCGGATGGCGGGCCGGGCGGCCGTGGTCAGGACTCGTCGGAGGCGCGTAACGCGCGGTGGTGGCGGCTGTCCTCGATGCCGAGGGCGGTGAACCCCAGCAGGCCGAAGGCGCACACGATCAGCAGCCAGATCACCCGTCCGCACTCCCGGTGGGGCGCGGTGCGCGGCGCGGCCGATCAGTCATCGCTGCGGGTGACGCGGAGGGTGTAGATGTGCCCGACGCTCTCGAACAGCGCCAGCGGGTAGTCGCTCTCCGGCCGCTGCCACACGCGGCGGTAGCCCTCGTGGTCCATGAGTCGCTGCGACCACTCCCAGAACCGGGCGATGGCGGTCGCAGCGCCCTCGATCCCGGCGGTCTGGTTGTGGCTGGCGCCGTACGGCGCGGTGTGCGTGGCCGAGACGATCAGCCGGGGCGCGCGGCTGGGCACGTCGAGGGCGTCGACGCGCATCAGCAGCGGGATGAGGCTGTTGCCGTGGTGGCGCTGGGGGCCGTTGGGGGTGGAGTCGTACAGGACGGTGTGCTTGCTCGGGTCCTGTACGTCCTGCCGGATGGCACTCCAGCCGTCCACCTCGGTGGGGTCGGCGGGCAGGCTGTGCTCGGAGACGATGATCAACTCTGTGCCGTCTCGAAGGTCGGCGCGGATGTGGAACTCGCCGCCGCAGGTCTCGATGTCGGTGACCCAGCCCGCGTAGCGCAGCGGGGTGACGACGTGGCTGTAGCCGTGGAAGAGCCGCTGCCACAGCGGGTCGGTGGTGCGGTTGTGGTCGGGCAGAGCCGCGATCGTGGTGGTCATGTGCTGGTCTCCAAGAGGGTGTGCACGGCGGGCGCACAGAAAGCACGCCCGCCGTTGAAAAATGTCACCTATCTGAGGTGAAGCGGATGTCAGACGGTGGGCAGTTCGCTGCGGGCGAGGATCTGCACCGACCACATCCGGCCGCCGCGGGTGACGACGCAGCCGATCGCACGCCCCTCGTGGGGCAGGACGAAGCCGCTGCCGCCTTCCTCCTCACTCAGGTCGCTGACGAGCTCGCGGACGCCGTGTTCGGCGCACTCGGCCGAGCAGTAGACGTGGCCGCCGAGGCGCGGTGCGACCGGTTCGCCGTGGATCACTTCGGCGACCACGACGTAGGCGTCGGGGGCCGGGGTGAGTGTGTCGGTCAAGGTGGTCTCCAAGAGGTCGGTGAGTTCGGCGAGTTCCGAACTCGTACTTATATCTTAATGGCGTACACCGGGGCGTCAATGTTGCCGATCTTGTTAACGCCCCTGTCTTTGCCGGGAGTTAGCCGCCTGCTCGCGCCCCATTCGCGCCAGCTCTCGCACTCGTTGGCGGGCCATCTCCAGGGCTTGCGGGTCGGTCTGCGCAACACGCCGCTCCTGCTCAGCGAAGAACTGCCGTAGCCAGTCCTGCTGCTGGCGATGCTCGCGGTCGGCCGCTTCGCGCCGCGCCTGCTCTCTCCCGGCACGCGGGTTCGTCCCACACCCACGGCAGTTCGACACCGGCTCGGCGTGCTTCGGGCAGCCCGCCCGCTGCGGCTCTCCGTGTTCCGCCTCCGGCTCCCCTGCGGCGTCAGCCGTGGGGGTAGGGGGGTGAGGAAGAGAAGAGGAAGAAGGAGGAAGAGAAGGGGTTTCCCCAGGGGAACCCGCCCGGTTTCCCGAGGGCAACCCACTGGGTTTCCCCGGGGCAACCCTGCCCGGAGCGTCATCAGGGTTCCCCTGGGGCAACCCTGGCTCCGAAGCGGCCTCGGCGGTGGCCCGCGCCTCTTCCCGCGCGGCGACGTCCTGTTGGGTCCGGGCCGCCGCCGACGGCTTGCGGCGCGCGGTCTTGCGGGCCAGCCGGGGGTTGGTCGGGGCACGCTGCGCCGCCCGGCGCCGCTCGATCAGCTCCTCCGTCGACGGGATGGGCGGCACGCCGTGCGGGAACACCCGGTACTCGGCGCGGCGGCCAACACGGCCGACCGTGACCCGCTCGACCAGGCCGAGCCCGACGAGCTGGGTCACGACCGTGATGACCTGCTTCTCCCCCACGCCGGCCCAGGCCATCATCCGTTCCAGACCCGGCCGAGCCAGCCGGGTCTGGTCGTCGGCCGAATCCGCGATCTTCATGAGGACCAGCTTTTGCGTGGTGTTGATCACCTCCTTCGGCAGGTAGGCAGCGACCACCATCAGTTGGATGCTCACCGGCACCTCTCCGTGTTCCGTCCGGTTCCCGCCGCGCCGGGGCGGGGGCGGAGCACGCCGACCGCGCCCCCGCCGGATGCGCGATCAGGGCTTCTTGCGCGCGGTGACGCTGATGCTCACCGCGGTCCGCCGGTCGTGGTCGAGGCGCGTGGGCACAGGGATGCCCACCTCTTTCAGCGTCGCCTTCATGGCCGCCGCGTCCGGCGCCATCGGCACCTCCAGCCCTGCGCGGCGGTACAGCGCGACCATCGCCTCGACGTCATCGACCTTGGTCGGGTTGCCGCCGCTCCACTTCAGGACGTTGTCGCCGTAGACGCCGGGTTCGGAGCCTTCGAGCTGGGCGCGCAGGAACTTCTGCCGGTCCTTGAGCGGCTTGATCTGCTCGGAGACCTCGGCGTACTCGGCCAGCACCTTCGCACGGTCCTCGTCGTCGTGGATGAGCTGGCTCTGCGGGGAGCGCCCGGCGACGAGCGGCCCCCAGCACGCGGTACGGAACGGGCAGTGGTCGCAGATCGCGGAGATGCCCGGCCCCTGGAAGGTGCGCGGCAGCTCCTCCGGGGAGGCAGCGGCCCGCACCTGCTGAACCCACCAGCGGGCACGGCGGGCGCGCTCGGCCTCGTAGGCGATCTCCTGTACGTGGTCGTCGCCCGAGTCGCGGTTGATGAACCGGAAGCGGATCCGGGCGACCGGCACCGGCCCGAGGTGGGCGAGCTGCCGCTGGCCCCGGACGCTGGCGAAGCCTTCCGTGCCGAGCAGGTCGGCGTACAGGTACACCTGCCGTAGCTCGGCCTCGCTCGCGCCGTACCGCAGGACGCTGTCCCACTGGTACGTGCTCTTGGTCTTCACGTCCTCGACGGTCGTCTCCTCGGCCGGGAGCGTAGGGCGCAGCCGCTTCGGGAGCCGGGCGGCGGTGGCGCTATCGAGCTGGACGGCGTCGATGTGGCCCCGGACGGTCTGGTCCTCGACGCGGCGCTCGACGAGCCAGCCGTACTCCTCGCGGGCGGCCTCGAGTATCCCGGCGTGCAGCCAGGTCCCGAGGATCGCCTTCCGCTTCTCGCCGACGTCGGTCGGGGTGCGGCCGTGCAGGAGGTATCCGGCACGGCGTGCGCACACGGTGTCGCTGGCGCCGAGCTTGGTCTGCTGGGAGCGGGGACGGCGTGCGTCCGCCGCGTGAGCGGCGGGCCACAGGCTGACGGGCCGCTCTGGCGCGATGCCCATAGTGGTCACGGTGTTCTCCAAGAGGGTGGGGTGCCGCCCGCCGGCGCGGGCGGCACCCGGTGTCGTCAGAGGTCAGGAGGCGCGGCGGGGCGCGGCGGTCTGCTTTCGCGGTGCGCGCTTCGCCGGGGCCGGGGCCTCGTCAGACGGGGCGGACTCGGCGGAGGTCTCCGGCTTGGCCTTCGGGGCGGCGTTCTTCGCAGCTCGCGCCCGCTTCCTCGGCGCGGGCTTGTCCGTGCTCTGCTCCTGGTCCCCGGCCTGGGAGTTTTCGGCGGACTCGTCGTTCGCGTCGCCGTCCTTGTCGTCGCCTGCTTCCAGTCCGGCGGCCTCGCGCAGGCGTCGGGTCGCCTCTTCCGCCTCGCGGACGACGGCTTCGGCGTCGGCCCGCGCCATCTCCTCGTCCGCGTATACGCCGGACAGGTCCTGCGGTGCGGCCATGCGCAGTGCGCCGGCCTCGGCGCACTTGCGGAGCATGTGGGCGGGCATCTGCTGCCACATCTTCGCCACGACGTACGCGCCCTGCTTGCGGTCGTAGTACGTGGGGGCGAACTCGTCCCACTTGGCGATGAACGGGAAGCGCGCGGTGCCGCGTAGGACGGTGACCTTGATCGCGGCCGGGTACGCCTTGGACAGCCAGACGTCGTGGGCGTTGCCCTCGGAGTCGTAGTAGACGGTGTCCTCGTACGAGATGGACTCCCCGGCCTTGGCCGCCGCCCGGTGCGCGACGGTGCGGAAGCCGTCGATGCCGGTCTGGATGGTCCAGGTCTTCTCGGGCTCGTCGGGGTTGTCGGCGGCCTTCCAGTTGGTGCGGCCAATCATGTAGATCTGCCGCGCGAACGGGTCGAGGCCGCTGCGCACGCAGTAGTGGAAGAAGACGGCCAACTGCGCACGCGGTGCCTGCTCCAGCCCGGGACTGATCAGGGCCAGGGCGGCCACCTGACGTACGTCGAACTCCAGTTGGTCGGCGCGCAGGACGACGGCGGTCTGGGACACGCTGCGTTCGGGCAGTACCTCGGTGGTGGTCAGGGGCGGGGCGGTGGACGGAGCGTCGTCGCCCTGCTGCTCGGTCGGTTGGTTCATGGGTCGTTCGTCTCCAAGAGAGCTGGTTCAGTCGGTCCGCAGGGCGCGGACCTCGAAGGCGCCCGCCCACTCGGGGTGGCGCTCGATGAGCAGCCGGACGTACCGGCTGCGGAAGTTGTTGTTGAGGCGGAACTCGTCGCCCTCGGTCGCCGTGACGTAGCGCCAGCGCAGGACCTCGAAGAGCATCCCGATGCCGACTCGGCTCGCGCCGCGCTTCAGGTAGTCGGCGGTCAGGGCCTCCAGGGCACGCAGCACCCAGGGGTTGAGCTGGTGGAACGTCTCGAACTGGGCCTGGATCGACGCTGGCTGGTCGTCCGGCTGCCTCACGGTGTGGATGACCAGGCCCGGTATCTCGTCCTGGACGGCTGCCATACCCACCCCCTGGTGTGACTTCTTTCAAGAATGTCACCTATCTTGCGGGTCGGCGGACAGATGATCAACCCCACCGGCTACAGGCGCGACTTCACACGCTCAGCCCGAGGTCAGGCAGAGGTCCGCTCAGCCGCCTCCTCCATGCGCACCTCGCGAGCCTCGTTGGCCGCCGACGCAGCCCGCAGGGCATCGATGGCAACGTTGGACTCGGGGTGCTTGAGCACGTAGAGCGAGAGGGCCCCTTCGACGACCAGGGCCTCACGGGCATCCATGACCGCGATCTCGTCGCCGCCCGGTGTGGCGATGAACTGCACTACTGCCTCCTTGGTGAACTGCGACCCCCATAACGGGGATTACTTATATCTTAATTGCAGTTCGAGGCTAAGTACAGTGTTTGCGCAGGTCAGAGGGCCTTTCGGGCGTGGCGGCCTCGGGTCAGTACGCGACTGCCGGGCCCGTCATACGTGCCGTCGCGCAGCGCGGAGACGACCACTTCGTCCACGTCCCAGGGCAGGCCCCGCGCGCTCTCGCGGAGCTTCGGGACAGCATCGAGGACGGTGTCCAGCATCCAGAGCATCGACCCGGACAGCAGCCAGTCGTGCTCCGGAAACCGCCCAGTCGCGATGGTCGTCGCCAAGTTGCCCTGCGCGGGCAGATGGAACAGCTCGATGATCTCCTGCTGGCCGACGATCGGTGGCAGCTCATCCCCCAGATCCGGCTCCCAGCCCTCGCCCTGCTCCGCGATGATCCGCGCCTTCACGTCCAGGTCGACCTGGCGGAACCGCGCCGTGGTCGCTCCCCACCGGGCAGCGAAGCCGAGCGGCCAATACCGCACCCCACTGACGATGATGGCGGTCTCCGGATCCAGCACGCTGCCGCGGCTCGGCGCCAGCCACTGCGCGACCTGCTTCGGATCGACGCGGTACAGCGCGGCGAACTCCTGGTGCCCGACCAGATACGGCTTGCCCCGACTCATCCCCGTCCTCCGGTGTCTGCCCTGGTGCAGAGGGCAGCGTAGCCGTACGGGCACGCCGGCGTACGCGGCGGTCGCTGCTATGGTGGCGGCGGTCTTTTCTCCAAGAGGCCAAACGGCCCCCGCCTCGGCGGGGGCCGTGTGCGTTGCCGCGCGCTCTACGCGCTCTTGCCCTCGGGATGGTCGGCGGTGGAGCTGAGCCGGGTCGAGCCCTGCTCCTTCCTCTGTCGCGTGAACCGCAGGGCGTGGATGGTGCGCCCGCCGGTCACCTTGCGGAAGGCGGTCGCCACCTCGGCCTTGGTCAGCCGCCGCCCTCCGAGCGTGAACAGCGGTCCGTCCGTACGGGCCCCGATCAGCTCGCGCAGCGCGTTGGCCGCCGACACGGTGATCCCGGCCTCGTAGACGCCGGCCTCCTTCGCATGACGGATGACGACCAGACGGTCATCCAGCTCCGCGTCCGGCACGACGAACGCCAGGACCTCGTCCAGCCGGACCTCCAACTCCCAGAGCAGCTGCCACACCGCGCGGATGGCGGCCGGGACCGCCGGGTTCGCGAGCGCGGTGTCCACCTCCAGGTCGGTGACGAGCAGGCTTGTCGTATCCATCATGACCCCCAGGCCGCAGGAACAAGTGCGCCCTCACGCTATGCGCGCTGTCGGACAACACCGCTTGACAGCAGGGGCGTTCGTCTCAGCCGCGGGCCAGGCTGAAGGCGGTGAGCACCACCGCGGTGATGCTGGCCAGTACGGCGACGGTCGGCAGCGGCCACCTGGTCTTCTCCAGCGCGCTCACCCTTTCCTCCAAGTCCTCCAGGGCCTTGTCCGCTTGGTCGCTGCGCTGGACGAGCAGCGCCAACTGTCCGTCGATGCGCGCGAATCCGACCTCCAGCGCCTGGCGCAGCTCCGCCAGGGCGAGCGCGACCTGTCCCTCGGGCACGGTCTTTCCTCCTCTTCTCTCGCGGCCCGGCGGTCAGTGCTTGGGCGTGGCCGGGTCGCGCTTGAGCGGGAGCCACGAGGCTGTTCCGGGCCTGCCCAGGACGGTGCCGAGGGTGGACTTCAGCGCGCTGAGCGCGGCGGGTATCGAGGAGACCGCGGCGGCCTGCCACGCCGACAGGGACACCATGTCCGTCGTGCTGGAGGCCGCCATCAGGCCCAGCAGCGCCTGGAGGTACGTGGCGATCGTGCGCTCAGCAACATCGGCGAGGGCCTGCGGCATCGGGTCGTGCTCCTGGTTCGGCGGGGTGGGGGTCGGGTCGGCGGCACCGGCCTGGTGCGGGACTCGCAGGTCCGCCCAGGTCTGCGGGCCGGGAATGCCGTCGGCGTCAGCGCCGTGGTGGCCGCGCTTAATCTGGTAGGCCGCGTAGGAGCGGCGGTGCGCGTCGTTCCACACGGGGCCGGGCGGCGTGTCGTAGGAGTCGCAGCCCTCGGCAATCAGCCGCTTCGCCATCGCGGCGATTACTGGGGACGAGCGCCCCTCGCGGAAGAACTGCTTGCCTGGGTACGCCGCGTACTTCGGTGTCGGCTTCGGCTTGGGCTTGGGGTCCGGTTTGGGCTTCGGCATGGGGTCGGGCTTCGGCTTACCGCCGTCATTAAGGTGCCGGGCGACCCGGGCGCGGAAGTCGTCCATGTCGATACCGCCCGGATCCGGCTTCCCTGGCCGCCACTCCTTGTGGCCGATGACGGAGTGCTCGTTCCATCCATGTGCGCGGCAGATGGCCGCGGCCGCACGCGCCATCGCGTCGAGCTGTGCCACCGGCCACGGCTGGCTCCCGGCGTTGATGCACTCGAAGCCGTAGAAGTGCCGGTTGCCGTCGGTGTCCGCTTCGTTGTCGCGCGGCAGGTCCGCCTTCTCGGTGATGACCGCGAGCAGGACGTCTGTGTCCCCCATGCCGGCGTGGTTGGTCCGGCCGTAGCCGACCAGGTGGATCGTCCCGGACCGGTCGATGACGCCATGGCAGAGGGGCCCTGGAAGATCCTGGTAGCCGACGCGGCACAGCTCCACCATGTCCTTCTCGGAGCTGTATGGCCCGGTGTGGTGGATCATGACCCCGTTCGCGGGGCCCCAGTTGCCGTGGGTGTTCCGGTTGTGGGTGCGCCATTTGCCGTGCTCGACCACGCCGAGCCCGGCGCCCTTCAGCACGGACAGAAACCTGTCGGCGCTCAGCGGTGTAGCCACGCGCTTCGTCCTTCTCCCCTGCGCCGGATGGCAGTCGGCCGTGGCCGCCGCGGCGGTCCGGTCCCTCGGGAGATCGAAGCTGGATGGAGGGTCACCCCGCCCACATGGTACCCAGCCGCACCTCGGGCGTAGCCCGCTAGCCTTTGCTCCGCGCATCACTTGCACCGGGAGGGGACCAATGTTGTGCTGCGGGCATCAGATCGACCAGCAGTTCCGTTATTGCCCGTACTGCGGAACACCGCTTGACGGGTCCACCAAGTCCCTATCAGCGCAAGGCTCGGCGCCTCCCGGCTCCCTGTGTCGCACGCTTCGCGACTGCGCGAAGGAGACATTCGAGGACCTCGCGATGGACCACGTCCATGGCTCTCCCGCGAGCGAGGAGGAATTCACCAAGAAGAATCTGCGGAGATTTCACCGACTGCACAAAGACCGCGTGCAGATCCAGGAGTTCCATCGACCCGAAGAGGCTCAGAACGGTGCCGACTGGGAATGGTGGTTCTACTCCGGTACACGGGGATTCGGCATGCGGGTACAAGCAAAGCGCATGAAACGTGGCGGCAGCTATCAGTTGAAGTACACCGTAAGAGGCCGCCTGCAAAGCGATCTACTCGTGGAAGACGCGCAAGCGTCGGGTTGCCTGCCCGCCTACGTGTTCTACAACCACCGAAACTGGACCCCCTACTCCACAGGCCACGCCGTCTTCGACTGCCCTCACGGTTCCGGCGAGCAGGCCCATCTCGGTTGCACCATCGTCTCCGCCCACACAGTGAGAGCTGCAATTCTTGATCCCACGTTGGGGCCAAGGTACGCCAGACAGCAGAGCATGCCGTGGCACACGATCCTTTGCGACGAGTCAGATCGAAACCGGGCCGAACTGGAGGATACCCATGCGGTAGTCAACTTCATGCACCGAGCTGGTCTCGCCCACTTAGCATGGGCTGAAACCTCTGTCGTTCTCAGGGCCGAACGGTCTGAAAACGACACGGGCAAGGGTGACAAGCGGCCATCTGCGTCAGGCGACCACGCCGAGGTTCCGGCAGTGACTCAACCGGCACCCCTGGTCGATTCCTATGCCTTGCCTAGCGGTGTCTCTCGGCGCCTGGCCCTGCGGAACGCCAACGATCAGCCGCTCCCCGCATTGCCTGAACGTGTTGTTGCCATGATCGCGGGACGTGACGTCCGGCCCCCCGACCCTCGGCTCATGATGTCGGTGGTGATCGATCTGGCGAACTAGTCGCCCTCGTCGGCGCTATCGGTGCGGCACATACACCCATCGAGACTGATCCAGGACGCAGGAACACTGCCTCCACCTTGGACACGCAAACGCACCAGACCCCTTGGGTCGATGTCGAGCTGGAGGCTGCGGCGTGCCGCGTCGGAGGCGACATCGACCGTGCGCGGCGCTTCCGGCCAGTACCCCTCGGGCAGCAGCGCGACCAGCTGCTCGTCGGCGGCCCGGCCGCCCGCCAGTCCGATCCGGCCGCAGAACTCGGTCGTGTCCCAGGGGTTGGCCCGGAACTGCGGCGGCTGCTCCTCGTCCGGGACGGTGGTGTCGCCGGTCAGTGGGAGGTCGCGCCACTCCGGGTACGGCGCGCGGCGGGCGCGTTCCAGGGTGACGACGCGCTTCTCCAGCTTGGCCAGTCGGCGGCCGAGGTCGGCGATCGTGTCCGGCACCTACTGCTCCTCTCCCTCGCCCGTCTCGTCCTCGGGCTTGTTGGTGCGCTCCAGCTTCAGCGTCACGCGCTCGGCCGCCTCGCCCTCGCCGGGGCGTACCGTCCAGCCGACGATCCGGCACCAACCGTCGAACTCGGTGTGCGGCTCGAACAGGCGGATACGTACGTCGTCGCCGATGCGCAGCGCGTGGATCGGGGCCGCCGGGTGGTCGATGACCTCCAGCTCGGTCAGCGAGGGCAGGACCTGGCGGGCCAGCCGTTCGCGGCGGGCCCGCTGCTTCAGCTTCGCCTCGTTCCTCTCGCTCGTCTCCAGCCGGTGTTCCAGGCGCAGGCGCCCGTTGCGTGCGCCGTCCACGACGACCTTGCGCTGCTTGCCCTCGCCCGCCCCGAGCCCGATGACCCACTGGGCGTAGGAGTCGGCGTCCTTGATGACGTGCGGGGTGCCGACCACGTTGGCGCCGGTGGTAAACGTCAGGTCCTCACGGCGTCGGCCAAGGCGCGGCGCACCGAGGATGATGCGGCGCTCGGCGCGGCGCCCGCGCCAGGCCACGGTCTCCGACCACTCCAGGCCGTCATCGATCTCGGCCATCTCGTCCACCATCTCGCCGAGGTTGCGCGGGTCCGTCTTGGAGGTGGAGTACGGGTCCTTCGCGGTGCCGGTCTTCGCCTTCGACTTCGTGTCGTCCACGACCACGCCAAGGTCGCCGTCCGGCTGGGCCTGCGCGTAGGCCCACACATCGCGGATCACGTCGCACGGGTCCGCTTCGATGTATGGGCCGCGGCCGTCGAGGTTGCCGTGTAGGTCGAAGCGGCGGTGGAGGTAGCTCGTGAACCCGGAGGCTTCGACGGGCAGGGTGTTGCCCTCTGGTTCGGCGCGCCAGAGCAGCCCGCCCCAGTCGAGGCGGGCGTTGCGCTCGACGAGGAGCACCGTGTCGCCGGCGTCGAGCGCGTCGCCGAGGGAGCGGCGGAACGCCGTCGGCAAGGTCGCCTTCAGCGAGCCGGGCCCGGATATCTCCGGGCCGTACTCGACTTCGCTCAGCGGCAGGTTCCAGTGCAGAACGTCACCGGTCGCGGCCCGCGCGACGATGTAGCGGTAGTCGGCCATCGTCACGCAGGCCCTTCCGTGAACGCGACGTCGAGCGTGACCGTGGTGCCCTTGGCCACGCTCAAGTCGCCGTCGCCGTACTTGTCGTTCTGGTTGATCTCGACGGCCAGGTGCTGGCGGGTGCCCCGGTAGGCGGGCGGCACGGCGAGCGTGTCGGCCAGGGTCACGGAGGAGCGGCGGGTGGTGGTGCCGTCGTCGTCCACGACGGTCGGCTTCGCGGCGCGCTCTCCGAGCCGGGTGCGCAGCTCGGCGTACACGGAGCCCGCCTCGGCGCGCAGGCCGGAGAGCGTGACGACGACGGTGGCCGTCGTCGCCCAGGCCGGGACGTCAAGATCCCAGGCGGCCTCCTTGGGCCAGGCCGCCCACTTTCCGTGCTTGCCGGGCACCTCCTCCGTCGCGGTCGGGTGCACGGTACGCAGGGTGCGCTCGGCGCGCGGGTTCGCGATCTGCCGCAGGTCCGTGATCATGTCGGCGGTGATCGCCGCCGTGTTGCGCGGCAGGGTGATGCGGGCCAGGGCGATCCCGGTCATGCCCTCGGGCACGGTGGCGGCGTCGCGGGCCACGCCCTTGACGACGTGGAAGTAGCCGATCTCCTGCGTGCGGGGATCGCGTTCACCCTCCCACTCCGGGTCCTCAATCCGCAGAACGATCAGGTCGGTGCGGGCGAACGGGCCGGTCGGGTCCACGTCGACCCGCGCGTCACCGATGTTGCTCTGGGTGTAGGCCCCCTGCCACGGGCGGGCGCCGTGGATGAGGGCAGAGCCGTCACCGACACGGACGCCGGGGCCGGGAGTCTCCAGCGGACGGACCTTCAGGTCCTCGCTCTCCGCGACGCCCTGCCGGCCGCGGGCGAGATCGCGGATCATCAGGCGCATCGCGCGGGCGGAGTGGTCGGCCCCGCGCACCATCATCGGGGGTTGCAGCGTCACGAATGCTCTCCGTTCACAGGGTGGTGTACGCGGACCGCCACGCGACCTCGAGGCGCGCGGTGCAGGACGGGTCGGTCGCGCTCCAGGCGATCTCGGACCGTCCGGGCGGGAGGGTGAACAGGTCGAGACGGGATGCGGGGCTGAGGTCGTTGGCGACGTTGACGGTGCCGTTGCGCAGGGCCCAGCAGGTGCCGGGCCGGGTCTCCAGCTCCACCCATTCGCCGTCGCGCAGCGAGAGGTCGAGTTCGAGGACGCGGCGGGTGACGGTGTTCCAGATGCGTGGGTTGGTGACGGGGCCGTGCACGCGCAGGCTCGGGTAGGTCGGCACGTCGCCGTGGTTGGTGACCCAGCCGGGGCGGTCGTCGGCCAGGTGGTGGTGCGGGTCGGCCGGGCGGCGGCACGCGGCAGGACGGCCCATTGCCTCGTCGACGGTGCGGTCCCCGGTCCCGGGGCGGGCGGCCTGGTCCAGGCCGAGCGTCAGCTTCGACAGCTCGTCGTCGTACCAGCGGGGGTTGTCCAGGCCGACGAATTCGATGTCGAGGGGTATCCACCCGTGCACGGCGTTGGCCGTGCTGGTGGCTTCCATCCGCCGAAGTCGCCCGTACATGCGGCGCGTTGCATGCCCGGGCCACCGGCCCCGCAGGACGTGACGGCCGTCCGGATTGGTACGGGCGTCGGGAGTGTCCAGGGCCCGTTCCAGCCGGGCGAGGATCTCGGCGGCCTTCACCGGGTCGCCGGGCGTCTTGATGCCCGCCTCGAAGCGCAGGGGGCGCGGACCGTAGAAGTCACGGCCCGGTGAGGTGCCGTCGCTGTTGGAGTTGTCGGCGTCCTGCGGCCTGGTGCCGGGTGATCCGAGCCCTTCGACGTTCCCGACGGGGACGTAGCTGCCGGTGCCGAGGACGACGCCGCCGATCTCGTACTGCCACGGGGCGAGTTCGGGGCAGTCGTGCTTGTTCAGTGCTGTGGTCATCACACTCTCCCGCCCCGCTGCGCGTTGCGCAGGGTGCGCATCATCTCGTTGCCGATCTGCTCGGGGGTGGCGGAGCTGTCGGTGACGGTGACCGGCATGGTGCCGATCAGCGGCTGCTGTTCGCGCACGACGACTACTTGGACCCGGCCGCCGGCGCGGGCGTCCACCACGCGGGTGCGGGCCCGGTCGCTGCTGGTGCGGAGGTCGAAGGAGCGCACGACGCCCGCCATCGCCGCGACGCTGCGGGCCTGCTTGAAGCTGCTGGCGAGCATCGGGTTGTAGTCGCGGCTGCGGCGGCCTCGTACGCCGCCGTTGGCGTACCACTCGACCTGGCCGCCGAACCGGTCGACCACGGTCTCCACGATCGCCTTGCTCCGGTCGCGCTTCGAGGCGGCCAGCGGCACGTACGCTTCCCCGCCGGTCTCGGGCTCACCCCAGATGCGCCAGCTCCCCGCCGGGGCGATCTGAGCGACGTGCCGCTCCCGGCGCGGGCCGCCGGTGACGCCGCCGTCCGCGAAGTAGTCCACGACCGCGCCATCGGCGTGCTTCTTGGCGGCACGGGCCTGAGCCTCGGCCTGTCGCCGGATTGCGTCCGCAACGTTGGTGTTCTGCTCGGCGAGCTCGCTGAAGACCGAGACGTGCTGGGTGGTGACCGTGACCTCCTTGCCGCGCAGGGCGTTGATGCGCTGCTGGATGGAGTCGGCCGCCTTGCGCGGACCCCCAGTGGGCACGGTGACCCTCACGTTCTTCGAGCCGGGCACCTTCTCGATCCGGAACCCCAGCGCCTGCAGCTGCTTGCGGGCCTCGGCCGTCGGCGCGCGCACGATGACCGACTTCGCGCTGGGCGTCGCCCGGATCTTCGCCTGCACCGCCTCAAGGCTCTTGATCGCCGCGGCGGTCGGCGCCGACACCTTCACGTTCTTCGAGTTCGGGGTCTGTCCGAGCTTGTCGATCAGCACGTCCAGGTTCTTGCGGGCGCCCGCCGTCGGCGCGGTGATCTTGATCTGCCGCGTGCCTGGCACCGTCTTGACGGTGAAGCCGAGGCTGCGCAGTTTCTTCTGCGCGCCGTCGCTCAGCGAGTCGACCTTGATCGTCTTCTGCTTCGGCAGCCGGTGGAACTCGGCCTGCACCGCGATCAGGTTCGCGAGCGTGCTGTCCATACCCTTGGTCTGGAGCAGCAGCGACACCTTCGACGGCAGGAGGCCGAGGCTGTCGGCGACGCCCTCGGCCTGGGCCTTGGTCAGCCCGTAGCTGCGGGCAGCCTTGATCGCCTCAGCCCGCGCCCGGCTCATCTCCCCACGGGCCTTCGCCAGCGCCGCGGGCAGCGACTCCCCATTACGGATGGCCAAGTCGTACGTCGCCAAGGAGGCATCGGCTGCCGCGTCGGACAGGGCGGTGAGCTGGGTGTAGAGCTGCTGCCCGTTCCGCGTGGTGGTGTTGAGGGTCTTGTCCTGGTTGACCAGTTGCCTACCGCCATACCCCTGCTCCCGATTGACGCCCTTGCTGCCCTCCTGAAGGTCGAGCACAGCGGAATTGACCTTCGCCTTCGCCGCCTGCAGAGAGATCTGGCCGCCGGACAGCAGGTCGAGGGCGCTCTTGAGCGAGCGCGTGCGGGTGTCGGCGTCGGCCGTCTCGTCCGCCAGCCCGCCGACGGCGGCCTTGAGCCGGTCGTAGGCGGAGGTGCCGTCCCCCGCGCCCTTCGCCGCCTTAGCCAGCTCCCGGGCGTTCTTGACCGACTCGGCCATCTCGCCCTTGACGCTGCCGAGAGCGTCCGCGGCGTCCTTGTACTGCTGGCCGACATCCGAGTAGTCCCGGACTGACGCCTTGCCGGCCGCAACGTCCTTCCAGACCTTGTGCTTGTCGGCGGTCGCCTGGAGCTGCTTCTGCAGCGTCTCCAGCGAGGTGCCCTGCCCGAGGTACGCGTCCGTCAGGGTCGCGAGCGGGACGCCGGCCTGGTCCATAACCTTGGTGAGCTGGCCCTGGCTGGTCTTGGTGTCCAGCAGGATCTGGGCGGCCTGCTGCCGCACGTTGCTGTCGATCTGCCCGCCGGACTCGCGCAGGGCCGAGGTAAGTGAGGAGATGCGCTGCTGGTGCTCGGCCGCTGCCTGCGCGGCCTTCTGCTGGCGGGTCGCGAGCAGGCCCAGGCCGACGGAGACACCGGCCATGGCGATCCCGAACGGACCGCCGAGCGCGTTGGTGACGCCGCCGACCGCGGAGCGCAGCCCGGAACCGGCCGCACGGCCGATGCCGTTCAGCGTGCCCATGAAGGTGACTCCGGCGCCGTTCGCGCTGCGGAACGCCGCCGTCATGTTGCCGAGGAAGCCGACGCGCGCCTGCACCGCGGCCCAGGCTGCGCCGTACCGGGACAGCGACACTCCGGCGGAGGCCGCGAGCGCCTGCTGGACCCGCATCTGCTGGGCGAAGCCCTGGAACCCTCTGCGGATCGGGCCGGTGACGGTGTTGGCGACGTTGGTCAGGCTCGGCTGGACACGGCGGAACAGCAGCATGGCCAGGGCAGCCGACTGGATCGGGCCGGGCAGGGCACCGAAGGCGGTGACGAGACCGCCCACAATGTGCCCGATCGGCATGAGGACGAGGGACAGGCCCGAGACCGCGTCCATCGCCGCGTTGGCGACGGTGGCGATGATGTCGAGCGTGCCGGCCGCCGCGCCGCCCTCCTCACCGAGGTCGGCCACGGCGGACACGATGGGCTCCGCGCCGTCGGCCGCGTTGTCCAGGACCTGGCCCAGGGTCTGGGCGGCGTTGATCAGCAGGTTCAGGCCGGTGGCAAGGGCGTCCTCGCCCAGCTCCTTGAGCGGCCCGACGAACCGTTTCGCCTCATCGACCAGGCCGCCAAGCCCCTCCTGGGTCTTGGCCTTCAGGTCCGGGCCGTACAGCACGGCGAGGTTGCGGCCGTACTCCAGCGCGGTGGTCAGGTACGGGGTCGCTCCTGACAGTCCGCGGGTCAGCAGCCGCGTAACCCACTCCAGTCCCGGTGCCATGCCCTCGTACAGCGCGAGCCCGGTCTGCCGCGCCTGGGTGCGCAGCTGCACCATCGCGCCGGACAGGCCCTGCCCGCGCGAGGCCGTGATGGACGCGGCAGCACCCGTCTGCCGCACGGCCATCGACAGGTCGTCGAAGGACTCGGTGCCCTGATGCGCGAGCGCCACCGCACCGCTGAGCGCGGGCTTGCCGAACGCCCTGGTGACGCCTGCCGCGAAGTCCTTCTGCGACATGTCGTGTTCAGCCTTGGCCAAACCGTCGATCACGACGCGCAGCCCGCGGAACTGCCCCTGGGCGTCCCAGGCGTCGATGCCCAGTTCCTTGAGCGCGGTGCGCATCTTCGGGGTGGGCGCGGCGAGGTTCGCGAAGATCCCTCGCAGGCTGGTGCCCGCCGTCTGCCCGAGGATGCCGGCCTTGCCGAGCATGCCGACCGCGGCCGCGGTGTCCTCCAGGGAGACGCCGAGGGCGTTGGCGACGGGTCCGGCGTACCGCATCGAGTAGTAGATGTCGGTGATCGAGCCGGACGCGGAGTTCGCCGTGGCGGCCAGGGTGTCCGACGCCTTGGCTGCCTGATCAGCACCGAGGCCGTACTGATCCATGATGTCGCCCAAATACTTGGCCGATGTGGCGGCGTTGACGTCGGCCGCCGCAGCGAGCTGGAGTGAGGCGCGTACGGCGTCGATCGACTGATCGGCGCGGAAACCGGCCTTGCTCAGCTCGACCATGCCTTCCGCCGCATCCGCCGCGGTCGAGCCCGGAAGGTTCAGGTCGTTGCCGAGTTCCTGCGCGACGACGGCGGCGCGCTTCATCTGCGCGGTGGTGGCGTTGGTCACCGCGCGGAAGAGGTTCATCTGCCGCTGGTAGCGGTTGCCCTCCTCGACCATCTCGCCCGCGCCGAGCAGCAGGCTGCCGCCCGCGAGCATGTTGGTGGTGGAGATGCCTCCTCTGCCTGCGCCGGCCACGGCGCGTTGGAGGCGGGACATGGAGCGGGCTCCGTCGTCCCCAGCTGCTCGAAGGCTGACACGAGCCGCCCCGGCGCGGGCAGCGATCCGGTTCAGCTCGCCGACGGCCGCGCGGGAGGAACGGTTCAGCGCAGCGAACTGCGCAGCGAGCCGGGCCCCGTTGGCGTCCAGCCGTGCCAGGGACCGGTTCGCCGCGTCGGTGCGCTCCCCTAGGGTCCGCATCTGTGCGGAGGCAGCACGGGTTCCCGCGATCAGGTCGCGGACCTCGGCGCGCATCGCGACCGTGAGGGTGAACCCGGCCACCGCGGCGGCCTCCTTACATGGTGCGGGGGTGGATCAGGGGCGCGGCTCGTACTGCGCGCGCGGGAGGAGCTGGATCTTCACGCCGTAGCCGGACCGGTCCTGCGGGACGTGATCGCGTTCCTGCTCGATCAGCTCGCAGCCGGGGCAGCGCAGGGTGTCGGTGACGTAGGCGTGCGGGCCGCCGCCGCGTTCGCGGTCCCACTCCTCCAGCCGGGTGTGGCACTCCGGGCACACCGACCGCTGCCACTCCGCCCAGGCCAACGCCTTGGCCCGGTCGAGGTCGGTCCAGCGGCCGTCGCCGCCGAGGAACTGCGAGTGCGGGATGCCGTACAGCTCACACAGCTCCAGTTCGGCACGCAGGCCGGCGTCACGACTCAGCCTTTTCCCAGCTCGACCCGGCTCTCCTGCTGGATCTGCCAGGCGGCGTCCCACAGCGCGTTGGCGTCCGGCGCCGACCAGCCGTTCAGCAGCTCCTCGGCCTCCTCCCGGCTCATGCCGTCCACCGAGGCCGCCGCCACCAGCGCGGCGGGGAAGGTGTCGGCGTTGAAGATCGCCCCCTCCTCCGCCTGCTGCTCGGTGGGCGGGTGCTCGGCGATCAGCTCCTCGAGTACCGGGCGCGGCAGCGCGCGGAAGGTCAGGAACTCCGAGGCGGCGTCGAGTGCCTGGAGCGCCTGGTCCCGCGCAGCGTCTGCGTCGGTGGCCTGGCGCGCGGCCAGCTCGTCACCCGGGTTGGCCTCGGCGACGAACCGGGCACGACGGGCGGCCTGCTCAGCCTCCTCGTACCGCTTGCGCAGCTCAGCGTCGTCACAGATCCGGAGCCGGTTCTGCGGGCGGGCCCGGCGGCGGAGACGTTCCATCTTGGCCGACCACGCCCCCTCCGCCGACGTGGCGGAGGGGGACGGGCGCTTGGCCTGGGCGGGGCGCGACACGATCAGCCCTCGTCAGCGTCGTGCTCGCGGACCGTCGCCTCGGTCTTGGTCTTCGTGGTGCTGACCACGGTCACGTCGACGTGGTCACCGTCGTGGTCGTGGTGACCGTGCCCGTGGTCGGTCTCGCATTCCTCGTCCGGCAGCGGGCGGGGCTGCGCCTGCGGCACCGGCCGGTCGAGGGACGGCTCGTCGGTGATCGTGAAGTCCACCTTGAACTTCGCGGCCTCGTTGCCGGTGCTGTACGTCGCGGCGCGGGTGGCGACCTGTACGGGGAACACGTCCACCGAGCGGGAGCCGGGCAGGTCGCCCTTGCGGAGCAGGATGACGTAGCCCTTCGCGCCCTTGGGGAGCTGCTGCTCGATCGCGTCGGAGAACCGGTCCTCGTAGAAGGTCAGGCTGGAGTTCTCGGCCTTGTCGTTGCCCGGGATCGAGGAGTTGAAGGTCGAGCCCATGTCGGGGGTCTCGATGGGGTCGTTCTCCAGCGCCCAGCCCTCGATGTCCGAGACGGCGTCGGTCAGGCTGAAGGCGTTGGTGATCTCTCGGCGGCTGGGGTACTTCGGGTCGTTGAGGTCCTTGGACCACAGGATCTTGGAGATGCCGCGCCGCAGAAATCGGGTCTGGGTCTTCTTCGTGCTCGTGGACACCGGTCCGCTCCCACTTCTGGGGCAGCGTCCCGTGCCGAGGCCCTGCCCCTTGACGTTCAAAGGGGGTTCGCCTGGCCTGGGGCCTAGCGTCCGCGCAGGCCTCCGCGGTGAGGATCAGAAGAAACGATTCTTCAGGCTGGGGTCACGGTGATCGTGACCCGCTGCACGTAGGACACGATAGCGCCTGCCGCCGACACCGAGGGCTCTCCTCCGGCGTCGTAGGTCAACTCCCGGTCGATGACGCGGGCTTCGGGAACGTGCAGGTCGTGGGCCCAGTTTCCGTCTCTACGGCCGACGATGCCGGCGCGTACGCGGTCGGCCAGCCACTCGACTTGGTCGACCCGTTCCCCGACCGAGGTGATCTGGTAGGCCCAGGCGGCATCGGCGTGCCAGTCCCATAGGGGCGGGCCTGCGAACTCGGCAGGCAGCGAGTCGAGGATCGTGTACGGGACAGTCGCGGGCTCCCAGCCGGACTTCCCCTGAACACGTGGGAGTTCACCGATCCCGCACGGTCGGCCCGTGGCGTGCTCCAGGAGGGCGGCGAGCGCGCGGGTCACAGGAAGGCGGGCGGTCACGGGAGCACCCCGTCCGCCAGGGAGTGGATGAACGCCGGTTCGGTCTGCCGGAACGCGGGCTCGACGTGGGGGAACGGCGGCTGGCGGTAGTGCCGTCCCAGCGAGTCGACACCGACGAAGCCGTACTCCAGCCGTCGCGCCTGTGGGGCATCGGAGAACACCTCGGCCGTGACCTCGCCGCCGCCAGTGCGCACCCGCACGTCCCAGGAGGCGCGGTACTGCCCGGTGATCACGTTCGGGCCGGGCCTGCCGCTCGCGTTCCGCTGGATGCGGACCCGCAACAGCATGGCGTGGTGCCGCGTGATCGTCCGCGTTCGGGCGCGGGTGGCCGGACCCATCCCCGCCAGCGCGGCGGCCAGCGCGATCGGGTCGCGGAACGCGGTCGCGTCCGGGTGGGCGTTGGGATGCGGGTTCGCCGGTGCCATCAGTCGATCACCTGCACCCTGACGATGCGCACCACGCTGTAGGTGCCTACGGTCTCGTCCGAGACGCGGAAGCGGCGGCCCACCAGCTGAGGATCACGCGGCCCGCCCGGCCTCACCGATCCGGCCACGCGCACCACGTCGTCCGGCCGGAGTTCCGGAGTGTCAACGGGGAGCACGGCCTGGTAGTCCGTCGTGGGCGGCTCGACGGCGACGGCACCGCTCAGCGGCCGGGTGATCGCGGGACGGCCCAGCGGCATCACGGCGCCGAGCCCGTCCCAGACCAAGGACTCGTCCGGCGTCGGGGACACGAGTTGGCCGGTGGCTTCGTCCAGCACATCGTCCGCGCGGCCGGCGCCGTCCCGCCACACTTCGAGCTTGTCGTCCAGGATGCGGCCGACGACCCGACGCGCACCCTCCACGTCAAAGGCCACGCGCCCACTCCACGAGCTGCGTGAGCATCGCCTGAGTCAGGGAATGCGGGCCGGTGCCCAGGTCGGGCCGAGCCAGCGCGGACCGCTCCAGCTCCTCGGCATCGATCGCCGACAAGAACACCGCGGCAGCCGGGCCCGGGTCGGGCATGTCGGCCACGGAGACTCGGACAAGGCCCTCGAAGGTCGACTCGGCATAGTCCCCCGAGTACAGGACAACCTGCGGTTGTTCCCCGTCTCGGTGGGTGACCGTGTAGCCGCTCAGGGCACCCGGGTCCACCCGTTGTCCGTCGATCTCGATCGCGGCCTTTGCACCGCGAGCGATGATCCGCACGCTGTGCAGGTTCTCGTCGCTGTCGTGATCCATTCAACCGACGCTAGGAGGAGTGTCGGACAGCCACGTGGGACGGATGTTCACCACTGCTATCGAGACTATTCCTCCCCGAACAGAACGGCGCCGACCCACACGGTGGGCCAGCGCCGTGTCTCAAAACTCAGGCGTCGATACGGGCGACCTTACGGCCTACCTTGAGGTACAGCTCGGCACCTTCGAGTGCCCCCATCTCGCTGACGACTGCGCCGAGCGTCTGCTGCACAGAAGCCTCCGTGAGCGGCGTCGGCTGCTGGTCTCCATTCGACTCGCGGATCAGTCGAAGACCCTTCTGCTGAGCCACACGACGTACGGCGGAGATGCTGGGAGCGAAGTCCAGCGTACCGCTGATCAGGGCCCCGAGCGTGTCCTCGGCGTGGTCCTTCAGGGAGATGACGGGGAGGTTCTGGGCATCCCCGAAGGAACGCTTAGAGAAGCGCGCCGTGAACTCCGCACGGGCGGCGGCAGCAGCGTCCAAGCCGTGAAGAGCAGCGACGACCTCGCCAGCCAGGATGCGCTTGACCGCCATCGGGTGGGCGGTTCCCGCCTCCAGGCGCTTGGTGACCACGCGGATCTCGTCGTCCGTCCACTCGGTGAGCAGCTGGAGGTACTGCTCGGTCAGGTGGTCGGGGATGGACATCAGCCGGCCGTAGACGTCATCGGGCGACGCCGTCAGGCCCACGTAATTGCCCTTGCTCTTGCTCATCTTGGTGCCCGTGCCGTCGGTGCCCTCGATGAGCGGGGTGGTGATGACGACCTCGGGAGCCTGGTCGGAGATCTCCATGACCTTGCGGCACATCTGGAGGTTCAGCAGCTGGTCCACGCCGCCGAGTTCGACGTCGGCGTCGATGGCCACCGAGTCCCACGCCATGACGACGGAGTAGACGAACTCGGCGACGGACAGCCCGTGGCCCTCGGCGAGCCGGGTACGGAAGTCCTCGCGCTGGAGTGACATGGAGACCGGCACCCGGGCGAGGACCCCGACGAGCTCCGGCAGGGTGACCTTGTTCAGCCACTCGCCGTTGAAGCGCAGGTCGGCACGCTCGAAGTCGATGAACGGCGTGACCTGCTGCTGGTAGCCGCTCAGGTTGCGGGCGATGTCCTCGTCAGTGAGGGGCGGACGCTCCGAGGAGCGTCCCGACGGGTCGCCGATCTTGGCCGTGACGTCGCCGATGATGAAGACGACGTGGTGGCCCATCCGCTGGAACCGGCTGGCGAGGATGATCGGCACCGCGTGTCCGAGGTGAACATCAGGCGAGGTCGGGTCGATGCCGTACTTGACGACCAGCGGGCGCCCCTCGGACCGGGCGCTTTCAATCTTCTCGGCGAGCACCGCGGCCGAGGGGATCAGGTTGATCGCGCGCCCCTCGACCAGGGCGGCCTGCTCCTGCGGGGACAGGTCGGAGAGGTCGAGGGAGCGCCTGGCTGTTGTCTCGCCGAGCAGCTGCGCGACCGTATAGTCCGCGCCCAGGTCCGCCCCATCGAGGATGTGCATGACACGGGTGACAGACTCACTCAAACGGCTCATGGCGCTTATACGCTCCTGGGTCGGACAACTGGCCAGACCAGTATGGGATTGGAAGCGGCGATTTTATCATCGCTGCCCTCGTTGCATCGTCGGAATGATCACGATTCAGCCTGCTGTCCTTGGTCTGTCGTGAGCCGTACCAGCGGCCGACCTGCGATCGCACTGGAGAGGGACCGGAACCACGGATCCAGTGAGTCTCGGGCTCGAAGCGTGGCGATGAGCATTCCCGGAATCAGCGACAAGGCGGATAGACGCTTCTTTCGCTGCACGGCAGATTCCACTCTGTGCCCGGAAGCGAGTGCATGGAAATGCTGGGAGATCCTCCTGAGCACGTGAGTGGTTGCCCAGGAGGGTGGATTCCCGTACATCGCATGGAGCCGATCGGAAAGTGCCAGACAGACCTCGGCTCGATAATCCTGCGATAGGCCGGGCGTACTGCGGTCGGTCATGCTGCGGGGGTGGACCCTGTAGAAGGTCAACGGGTCCTGGAGCGCGATGCCTCGGCCGGCCTCACGCAATGCGTGGAAGAAGATCTCGTTACTTGCCGGCAGAAGGCTGAGGGCGGCATCGCGGTTGACCACGAGTGTGCTCGTGTTTCCGCCCGGATGCGGTTCCTTCAGCATCGGGTGCCCATCGACGTCGACCACGTTTTCCCAGTGCTCGATGAACAGCGTTTCACCCCTCATCGCCTCTGCGCATGTGCGCAGCTTCGACGGGTGGAACCAGTCGTCGGCATCGAGCGGAGCCACCCAATCGCCAGAACTGAGGAGAAAGGCATCGGTCAGGGATTGACCGAAGCCCTGCTGGCTTCTCCGGATGACCTTGACGTCGCCTTCGTGGCGCAGACACACCTCCTCCGTTTCGTCGGTCGAGCCGTCGTCGATGACGATGATTTCGTGAAGCGTGAAGCCTCCTGGCTCCTGTTCCAGGCAGCTCGTTATGGCCCGGTCGAGATATCGGCCGTAGTTATGGCAAAGGATCACGCACGAAATGCGCGGAGGGGTGCTCATCCGTCACCTCCATACACGCGGGCGTAGTTGTCCAGGATCGTCCTGTGTTCCTGGGCCCTGTATTCAAGGAACTCACGATCGAGGCGGCGTGGCTTAGCGTCGAGCCGCGCTGCCGCGTTCTCCAGCGCGGTCAGGAATTTCTCCCCGAAGAGGTTGGGGTGCCCCTGCGACCAGTCGAACCATTCGGGTTCTTCGACGAGCCCCTTGTGCCGCTCGTACTGTTCGGGCAGGTGGCCGGTGAGGGAGCAGACCGGAAGCAGGTTCAGGTCGAAGGCCAGTTCCATCTGCCCGGAGTGGCTGCCCCAGAGGTACGGCAGCAGCAGCGAGTCCGAAGCCAGCCCGGCTCTGACCACTTCCTCGTCCGTGGGGTAAGGGCGCATGGTGAGGCGGATGCGGGGATCGCGCCGGGCCGTCTCCAGAAGCAGCGGAGCACGGCCGCCGTCGGCGAAGTCGGCCGGACTGAATGCGCGCAGAAGGACGTGGAGAGTGCTGTGGGGATCCGTGATCCCAAGGCTCCAGTTGGCCATGGTGGACAGCTGGTCCCGGCTGGCCCGTGAGGCGCCGAACATGAGGTACCGGGCCGCCGAGCTGCTCGACTCGCGCTCCAGGCCGGCCAGTGACTCCGGGGCTGCTACGTACCCGTGCGGAATGACCGCTGCCTGGGGGTGCTCGCCGAGAACCTCAGCGAGCACTGTGACAGAGCCTGCGGTGAGACAGACCCAGCTGACCTCGGCGGAGTGGAGCATTCGCAGCCGCGCGGTGAAGTCCTCGTCGCTGCCGACCATGGGGCGTGTGTCGTGGGCCGTGAAGACCACGTTGACTCCGTGGTTGAGGCACTCATCGAGCAAGCGTTCCAGCGTGGTGAGGTCCTCGAAGTCGATGTGGTGCAGGTGCAGGACGTCGAGCCATGTGAGAGGGCCGTGTTTGAGGAGCCAGGCAGCGGTGACCGCCGCCGGCACCGTGCCGCCGCTGGGGATCTCCGTCCCGTTGAGGATGTGGAAGTCACGGCCCTGCAGCTTCCACGCGTACGGAGTGCGAGCCGGGAGGTGGACGACACGCATGCCGTCGGACCGGGGAACCGCGCTCATCGCTGTTCCCCCTCCACCTCTCCCGCGCCGACGAGGAGCATCTGGGTGGACAGGCCGTTGGAGGCGTCGTCGCTCCGGGTGAGCCCGGCGTAGTGGATCTCGAACCCGGACGCCCGCAGCAGTGCCTGGAACTCGTCGCTCGCCCATTCCCGGACGTGGCTGGGGTTGCGGGGCGGGCCGGGAGCGTCGTAACCGCTGCGGCACTCGCGGGCCGGCGTGGACAGTACGGCGGCGCTGCCCTCCATGAGGAGGCCACGGATCAGGGACAGGGCCGGCATCGGATTCATCAGGTGCTCGATCACGTCGGAGCAGACCACGATGGACCGGCGCACGAGGGAGGGGTCGATGGGCAGCCGCTCGGCCGACTCAAGGTCGACGTCGATCCATTCCCCGAAGGGGTGGTTGTCGCGGCACCACACGAGGTTGTCCCCGAAGTCCACGCCTATGTAGGACCAGGCCGGATACTCGCCGGCCAGCGAGGCCAGTTTGCCCGCCCGTCCGCAGCCGATGTCGATCACGACGTCGCGGCCGAGTTCCTGGGCCCGGGCGGCAGCGTAGGGGTAGACGTCGGGCTGCCAGGTCACGGTGTCGTCCGTCTCGTCGAGGAAGTACTCCACCTCGGTGCGGCTGCGGTAGCCGCTCCTGATGAAGTAGGTCTCGGCGCCGCCGATGGGCTGGCGGGAGGTCGCGGTGTTTGTGTGCACGAGGGACTCCTTGCTTACTTCGGCCAGTGGGAGAACAGCGAGAGCATCCGCTCGACCAGCTGCTCGCGTACGGTGCGCCATTCGGGGCTTCCGTCGCGGCGCGCGGCCGAGGCCCGGTCGTATGCCCGTCCGTCGACCTCGGGCAGGCACGCGTACATCTGGAGCAGCGCCGAGCCGTCGTCGGTGGGGGCGGTGTCGGTGTCCGTCTTGAGCAGGGCTCGGATGTCCTCGGCGCACATGGAGGCGTCGATCCCGGAGCCGGGGATGCTCTTGCTCATCTTCGGGAGGCCGCCGAGGCCGGGGATCATCTTGGTGTAGATGCCGGAGAGGCGGTCGGCGGGGAGGCCCCAGCGTTCCGCTCCGCGCCGGGCGAGGGCGACGTACTTGTGCTCGTCGACCCCGAGGGAGACGAGGACGTGACGCCCTTCGCGGAGGAGGTGCACGAAGTCCGCGGCCATGAGCAGTGTGGCCTGCTTCATGCCGTAGTTGAGGCGGTCGAAGACCCCGTGGTTGCGGTAGAGACCGGCGAGGTCCTCCTCCGCCCAGTGGAAGTCGTCGTCGTCCAGGTGGCGCGACAGCAGGAACGCGGTGGCCAGGATGTCGGTCTCACCCTCCTGCCTGCGCAGCACACCGCGCTTGGCGTCGAACCCGAGACCCAGGACGAACTCCTCGTACTGGTCGGCGAGTTTCCGCACAGAGTCCAGGGGCGTACGGCGGGCGTTGTAGGAGTCGAGGTCGCCCAGCACGATCTGGACGTCGAGGCCGCACTGCTGCAGCTTGATCGCACGCAGCAGTTGGAAGAGCGTGCCGGCGTGGGGCGGCCCTCCGAGCCCGACCCCGGTGGTGACGATCGCCGGCTGCCCGTCCGCGACCGCCTCCGCGAACCCGCGCGCTCCCGTGTGGCACACCCACTTCGTGCGCAGGTCGTCGGGGCTCATCCCCGCGAGGGCGAAGTCGATGGCGCCGAGCCCCAGGCGTTCGTAGCGGTGCTGGTCGATGACGCTCTCGTAGTACGCGGTGTCGAACTTCATGCGATTCCTTCCAACTGTGTCTGCTCGCGAAGGGCGAAGGCCCGGCGGACCAGCGGCTCGAAGCCGTCGACCAGGAGGTCTCCGAGCACCTCGTTGCGGGGAGCCGCGACGCTGCCGAGGTCTGCGGTGACCGTTCCGTCGGCGAGGACCCAGACCCGGAACGGGTACTGGTCCTCCGGGGCACGCGTGGGCTGGGCGTAGATCTCCACCCCGTCGACCATGTCGCGTACGTCGTCCACGGCCCGTACGAAGTCGTCCCGCTCGAAGCCGTAGATCTCCGCCTTACGCGTGTTCGCTCGGCCGATGGGGCGGTACTGGGAGATCAGCCAGTACTCGACGTCCGTCCGTTGGGTCACCCCGGCGATGAGCTGTGCCAGGCGAGGCAGTTCCTTCACGGAGCTGGCTGTGGTGAACGTGTTGAAGGCGAGCCGTCGCTGGTCGGCGGTGAGGAACTCGACGTTGGACAGGAAACGTTCGAAGTACCCCTGGCCGCGGAACCAGTTGGCCGTCTCGGCGTTCGGACCGTCGACTGCCAGGGAGTAGATGGTCACGTGGTCGCGGAGACCGGCGTAACGATCGCTCAGGAGCAGCCCGTTGGTGTGGAGGTTGGTCTCGAAGCCGACCTCGGTGGCGTGCCGGAGGGCGACCTCCAGGTGGTTGTCGTACGGCATCACGGGGTCGCCGCCGGTGAAGACACACCGATGGGCCTCCGACTCCGAACGGACGCGGTCGATGACCCGGCGGACCGTTTCGGCATCGGTGCTGACTCGGTTGCGCTCGCGGTAGCAGAAGCGGCACACGCCCGGTGACGTGCTGGTCGGCTTCAGGTCCCATGCATTGCAGTCGGTGTTGAGGACCAGGTGGACGATCCCGAGTTCTTCGTGCGTCAGCATGGGGCCTTCTCCTTGCTGCCGGGGCTGATCAGGGAGGCCGGCGGAGAGACGGGCCGCAGGAGCGAATGGAGCTGGTGCGGGGCACCGCCCGTGAGCCGAACGAACTGCTGGAGGGTGTCCAGACCCGCGCCCGCGTCGATGATGGTGAGCGCCCTGTCAATGCCGGACTGGATCGTGGAAGCCGCCTCGGACATCACCATGAGCAGGGCCGCGTTGAGGGCGACCGCGTTCCGCGCCTGGCTGGTGTCCCGGCCGGCCAGCACTCGGATCGCCGCGGCGACGTTCTCCAAAGGGTCCTCGTGCTGGGCGATGGACATCAGGTCCTGCGGCATCGAGGCCGCACCCCTGCGTACCTCGTCGTTGAAGGCCAGATCCTCGGCGCCAGCGTTGATGCGGCAGGCCCGCACGGTGCTTCCGGGGAGCAGTTCGTCGACCTGGACCGCCTGGCCGACGCTGGAGTTGATCACCGTGACGTCCGGCAGCCCGAGCCGGGAGAGCAGCCGGGCGGAAGCGCCAACCGCGGGGTGCGAGAGCCCGTACACGTAGGCGGGGCAGGTGACCGGGCTCAGGAGAGCGGGGAACGCCAGGCTGAGGGCGTGTACAGCCTGGAACCTGCCTCCGTAACGGCGGTCGAACTCGGGCACGCGGTTCTCGATGGAGAAGAACCCGAAGCCGACCTCCGCCGTGATGTCCACCATCTCCTGGTGCGGCACCGTGTCGCCCGTCGCCCCCACGACGTCGATGAAGTCGCGCGATCCGGTCTTCGACGACGCACTGCGCGATCCGAGCTTCGCGACATGTGCTCCCCCGGTGGCCGCCACCAGCGCCGCAGCCGTGCTGAGGTTGATCGTCTTGAAGGTCTTCTTCCCGCTGCCCGTGTAGCCGACGAACCGCATGCCCGTGGGCGGCCGGTGGAAGTCCCAGCCATTTCGGTCCAGGGACGTCGCTGCCCGGACCGCGGCCTCGACCTCCTCCAGTCTCGGCCCTCGCAGGAGCAGGCCGGTGAGGACGCTGCCGAGCATCACGTCCCGGGTGTGGCCCTCCGGTAACGCGAGAATGTTCAGGATGCCCTCGTGGATGTCCTCGGGTGCGATGTCGGCGGGCGAGTTGATCTTCTGGGCCAGCAATGGCGTTGTCACCGCCATGGGGTTGGCTCCTTCCTTCAGATGTCGGACGTGAGCAGGACCTTGAAGGGGCGATGGCGGGACCCGCTCCTCAGGGCTGCCAGCCCCTGCGGCAGGTCGCTCAGAGGGAATCGGTCCCGGGTCAGCAGGGCAGCCCAGTCGCCGCCCTTCGCGAGGGCGTCGATGGCGTCGCGGAAGTCGTCGTGGCCGTCCGCGCGGCAGTACGAGAAGGAGCCACGCAGAGTGATCGAGCGCCGGAAGACGTCCCGCAGGGGGACCGAGAGAAGCACCCGGGGTGCGTAGGCGTTCTGTACGAGAACCGTTCCACCGTCACGCACGGCGCTCAGCGCCTGGCGTACGGGGGCGTCGCTGTCGCCCGACGCGGCGTCCACGACGACGTCGCACGGCGGCAGGTCGGCGGAGTGGAGGTTGATGTGCGGGTCGAGGACGTAACTCAGTTGGTGCGACCGCGAAGGCTCCCTGACCAGCACGTGGACGTCCCACCCGGCCTCCGCCGCACAGATCGCCGTGCAGACCCCGATGACGCCGCCGCCTATGACGCCGAGCCGCCCCAGCGGCATTTGGAGGCCGCAGCGGACTCCGTGCAGTGCCACTGCCATCGGATCGGCAAGGACGCCGTGTGCGGGATCGTGCAGGTGAGGTAGCGGGCGAGTATTGTCGCGGGGCACCCTCACGGCGCTGGCGAGACCACCGGGCAGGTCCCAGCCGATGCGTCGCAGCTCCGGGCAGATGTGTACGAAGCCGCGGTCGCAGTAGTGGCACGAACGGCAGGGCACCAGCGGGTCGACCGCGACCCACTCTCCCGACTCCGTGTCGACCCCGACGATCTCGTGTCCGGGGTACCACGGCTCCGGCAGCCGACCCTGCCAGGGGTGACTGAGTTTCGCGACGTCGCTCCCGCACACGCCTGTGTAGCGGGGCTCGATGATCGTCGTGTCGCCCATCGGGTGGGTGTCGATCGGAGCGGGGAGCCGGCGGAGTGCGCCGCTTTCAACTGCCCAGGCGTACGGGACGTTCATCGTTCCCTCCACGTGCTCAGCAAGGACGGGAGAGCCTCCACCGCGGGTATCGCCCTGCCGGGCCAAGCGGTCTCGCCGAACGCAAGGCCGTGCGGTCCGCCCCGGCGTTCCACGCGAACCGCATGCATCCCGGCGCGCTCCGCGCCGGCCAGTTCGTCACCGCCGCCGTCGCCGCAGTAGAGGACCCGCTCCGGGGCGACATCGAGTGCGTCGAGCACCGCATCGAAGAGCTGAGGAGAGGGCTTCATCGCATCCTCCCGGCAGCTGAACACGGCGGCATTAAAGTGCGACGCGAGATCGCTGCGGCTCCATGCCTCGGCGATGTCGGGGGATGCGTCGCTGAGGAGAGCCAGCCTGAGCCCACCCTGCTGAAGCTCCTTCAGGGACTGCAGGAGAGTGGCATCGGCCTGCAGCCGGTCGCGGGCGAGTTTCGCCAGGAGCCGTTCCAGCTCATCCACACGGGAAGCGGGAGCGTTGCAGTGCGCGACGAGATGCGCCGCGACTTCAGCCGTGGACCTCAGATGCCCGTCGTGCCTCGCCCGCCAGCTGCCGGACAGCGCCGCCTCGGCGACCGCCGAGGATACGCCCAGGACATCGGCGAGCTGGGCGGCGGCAGCACTCCGTTCGACTGCGCTCGGTGCTGCGACGAGTGTGCCGAAGAGATCCAGTACCACCGCGGTCGGCTTTGGAGCCCGGATTGCGGAACTCCGCACCAGGGAGGCGCCAAGCTGTACGTCGCTCACGGGGTGTGTGTTGACCGCGGACAGGCTCGTCGACAAGGCGGTACTCGTCGGCGGATAGCGCATGGCAAGGCTCCATCAGTAGATCGGTGATCTTGTGCAGAACCCAGTCCTCCGGCCGGCTGGGTATCCACGACCCCACGACGCCTTGCGGAGGCGTCCGACAAACGAAGGAGAGCGGCTTGGCTGCCACCACCTCGAAGAGGGCCGAGCTGATCTTGCGGCGATGACTCAACTGTCGCCGTGCGGAGGCGACTTCGGGAGCGTGCACTTGGGGGTGCACTCGTGCACTCCTACGTGCAAACCTCCTGCACCCTGGCTGTGACCTGCGTAGAGTGACCGTGCGTCAAGCTGGCACTACGGCCGTTCTCTGGGGGGTCCGATGGCACAACGGAACGCCCGGCTGGCCGCGCTCATGCAGGAAGCCGACTTCTCGCACAAGTCGCTTGCCCGCGCGGTAGTCGCCGCAGCTGCCATAGCAGGCGAAGACATCACCTGCGATCACACGTACGTCACCCGCTGGCTCAAGGGCTCGATACCGCGCGGCAACATGCCGCAGCTCATCGCCGACGCCATCGGGCGCAAGCTGGGACGCCGCCTCACTATCGACGACATCGGGATGGGCGACGCGGCGGTATCCGCCGTGCAGCCTGACCTGGGGCTCGACTTCGCGGACCGTCCTGAGGCAGCGGCCAAGACCGTGGCCGACCTGTGGCGCGCCGACCTTGCCGATGCCGAGGCGTTGGTCCGGGCACAGTTGGACTCTGCAGCATGGAACGCCGCTGCCCTGCGCTGGCTCGTCGCCCCGCCGGACGAAGTGCTGACGCGGGCAGGTGACCGGGCTATCGGCGCCGTGGACGTAGAAATGGTGCGCTCAACCGCCGAGGCATTCAGCATGCTCGATGGGAGGTTCGGCGGTGGCCACGCCCGGCGCGCGCTGATTCAGTACCTGCACACGGATGTCCGGCCGATGCTCGACGGGAAGTACTCCGACGCCGTGGGCAAGGAACTGTATTCGGCTGTGGCCGAAGCACTCTTGCTCGCCGGATGGATGTCGTACGACAGCTGCCTGCACGGCATCGCTCAGCGGTACTTCATCCAAGCCCTTCGCATGACGCAGGCGGCTGGTGACAGACGCCTGGGCGGAAGCATCCTGTCCGCGATGAGCCATCAGGCCACGTTCACAGGCCGATACCAGGACGCTGTGACTCTCGCCCGAGCCGCGTACACCAACCCGGCCGCAAGCCTGGGGCCGACGATGGCCGCGCAGTTCCGCGCGATGGAGGCGCGGGCTCTGGCTCGTCTTGGCGACGACCGAGGCTGTGACCTCGCCCTGGTGGAGGCAGAACGCCGACTCGGACAACGGACAGCCGACAGCGACCCGCCGTACATCTCGTACTTCGACGAGGTGGAGCTGGCTGCCGAGATCGGCCACTGCTTCCGAGACCTGGGGCGCTCTGTCGAAGCCACCGAGCGAGGCGCAGGCTCCATCTTCGGCAACGGCATGAACACCCGCAGTGACTTCTTCGCGACGATGGTGCAGGCCGAGGCGTACATCAACCAAGGCGAGATCAGCCGCGGCTTCGAGATCGCCCTGAGCGCGCTGAGCCTCGGTGAGGGCCTGAAGTCGGCACGCTGTCTGCAGTACGTGCGGGAGTTTCAGGGCCGCGTCACGGACGGCATGCGGCGGGCCGCGGAGTTCCGCGACTTCGCGGAACGAGCACGCGGCTTCCGCCTGTGGCAGCAAGCCGGGGTCGCCTAGAACGGCGCCCAAGCTCGCCGTGAGCCACCGGACCGCAGCGTCTCGACACGCTTCTCGACTTCCTCGGCGGCGCGCGGATCCGCGCCGGCGTTCTGCGAGAGCCAGGTGACCATCAGCAGTTCGCGGACGCTACGGAGCACGGTGTACCCGGACCACTGCCGGACGTCGAAGCCGTAGCCGTCCGCGAAGTCGGCGTACTCGGCTTCCGTGTGCCAGCCGAAGCTGTCGTAGTACATGGCCGTCTGTATGAGGTCCCACTCACGGGGACCGGTAACGAAACCGTCCAGGTCGATGACCTGCGGGTGGCCTTCGGCGTCTCGCAGGACATTGCCGACGTTGAAGTCGCCGTGCAGATGCCCTCGCGGAAGCAGGAACTCCAGCTCCTGGTACTCGGCCGCCAACTCCTCGGCCAGCCCGGCTAGATACGCGCGAGTCTCGGCACGGATCTCAGCACGCCCCAGGCGCTGCCTGACCTTGTCGAAGGGACGGAGTTCGGGCAGGGGAAAGTGCGGCGGTTCCAGTCCATGGAGCCGTCTCAGGAGTTCACCCATCTCACGCGTGCTGGCGTATTTCTCGCCGTCGGCCAGCCCTTCCCAGAAGGTCACCGGATGCCCTTCGACGACGACAGGCTGGTCAGCCTCCGTGACGAGTCGCGCCGACGGGTAGTCCTCAGCTTCGAGCCATCGCGCCACAGCAACCTCTCGGCGCACCGACGGCAGGCGGTCAGCGTGTCGGCCGACTCGCGAAACGACTCGCCCGCCGTCGACGCGGAACACCGCGTGATCACCGAGCCGCAGCATCTCGATCCCGTCGGGGTCCAACCCGGCCAGCTCGCAGGCTCTACGCAAGATGTTCTCTGCCGTTGCGGAGTCGAACGCGGTTCGTTCGTTCGTCGTCACGCTGTCTGACCTCCCTGTGCCACAGGCAGAACGAGTATGACCCGCGCCCACCATGGACCGTATCTGCGAAGAACCAGCGCACGGGTGCCCCCCTAGCAGAACGAGCGATGCGTCCAGGACCTCGCTGATCGTCTCCAACGGATGGTGCACGAAGGTCAGCGCCCCACGCCCAGTGTCGGCAGCAGGCGGGGCGTGTGGCTGGAGGAAACCGATCGTGGAAGGCACCATGCAGTACGCGCGCCACAACTCCGCTGTCGACGTGGGCAGCCCGTACGGGTTCGGATCATGTCAAAGGTGGACGGATAGGCCCGCTCGGCCACCATGCCCAGCACGTACGCCCGCTCCTCGCCATCCAGACCGTGCCGGGCGGTGAACTCGGCGGACCAGTCGGCCACCGTTCCCCGCCGGTCCACGAGGGTGTTGTCGAGGTCGAAGAGAACTAGACGGCGCGACATCGCGGAACGAGACGTCAACTGGCGTCGATGCTCAACTGGGTCGAGACATTTGTTGGCTCCACTCCGGCACCCGCCTCGGTCTCCTCGCTCGACGGCGTTGAGACGTCTGTCAGCTCCAGCGTGGTGCCACCCTCGATCTTCTTCACCGCCCGCTCTATGGCCTTGAGGTCCTGGCCCTCCATGAACCGCACAGCAGAGAGAGCAGCGTATGCAGGGTCCAGCTCGAACGACAGCCAGTTCCTGCCCAGGTCTTCCGCAGCACGGCCAGTCGTGTTCGACCCTCCGAAGAAGTCCACAACGACGTCTCCCGGATCGGTCAGCATCTTAATGAAGAATGTGGGCAGCTTGATCGGGAATCGAGCGGGGTGACCCGGGCGCTCCATCGCCTTCAGCGTACGAAGATACGCATCGTTGGACTGGCTATTAGGGAGCTCAAGCAGATTGGGGATCTCAAGCAGATCCTCAAGAAAGGGGATCTCAAGCAGATTGGAAGGAAGCGCGCCACCGTTATCAACGCCGAATGCCTTGCCGATGTTGTGGTGAGACGGCCTTTCCTTGGGCCTGTAATAGGCTGCGGGGTCCTTTAGTAGCTGCTGCATGGACTTGGAGTAGGGTACGCGAACCTTACCGACATCAGCCTTCGGCCGCTCGGTTTTCGAGAGCCACCAAACCGTATTGACGGCATCCTTGGCACGATACTTACGCTTGTTCACCCATTCAATGGGCGACGGCAGCTTAGAAGGGTTGTACCAATAGAATTCTTCGGCGAGGAAGTAGCCAAGGTCGTCAACAAATGCAAGCAGTGCACGGAATTGATGTAGCGACCTCACCGGTTCGCCTTGTTGGTAAGCGCCACCGATGTCGATCACGAGGCTGCCCGTCGGCTTGAGAGCATCCTTCGCGAGCTTCGCGAACTTCACGAGCCAGGCGACGTATTCCTCTTGATCCTTGTTCCCGTAAGCCTTCTTACGCAGGAGAGGAAAGGGGGGGCTTGTCATGAAGAGGTCGACACTGTTCGCCGGCAACTCGCCAAGCAGCTCCAAGCTGTCACCTGTGAACTGAGCGCCGTGCGGCGTGGTGTAGCAGACGCGACCCGACCGCAGGCGGTCAAGGATGTTCTGCATGTAGAGCCCCTCCGCAACCGATCAACCCCAGACACTATAGCGGCCATGGGGGCTGCTGAGTGCCATTGCGACGCCCCGGATCAGGCAGAACCCCTTGAACCAGGCCCGATGTCAGTGGTGTCTGAGACTGTGTACATGGTCAACGACGGACAGTAGGGTTGAGACGAGGGGGAGGCTTGGGATCGACAACACCCGGCTGGCTCACACTGCCGGAGGACGAGTTCCAGGAGCGGTACCGGCCTGCCAAGAACTTCACGAGCGGCTACTTGCATCGTGTACTGATCCGCGCCTTGGGGTCTGCCGTCGACGGGGTACCCCCCGACGAAGCCCTGAAGCGCAAGCCACTCGTTCTCGATCTTGCCTCGCCGCTGCCCCCGCGCCTCCGCTTCTACGTCTATGCGGCAACGCAGCACCCGTCTGAGCGCCAGCCGGGGACGTTCAAGATCCAGCTGACTGCCGGTGTCACGCGTGAGGGCAAGCCCGCGCCCCCGCGGGCGAAGCGGCTCTGGTTCGACCGGGCTGACAACATTCGGCCGGTCGTCATGGGGTACCACCCCGACTGGAACCTGTTCATCTTGTGGGACGCCGACCTACATGACCTGAACGGCGGCTTTGGGGCCTCCAAGAATGTACAAACTCCTCCTGAAATCGTCTGGGCCGCCTTGGCGAAGGACATCTCACACGGCTCACGCAGGCTTCATGGAAGATTGACGGAGACGATCGTCGCCGCCCGCCCCCATCGTCTCGTTGAGGCACTGAGCATGCGAATCCACCTGAGCAACGAAGCAATGTGCGAGGGGTTGTTCTGATGCTCAGGGACCTCGGCAGCCTGCGAACTGAATACACCACAGATACCGACGACATCCCCCGCGACTTCTATGACCCATGCCTGCGTGAAGCGTCCCACTATGACCGAATCACCGGCTTCTTCAGCTCAACGGCGTTCCACCTGATTCAGTCCGGGCTTGAGGCATTCTTCCTGGAAAACTCGGGCTCCATGCGCATCTTGTGCTCCCCCAGGCTGAGCACAGCCGACGCCGACAGTCTCGTTTACGGCTACGAAGTGCGCGACGATGCTGAGCTCGTCACGAAATTGCGAGGTGAACTCGCACAGCTTCTTCGCTCTTCTCACGCCGACACCGCCCGCCTGCTGGCTGCACTGGTCGCTTCAGGACGGCTCGATGTGAAGTTGGCCCGCGTCACGCCCAAGGCATCCATTCACAACAAACGCATGTTCCACGACAAAGTGGGACTTTTCACTGACACCGCTGGAGATGTAGTCGGCTTCCGCGGATCTGCCAACGAGAGCTACCTCGGGCTCTCCCCTGACGGCAACATCGAATCGGTCGATGTGTGGCCCTCTTGGGAGGGCGGTCGTGACGCCGAGCGGGCCCGCCATGCCGTCGCTCGCTTCGAGCGGCTCTGGGAAGGGGTCGTCCCCGGTGTCACCGTCATCGGCCTCCCTCATGAAATCAGAGAGGAACTTGAGCACGTCGCGGAAGACGTGGACCTCACCGCCCTGCTACGCGACGTCGCTGCAGGACGCATCGGGCGACCGCCCAAAGAGGAGTACACGCTCGGAGGTATCCAACTCCGCGAACATCAGCGCGCCGCAGTACGTGCATGGGAGACCCACGAGCACACCGGACTACTGGCCCACGCCACGGGCTCCGGCAAGACAATCACCGGTCTCTACTCTGCCGGCCTCGCTCTTGAGCAAGGTCTGACGCCGCTGATCCTGGTGCCCTCCCGCCTGCTACTGGATCAGTGGGCAAAGCAGGTTCACGAACTGCTCGGCGCCCGCTCCGTGCTGGCGGGTGGTGGCCACGATCGTTGGAGCCGCAGCGGCGCGCTCCGTGCCGCCGTGGAGTCCAGTCGTCCTGGACGCAAGCACGTCTTGATCGCAGTCCTCAACACGGCGTCCAGCCCTGCATTTCGGGCGCAACTGCGACCGGTAGCCAGCAAAGTGTTCACCATCGCTGACGAAGCGCATCGACTGGGCAGTCCCCGATTCCGCACTATCCTCGAGTGGCTTGATACTCCTTGGCGTCTCGGACTGAGCGCCACACCGGAACGAGCCAACGACCCGGAAGGCACAGCTGCGGTCGACAGCTACTTCGGTGGCGTCATCCACCAGTACACCTTGAAGGATGCCCTTGACGACGGCGTACTGGCCCCGTACGTCTACCACCCGTCCTGGGTGGGCCTGACGGAGGACGAAGAGGAACGCTGGGATCGCCTGACCAGCGAAATCCGGCAGCGATACGCCATGGCCCAGGCACCTGGCGCTACGTCCCATGCTCAAGACCAATTGCGTCGCAAGCTCATCGAGCGAGCCCGTATCGCCAAGGGCGCGGCGCGCAAGGTATCCCGAGCTGCTGACCTTGTGGCAGAGCACTATCGCCCCGAAAAGGATCAGAAGTGGCTCATCTACTGTGATAACCAGGACCAAATGTCCCTGGTACGGCAAGCACTCTCCGCCAGGGGAATTTCTTCGCTTGAGTACCACAGTCAGATGCGCGGAGACTCGGAAGCCACACTGAGGCTATTTGACATCAGCGGCGGGATCGTGGTCGCGATCAAGTGTCTGGATGAGGGTGTAGATATCCCTTCGGCCTCACATGCTCTGATCCTGGCCAGTTCGCGGAACCCCCGCGAGTTCATTCAGCGACGGGGGCGAATCCTTCGGCGCTCTCCTAACAAGACTGTAGCTACGCTGATCGACGTATTGGTCCTGCCAGAAACTACACAGAGGGACGATCCGTCGTGGCCTCTCGTTGTAGGGGAACTGTCACGAGCTATCCAATTCGCCGGCTGGAGTATCACGCAGAGTTCCGTTTCGGTTCTGGAAGACAAGTGGGTATCGATGGGGTTGTCTCTCAGTCAGCTTGATGAGATCCGACCGGAGGGTATCGAGGACGATGAGGGGGAAGCGGATGCCTGACCGAAGTGAGGAGACGGCAGACTTGCTGGCGACCGTGGAGGAGGTCCGGAAGGAACGCTATCCGGACCTGGATCCTGAACTAGTCAGCGAAATCCTTCAGGTGCAGCACCAGTTCGCTGAGGACCATGCCGAAGCCCGCAAACGTACAGAACAGATCGTCAACCGGTGGGTTACCCAACGGGCATCTGTGGAGGGGGCCAGCTGATGTTGACTCTTGATCGGCTTACAGTCGAAGACTTCGGCCCTTACCGGGGACGCCAGGAGATGGTCTTCTCCAGCGATCGCGGGGTCTACATCGTCTACGGGCCCAATGGGCGCGGCAAGACCACTCTCCACAACGCCTTCCGATACGCGCTGTACGGCGAAATTCATGGCCGTCGCGGCGCCGAAGAAGCCTCTGACCTCGTAAACACGGAGGCTCGCAAGGAGGCAGGTGGTGTGGGAGCCTTCGAAACAGTACTGGACTTCCACGACAAGGGTGTTCCCTACCGTCTGATCCGACGGTACGACGAGGGCACACAACCGACCGAGACCATCATCTTGCAGCGCGACGGCGAGGTGCTGTCTCCGGATGATTCCAGGAGAATCATCCAGATGATCGCTCCGGAATCGGTGAGCCAGTTCTTCCTGTTCGACGGTGAGCTCCTTCGCCAGTACGAGGACCTGCTTGATCCCGGGAGCGAAAAGGGCGCCGAGCTGGAGCGGAGCATTGAACGGGTTCTCGGGATTCCGATCGTCGGCAATGCAAAAGCCGATGCCGTAGCGATCTCGCGAGCGGCATCGAAGCAGCTGAGCGAGCAGTACGCTGCCAATCACGAGACCAACCGTATGGGCCTCGCTCTCAAGGAAGCCCAGGACGTCCGCGATCGCCTCCAGAGGGATTACAGCGAGATCGAATCCCAGATCGAGGCGGGTCAGAATCGAATCTCCGAGCTCGATGTCTTGATGCGCGAGCAGCAGAAGGCTCAACACATCCTCGGCAAGATCGATCAACTGGAAGTACAGATCGCAGGGGTAGAAGGCCGGGAGAAGGCGGCGATAGCCGCCCTTGACGAGCTTTCCACAGACCTGTGGAAAGCCGTTCTGGCTCGCTCCGCAACTGAACGTCTCGCCGAAGTAGACAGTGCTGTCGCCATGGCGGAGACCGAACTCAGCGAAGCCGCTGCCGCCATGCGAGATCTGACGCACCTACACGCAGGTAACGACTGCCCGGTCTGTCGTCGCGAGATTCCGCCGGCCTTGCATGCCGAACTGACCGAGAAGATCAAGCAAATCGCATCGACTGGGCACCAGGAGGACGTGCAGACTCGCTTGGACCGGCTCCGGGCCAAGCGTCGCACTCTTCAGACTCTCGCCCAACAAGACGTTCGCCTCATCGTGGAACGTGACGCCAACCTTCGCCAAGTGCGGCTGGAGAAGGAGGAGCTGTACGGCGACATCGCAGAGCTGAGGCAGCAGATTGACGAGATTGGGCAGAGCGAGGAGCAGGTGCGCGCACTGTCCACCGAGCGCGATGAGCGCCATGCCAAGCTGGAGCGCGATAAAGATCGCCTTGCGGCTCTTGGGGAGCAGATCCGCAAGAAGGAAGCTGACATCGAGGACTTCAAGCGGCGGCTCCGGAAGCAGGTGACCCCCGACCGCACTGTCGAGTTGAAGGACGAGGTGGCCCAACGGCTCCGCGATCTGTTCAGCGACTCGATCGACGCCTACAGAACGAAGCTTCGCCGCCGCGTCGAAAAGCACGCCTCGGAAATCTTCCGCGTCCTGGCGTCCGAACCCGACTACGTGGGGCTGCGCATCACCGACAGCTACGGGCTTGAGATCCTTGACAAGGATGGCGAAGTAGTGAGGCGATCCGCAGGCTACGAGCATCTGGTGGCCTTGTCTCTGATTGCCGCCCTCCAAGACAGCGCAGCGGTACGGGGACCGGTGGTCATGGACTACCCATTCGGTCGCCTGGATACGGACAACACGGCGCATGTTGTCGCCGCTCTTCCACGAATGGCGCGACAGGTGATCCTGCTCTCGTTCGACGGAGAGTTTGATCGAGGAGCTGCGCTCCAGGCACTGGGCAGCAACCTGGTGGCCGAGTACCAGTTGGAGCGGCGAAGCTCCAAGCACACTGTGATCGAGCGCCGGAGGGCGGCTGTCTGATGGCTGATCTCAAGAACATCTCGCTCACCATCGAGGCGACCCAGGCGGCAGCTGATCTCATCCACTGGCTGGGAATCTCGGAGAAGACGCAGTTGGCGGACCGAGTACGCCTCGGTTTTGCCTATGCGATCGAAAACCAAGTCGACCTGGACCGCGCCCCTGGCACCCGCGGCGGGAGCAACTACGACACCGGTGGCCTTGACCCCGACGGTCTGATGGCCGAGACAGTCAAGATCTACTACCCCGAGCCCGGTGTTATCGCGGAGCCTTATCGGGCCGTGGAGATCTTGATGAACAAGGGGCTGCTCCTGCTCGGCGAGCACTGGTCGGCAGGAGAGATCGGCAGCATGGGCGACCTCGTCGACAGGCCGGGGGGCTGACACCGACTCTCGTCAGGTATGTCATCGACGGGTAGTTCCGACCTTGGCGCCTACGATTCAAGACGCGTGGGCCCAAGGGCGTGACCTTGGACGGCCTGCGTCAAGACCGGATCCTCAACGAGGCATTCGAGAGTGCCGATCCGCTGAAGCTGATGAGGCTGTTCG
>NZ_JBEXQG010000055.1:0-61848 GCF_040612485.1 Streptomyces sp. NPDC006385
CGGCAGACCCCTCGCCCGCACCCGCGTTTCACCCTTCGCAGCACTCCGCCCCGCTGGATGAGATCCAGCGGGGCGGAATTAACCAACAGCGTCCGATGCCGGGGCGGGCCTCCGTCGGTTGTCCGCCATTCACATCTCGGCGGCGTGCTTCTCACCCTTCGCCGTCAGTTCGACATCCAGCTCGTCGCTGCGGCGGGTCACGCTGACCAGCTTCTCCTTCGAGAGCTTCTCGATGACCTCATCGGGGATCTGCGCCTCGCCGGTCGAGGAGTCCTTCAGCTCCACCACGAAGGCACGACCCTCTCCGCTTGTGACGACGAGCTGGTCCCCCTGCTCCGCCCAGCCCACGGTCGCGTGAGAGCGGGCGGCCTGTGCATCCCGGAGCGCCGCAAGCAGAACCTTCTCCACCTCGGTCAGGACGACGGGCTTTGCCGGACGGCCTTCCTTGCGGTCCCAGCGCTGCCCGAAGGCCTCTACCTGCTCCTTCAGGTAGACCCGTCCGGACTTCAGGGTGGCGACCGCAGGGGGAAAGTCGTCGCGCGTGGTGAGCTGTCCAGCGCGGCCCCGGGTAACGCCGAAGATTTCGGCGATCTCGCCGACGCCGGCGAGTGCCGGGACGTCCTTCTCGGCGTTGCGGCGGTCCAGTTCTGCTTCGGTGACGGCCTCGACGCCAACAACGGGAGCGGTGATGCCGAGGTCCTTCAGGGCAGCGGAGACGGTTTTCAGGCCGGTGTCGACGGCCTGCCGGGCGGTGGATGCTTCTACGAAGATGCGCACGGACAGGTTGCCGTTGGGAGCGGTACCGACGGCGGGATGGGCGGTGGCAAGCCGGTCGTGCAGGTCGTCGTAGAGGTCGTCCGGAGCATCGCAGCAGCCGAGCTCGACGTAGATGCTCCATGCCTGGGCCATGATCGTCTCCAGTTCTCGGTGGGGGGCGGTTGGCGGGCCCGCCCGGTCTCCCGGGCGGGCCCCGTGGTCTACGGGGTGTATCCGTGCCGCTTGAGGGCGGCGATGCAGTTCTTCAGGCTGCGTGGGTCAGACGGGGTGCCCGGCAGTGTGGTGACTCGAACGCTGCCCTTCTTCACCAGCCAATGGCCACCCTTGGTCCGGGTGACCTCGAAGCCCTGGGCCTCCAGCTTCTTGATGAGCTGCCGGACGTCCTTGCTGTTCATCCAACTTACCCCAATTCCCTAAACACCGTCTAGGGTTAATCTGCCGTAAACCCTAAACGTTGTCAAGGGTTTTTCGGTCGAAGGCTCGGCCGCTCGGGGCATCTGGGGAGCAGGGGAGGGGCATGGTCGAGGGCGGGCGGAGTGGGCAAGGGTGTCCACTGGGTGGGGTGGCTGGGGGGGTGGCCGCACTCCGACCAGGGGCAGGAGTGGAGGCCACTGGCAGTGGATGGAGCCCACCGGGTGGATGGGCCGCGCCTCTGTCGCGTCCTCGCGTACGTCCACGTGGTGGCCACCCGGTGGGCTCGGCGCTCCCCCACCCACCCATCCACCCATCGCGATGGACGCCATCGAAGGTTCGGGCTGCCGCCATCGCCGCCGCGGCGCTCGGCGCGTGCCGGGGATATGAGGCCCTGCGGCCACGATGCTCATCCGCAGGTTGGTCCGAGCAGGTCGGCCCACGGCTCGGCTGGCGTCGGTACAGCGCCCCAACCGCATCGGTTCCTGGACGGTGAGCGGCCGCCAGGTTTCCCCTTGACCTGGGCCGAGGTCAAGGGGAAACGGCAAGGCCCGGCGGGTGGTCAAGGGGTGATACGGAGGCCGGTCAAGGGGTGGGGAGCCTGCGCAGTGCAGGTGGGCAAGGGCGGCCGGAGGGCGCCGTCAGCAGACGCTTGTTGGGGGCCGTCTCGGTGTGTGGCACGCTCCGCTTCACCTTCCACCGACACTTCGGGCCGCCTTCCGCTTTGGCCTCTCGCGACCGGGCGGAGTCCACTGCGTGGGTGGGCCGTGGCTGATCTGCTGGGTGTCGCCCACTGGGGTTGGCTGGCCGGTGGACGACACCCGATGGCGCGGCCGGCACTCCATCGGGTGGGCACCAAGGTGCACGCGGGACCCCGGATGGAGTCCACCCTCCACTCTGTGGGTGGACTCCGGCGCCGGTTGCCCACTCCGGTCCACTGGATTGGATGGAGTACATCGAGTGGATGGGCCGGATCCATCGCGGCTGCTCGGGTCCATCCGCACTCAGGCCTCGTGCTGCGCCGTCCACCCACACTTCGGTCCATTGCGATGGACGCCACCGTGAGGTCGTGCTGAGGCCCCGGACCCCCATCATCCCTGCACGGTTTTCCGCCCGCCCCGGTGCTCGCCGGGGAGGAAGCCTGTCCGCACTGTCGTTCGTCCGCTGATCGGCTGGCCCGTGTCGAATCGGCTGCCGCTGGCGTCGGTGCTGCGCCCCAGCCGCATCGGTTCCTGGACGTGAGCGGCCGCCGGGTTTCCCCTTGACCTGGGCCGAGGTCAAGGGGAAACGGCAGGGCCCCGGCTGGTGGTCAAGGGGTGGAAGGGAAGCCGGTCAAGGGGTGGGGCGACCCGCGCGAGGCAGGTGGTCAAGGGGGGGCGAGAGGGCAGAGGGGCTCCCGACAGAGGGTGCCGTCGGCGGACGCCCTGGACGGATGCTCCCGCTCTCCACGATCCCGTCTGTGCTTCGGGCATTCGTCGTCTCCCGCCTTGTCCGCCGGGTCCCATCGGCGGGTGCTACCGGTGCGAGGGGATCGGGGGCATCGAGTGGAGTCCACTGAGTGGAGGGACCGGGCCGGCCGGGGCATCGGGTGTCGTCCACCGGGAGGGAGTGGCCGATGAGCGACAGCCGATGGCGGGGGCCGGGCCTCACTCCACTCCACTGAGTGGGTTCCACCGCGCACACAGTGGAGCCCACTCAGTGCGCGGCGGCGGGAGATGGATGGCGGTTGCGCGAGTGGACCGGGATGGATGGGGCCGTCGCATCGGCCTCGGTGGCGTCCACTCATCCTGCGGCCGCGACCCTCGGCGCCACTCCACGACGGTGACTTCGAGGTGCTGCGGCACCCGGCGATGGTCGGTCAGGTTTCCCCTTGACCCGGACCGCGTGTCAAGGAGGAGCCCGGTGGGTGGGGAAGGCCGGTCAAGGGGGTCGTGGCGCTACGAGAAACCCTGGTCCGGTGCCGGGACGTCGACCATGCCCGCGGCCCCGATGTCCGGAACGGCCGACGGCGCTGCGGTGCGGTTGATGCCGAGCTCCGCTTCTTCGGCGCCTGCGGAGTGGGATGCGTTTCGGTGGAGGTGGCCCGGGGCCACCCGGGAGTGGTGAGCCTCGACGGGTGAAGTGGGCGGCTCATGATGCGGCCCGCTCCATTCGGCGGGTCCGGCATCGGACACAGAGGCCGGTGGAGCCGAGGGCCGGACGGGTGCATCCACTGCCGTCCCATCCCGCGCACACTTCGGGGTGTGCCGACGGGGACGGACCACTTGCCCGTCCACCCTCGTGCTCCTCTCGGCAGGGCTTGCACCGCGGGGCCGGCTGGGCGCGGTTCAGCACCAGGACGGCGCAGCCGCACTCCGGGCACCGGCCCCGGGGAGCCGCGAGAGCGGACGGCTGGACGGGAACGGGAGCAGGGACAGGATGGACGATGGCGGGAGTGGGCGCCTCGGGCTGAGCCGTGGCGCGGCGCCGGTCACGGCGCCGGTCACGGACGATCTCCTCGCACACTGAGCACCGGCGGCCGCTGCTCCACAGGACACCGGCTTCGCAGTCGAAGATGCCGCAGCCCCAGTGGGGCAGGCCGACACCGAGGATCCACCGGCCGGGATCGCGGATCTCGTCGGTGAAGGTGCGACAGGCCCGGGTCTCCAGGCGCTGCCGCAGCCGGGCGTCGTCGATGCCGGAGCGCAACTGGCGGCCGACTTCCCTGGCGATGCGCCGCTGCATGTAGACGCTGGTTTGCCGGAAGAGCCAGTGCACCGGCTCGAGGACGGCGTGGACCCGGGCGCTGATGGTCAGCCCGGGCCCGTCGTAGGAGCCGCTGGGGTTGGTCAAGGGGTTGGTCAAGGGGGTCTGGTGGTCATCCGCGCGCAGCGCGAGGCCGTCTTCGCTGCAGTCGTGCGGGGGTCGCGCACCGCGGTTTTCCACACCTTCACCTACCTGTACCTCGCCTACGGCGGGTGAGAAGAGTGCGCGCTCGTCATCAGGTCGGTCAGTCCTAGGTTCTTCCTTAGTCGCGAGTGATCCCGCACCAGCCGACGAACCCGATCCCTCACCAGGAGCAGAGGTGGAGGAGGGCGCGTCGCCCGTGGCGGACGGTTGTCCACAGGGCAGGTCCTGGGCGGCGGACGGGATGTCGTGAGCGATGAAGTGGTGGCGGCCGCGCACGCCGGCCCGCCGCTCCACGGTGATCCACCGCGTTGCTTCCAGCTCGTCGACGATCGCACCGGCTGCCGCGGTGGTGAGCGGCTGTCCGGCCCGCTGGCCGCTGTGGTGGTGGAGCGCCCCCGCGATTTCCGACTCGGCGAGCGGGATCCTCTGGGCCTGGGCGTAGGCGATGAGCGCGTACGCGCGCAGCTGGCGCGGGGTGAGGTCCTCGGCCGCGGCCACCGGGATCCACACGAATCGCTCGGTCGCGGACAGCGGCCGGGTACGGCGCACCGCCGAGGTGCCGCATCCGCCGGGCAGGGAACGGCGGGTCGAGGACAGCTCGACGACGCCGTCGGGCCCGGGGCGCATCAGCTGCGTCATGCCACGTTCGACAGAGGCCTTCGACAGGCCGACGTACTCCGCGATGGTCGCGGTCGCCGCCGTGCAGCCCTCGGGACGTGAGGCCAACGCGGCGATCTTCACGTACGCGGTCACCGCGACGTCGGCGTAGTGCGAGTTGGAGACGAGGCGCAGGGGCACCTTGACCCGCTGGCGGCGATGCGGGCGCGCCTGATCGCCCGCTGGCGGCGGGCTGCTCGGTACTGCTGTTGTGCGGGGCACGCTTCTCCTGGCGCACCGGCGCCGCGGGGGCGGCGACTCGTGTGCGCTGGGTCTCGACGGCGTCCGGCAGGGACGCGCGGTCTGGGGTCTGGCCAGAGGCACTCGGGCGGAAGCTGAAGGAAAGGGCCCTTCAGCTGCTACGGGTGTCGAAAAAGCCGACGGTGTGACAGTCGGGCCGAGAAAATCCCTGGCAAGCCTGTGACCTGCGCGTCAAGGGGGTGTCCGGGGTGGCGGCGGGCCCCCTTGACCAGCCCCTTGACCAAGCCCGTGAGGGGACACCGGCCAGGTGTGGGGAGCGAGGCATCGGCCTTGCTGGTCAAGGGCTGGCCACTGGACCGCGCTGGGCCACGACGGATCCCGGCGGGAGCGCTGGCCGCGAGAGTGGGAACGGAGCGTGGCGTTGGCGTCACGGACGGGCGAAAAACCATCGCGATCGGGTTGCTTCGGTGGCGTCCGAGCTGACAAAGGGCATGGGTGTACTGCAAGATGGACCCCGTTCTCCCGGGGTGCCCCGGGAAACGACAAACCCCTTCGGGGGGATTGCTGCTGGAGGCAGTGATTGCCAGACCATTCGGTCTGGCCCTCGCTCAAAACTGGGCCGCTAACCCAGGACTGAGCGGTGACGGCCGGCAGAGGAGCCGCTAACTCCGAAGCCGGTGGAGAGGGGCGAGGAGCAGCCTTTGCTAGAGGCGCCCGCCCGGAAGGTCTACGACATCCTCAACTCCCCCTTCCAGGGGGCTTTCGCATTTCTGGGCTCGATCGCGCCGGACGGCGCCCATGGCAGCATCGCGCCCGGGGCGGCGGAGCCGCTCGGAAGCTGTGCGGTGCTGGTCATGGGAGAACCGCCTTCTCGGTTCACCGGGCTCATCCTCGGCGCTGTGCGCCGGGGGCCCGAGGTGAGGCGTATTGGATCAAGCGAAAGTCACCCTATCCCCTGACGGTCGTCGCGCACACGCTCTCGGCGCGTTGTCCACTCGGCGTCGAAAAGTGCCACCAAAAGGGGCAGTTGGGGTAGAAGTCTACGAACTGGAGCTTCCCGTAAGGATGGTCGCTCGATCTGCCCGTACGACCGTCAACAGGTATGTATTCGGGCGTTCCTCGACGTATCCGACTCTGCGGACCTCCAGGACCGTCAGGCTGTGACCCCGGAGCAGCCGGTTCTCCTCGGCGGTCGCCGGCCGCGCGGACCAGCGGCTGCTGTGCCCGCTCTCCTGTCGCGCGCCGCCGGTGACGAAGGGGGCGACGGTGACGGCGTGGTCGCCACTTTCCGAATTCAGCTCGGTCGCGGTGAACAGCGTCTGCCAGGCCCAGGGGGTCCCCGTGTGGAGCAGGACGGCCTGGCGCTCGAAGAGCCGCGCGCCGGGAGGGAGCAGGAGTGCTTCCGCGGCCTGCTGGTTGGCGACTCTGGCGCCGGCGTGAAGGTCGGTATGGCCGAGGCTCTCGCTGTCAAGCGGCCAGAGGTGGCCGGCGCCGGAGACCTGCACCTCCACCTGTGGGAACGACTGCAGCACGCGGGTCCGGCGGCGGGGGGCCATCTCGACCAGCCCCTCGGCCTCCAGTAGGCGCAGCGCCTGTCCCATCGTGTTCTGGGCGACGCCGTACTTCTCCGCGAGCTCCCGCTGCCCGGGCAGCGCCTCGCCGGCGGCGAACTTTCCCGCCGTGATGTCGGCGCGCAGCGCCGCCGCGGCGCGTTCGTGCGGGTGATGGGACGTCATGCCCACATCTTGCCGCACCAGCCACAGCTGCTTCGTCACGTGATCGACCGCCCTCTCCTTGACGTGATCGGCATCGCCATGCATGATCTGACTCAACTGACGCAGTCAGTTAAGTCAGATGGGGCGTGAAAACGCAAGCGGCCCCCGGGGCTGGTCCCCCCGGAGGCCGTGAACGCGCCTCATCCACCCACCAGAGCGTCACAGGAGATGAGATCGCGTGAACACCATGATGGCAGCCCACCCGCCGGCTTCCCGCCCGAATCCGGGCTCGGCCGAGGCGAGCATCGCCCAGTTCGTCGCCTCGACCGACCCGCTCGACAGCCTCGTCGCCAGCGGCTTCCTCGATCGGCAGGACGGCCACTACGTCGCACAGGAACTGCGCACCCCGCAGCTGCGCCAGGCGATGAAGTACTCGGTCTGCCTCACCGCCGAACCGGACATCGGCCACTTCTACCAGGAGGACGGAGAGCCTGACACCGACTGGCGCCGCCGCCGTGCCCAGACCGTCCGCGACCACTGCTCTGTGTGCCCGGTGCGCGCCGCGTGCGCCGAACTCGCCCTCCGCGAGGGCGACACCGTCGGCATCCGCGGTGGGCTGACCCCCGAGAAGCTCAAGCGCCGGCTCGTCATGGAGCGCGACCGGCTCGACCAGGCCCTCGCCGAGGACCAGCACGCCGCCCAGCAGCAGCAGGCCCGCATCGCCGCGGCGCGCGAGGTTCAGCGGCTGGCCGGTCAGTACCTCGGCACCTCCGGCAAGCGCGAGAAGCGCCTGGAGAACATGGAGAACATCCGCGAGGCCGCCCGGCGCCGCGACGAGCTCGTCGCCGCCCACCGCCGTTCCGCCGGCTGGACGGTCGCCGCATGAACCCCGCCGACGACGCATACGCCCTCAACCGCGCCCTGGTCAGCGCCCTCGCCCGCCGCGACGACGTCCTCTTACTCCCCGTCTTCGTACCGGCCGGCACCGACGCGCCGCCCGTCAACCCGCTCACCGTGATGCTCCTGGTCCTGCTCGGTCAGGTCACCGCCGAGCGTGACGCCTTCAGGGCCTGGGTCACCCAGGACCCGATCCAGCCCAGTGGCGACCCGCTGCGCGCCCGGGCCGCCGATGCGGCCAGCAACCTTGCCCGGAGGGACTCCCCGTGACACCCGACCTCGCCCCCCAGGGCGCGGACCTCGCCGAGCTCCTCGGCAGCTGGCAGTTCGTCCTCGGCACGCTCGTCCTCACCCTCGGGCCGGCGATCGCCCTGCGCCGGCGCCGCCTGGCCCTGGCCGCGCTCACCGACAACGAGCGGGCCGCGGCCGCCGACCGCCGCGGGCGCCGGTTCGAGGACCTCCTCACCGTCGTCATCGCTGCGGCCGCGGCTGCCCTGTCGGCCACCGGTCTGCGCCGGGTCGGCCACCACCAGATGGGCCTGGATGCCCCCTTCGACCTCCTGCCCTTCGTCGCGCTCGACGTCGCGGCGATGGTCTGCGGCCGCCGCGCCCGCCGCCGCGCCCGCGACGGCGACGGACCGGGCCTGTCCGGCGCACTCTTCTGGACCCTGGCCGGCATCAGCGCCGTCTTCTCCGCGTCCGAAGCCGACTCCGTCCTGGGCGGCGCCGTCCGCGCGGTGTGGCCAGTTTTGGCCGCCGTGCTCTGGGAGATCGGCTCGCTCGAGGAACGCCGCGCCGCCCGCAACAAGGGCGGACGCCCGGACCGCCGCATCGCCCTGGTGCGCCTGCTCCACCCTGTCGAGGCCTTCCGCGTCGCGCTGCTCCTCGCCGCCCGCCAGGACCTGGCTCAGGAGGAAGCCACCACCGAGGTCCGCATCTCCCGGGCCGCCTACCGCTGGTACCGGCTGCGCCGCGCCCAGGACGCGGTCAAGAGGAGCGGCAGAATGACCCACTGGGTATACCGCCTCGCCGAGATGCACGCCGACGCCCGCGCCCAGGATGCCAGCGAACGAGCGGGATGCTCCGACCCCGTCATCCTGAAACGCGTCGTCGCCCGGCTGCAGCTCCGTGTGCGCCAGGCTGACATCGCCGGGATGAACCTGCGCAATCCCGCGGCGTTCGAGGGCATCCTCAACACCCTGATCGGCACCATCCCGACCATCCCATCCCAGGCAACTGAACCTCATCCTGCGCCCTCATCCCACCCCGCCGACGGCGAAGAGCCACAGGTCAAGGCCAGGATGACCGAGAGCGGTGGGTCCGAGGACGCCAGCGATGACGAGGACACCGCCTCGCCGCACCCGGACGTCGACGCCGAGCAGGATGAGACCACGGCTGCGGAGCGGAAGACCGACGAGGAGGTCATGGCCGCCTTCGTCGAGATCGTCCCGCGCAAGGATGACGGCACGTTCGCCTGGGGCATCAACAAGTGCGCCGAAGCCCTCGGCATTGGCAACCCGCGGGCCGAGAAGTTCCTGAAGACGCAGGCCGAGTGGCTGCCCAAGGCGCTGGCCGCCCATCCCGCGGCGCACGGCGCCGACGGCGAGGAACCGGACCACTTCGACCAGGCCCTCGCCCTCGCGAACGAGCCGCCGCAATCGGCCGCCGGCCGCCAAGACCTCCAGCCCGACCCGGCGCCGGCTGGCCAGCAGCCGCTCCTCGACGAGCTCTTCCACCTCGACCCGACCGTGGGCGACCACTTCGAGCAGCACGACAGCGGCCTCCTCGTCCCCGCCGCCGGCAGCCGACCCTGACGCCCCGCTCCGCCGGGCGCTCAGGAGGGCTGCCCGCGAGCACGACCGTGAGGACCACACATGTCCGCCACCAGCTTCGACCAGCACGTCAACGAGGCCCTCGCCCTCCTCGCACCGGCCCGCCGGCCCGTCACCGCTACCGGACCGGCCCGGTCGGCCAGCGTCCCGCAGCGCGGCCGGGCCCGCCTCGCCCTCGTGCGACGCCCCATCTCCCGAGAGGGGAGCGAGCAGTGAGCACGACCCCTTCCACCCGCGGCCGGAGAAACCGGACGCACTCCAACACCTCTCAGGGCGAACCGCCCCAGACCGCGGAGACGGAAAGCGGTGTCCCGGACGACGAGACGCAGCTGCGCCGCCTCTTGTCCCGCATCGGTGTCCGACCCCTCGGTCACGCCGAGCAGCCCGTCGACGAGGAGCCGGCCGCGGCCCGCCCCGAGCAGGAACTGACGTCCGCCGGTTCCACCCGTCGGATCTCGATGTCGCCCGGCGGCCGGCTGCCCGTGCCCGGGCAGACCATCGACCTCACGGACATCCCCGAGCAGCAGGCCCCGGCCGACGAGCCGATGCCCGTAGAGGGCCAGGACGCCACGGCTGAGCCGGCCGGGCCCGCAGAGGCGCAGCCCGCGGGTGAGCAGGCGAAGAGGGTGTGGCCACCTCGTGTTCCCTGGCGCCGGCACAAGGACGACGACCAGGCCGACGGCGCGGCCGCCTCGGACGCGGACGAAGACCTCCCGGAGCCGGACGGCGACGAGCCCGACTGGTTCCGAGTACAGAAGACCGCCGCTCTGCAGGCACCAGACCCGGACACCTACGAGGTGCATCACCACTACTACGGCACAGGCCAGGAGCCGCCGGCACGCGCAGGGGAGGGGACCGGCCCCGGCCGCAACCGCAGCTCTCTCACCGCCTGGTGGGCGTTGCTCACCCCGTTGCAGCGGTTCATCCTCCACAACGGAGCGGCCGCGACCGTCGGCGCCTGCAGCTGGGGTTTGTTCACCGCCCAGTGGAGCACCGGCCTGCCCCAGTGGACGCTCGCCGTCATGCACGACGCTGCCGCCAGCAGCAACGAGCCCACCACCCCGTTCATCGTCGGCGGCGGCGTGATCCTGATCGCCGCGGTTGCTGGCGGCGCCATCACCGCCTTCGTGGAGAAGTGGCTGTACCGGCTGCCATCGTTCTGCGCCGCCGTCCGCTTCCTCACCCACATTCCGGTCGCCTCCGCCGGCATTGCCGTCCTGCTGTTCCTGCCCTCCACCTTTGAAGGACACCCGTGACCACCCCGCTCGCCGCCGCGGCTGGAACCAGCGCCCTCGGCCCGATGTCCGCCACCGCCGTCAGCATCATCCTGATCGTCACCCTCATCTACGGCATCTGGGGCAAGGGGAAGAAGAAGCTGGCCCGAGGCCCCGCCCAGGCCATCGGCTTCTTCGCCGAGCTCGCCTTCCTGCGCGCCGACAACTGGCCCCACGACCTCGGCATCGCTGTCCAGGACATCCCGCGCCAGATCGCCGCGAACCCCGACCTGGGATCCATCGGCATGACTGCCGTGGTGATCATCCTGCTCGTGCTGTCCGCCTTCGCCCCCATCGTGCCGTTCACCGGTGCCCTGTGGGGAATGCTCACCGCGGCCGCCATGGCCGCCGCGCAGGGCTCCATCTGGCGGGCGGTCATCTCCGTCGCCACCGCCGCACTGTCCCTGGTGGGTGCATGACCAGGAAGCCGGACAAGACGAGCACCACCAAGCAGGAACGGCGGAAGATCAGGCTGGAGCACATCCCGTTCGTGCGCGAGGTCCCGGTCCTGGTAAGCGCCACCATGGTCGCGCTGCGCTACGTCGGCGCCTGGCTGCGCGCCGGCGACCAGGAACGCGGCGGGTTCCTCGTCCGCCTCACCGCACTCGGCCTCGCCGGCTACGTCGCCCTGCACTTCAGCGAGAAGCACCCCGGGCTCTGGTACGTCTACAGCGCCACCGGGCTCGTCGTCGTCACGACCGTCGCCGTCCGCACCGGCCTGTCAGCCGGCCGCACAGTAGAGGACCTGGAAGCTGCACATGCCCCTTCCGAGGAGGAGCCGCAGGGGAGCGACAGCGTAAACGATCATGAAATGGCGGGGGAGCGAGGCCCTGAAACGACCCCCCAGGCCACTTCGGCCGAAGCCGACGCCGCCTTCGCAGTGTTCATCGAGCACAGCGTCGCCTTCGCCGTCCGCCAAGGCCGCAAGGGCGTCCACACCGACACCCTGCTCAAGCGGATCCACCAGGAGCACATGCTGGCCGACTGGACGGAGCCCATGCTCAGGCAGAAGTGCAAGTCCCTTGGCATCCCCGTCCGGACCCAGATGGGCATCCAGGGGAGGAACTACTTCGGTGTGCATGTCGAGAACCTCGAGCAGGCCCTCGGCAGGCCCCTGAGGATCCCCGCCCAGCTCGTCCCCGACCTCACCCCGAACGCCCCCGCCACGCCCCCTGCCGAGCCTCCCGCTCCGGCCCCCGAAGTGGCCTTCCTCAAGGCTCCTGCAGAGGCCGACTGAACCATCCGCCCGGGAGCTCCCTCGGCCGCCGGCCAGAGGGGGCTCCCGGGCGTCCACAAATGTCCTCCGGCCGGCTGCCACTCCCCTCCCCCACAGGGGCTCCACCAGCCATCTATCGGTCACATCTACGACCGCCTGACCTGCGGATCTACCCCAGCGCTAGATGCATCTACCACCCCCATCTACCGTGCCCTATCAGCCTGTTCCCGTCCCGTAGAGCGCGGCCGCCCGGTACCGTCGAACCACACCCGCAAGACCAGTGGAGGGGGCCCGCGATGGCATGGCGGTACGAGTGCGGCCCGTGCGGGGTCACGACAGGATGGCTGCCGAAGGATCAGGCCTCCGCCAAGCGGGACGAACATCGGAACACCGCCCACCCCGGCATGACCCCAACGGCCGAGGTGTTCGAGTCCAACGCCAAGTCGATCGCTAAGGACCCGGCCGCCCTGCGCATGTGGGCGGCCATCGCCGTCGTCTGCCTGCTCGCCTGGATCATCCAGACCATGCACTGACCGATCGTCCAGCCGCGCTCCCAGGGCCAGGGCTGCTCCAACCAACACCGCGCAGCGCGAGCTGGCCTATCCCTCAACTCGATGTTGCGTATTGGAATTTCAATATGTACTGTGGTGATCGCGGAGAAAGTTCCGCCTCTGTGTCACACGCCGCTCGCGCACAACACCTGTAGCAGACGAGCGCACCCACACACCTCCTGGAGCCCAACGTGCCCACGCCCCGCACCCTGATGATCGGAACCGCCCTCGCGAGCACCGCCCTCATCATCACCGGCTGCACCAACAGTCCCATCAAGCACGGCGAGGTCATCGACAAGCGCGGCTACGCCGGTTCCTGGATTGACCAGTACGAGGACGTCTACCGCGACAACTGCACGACCATCCGTACCAGCTCCTTCACCACATCCCTCGCCGCCCGCCCGGGCGGAACCAGCGGCGGCAAGAGCTCGGGCCACAGCACCGGCAAGGGCAACACCAACGGCGGCTCCCAGCCGGGCAAGGCCGTCACGTCCGGCGGAACGTCCGGCACCGCCAAGCCCGACTCCTCCGGCTCGGACTCGGCCACAGGCGGCACGAAGCCCACCCAGCGGTGCGAGCGCCAGTACGTCGGCCGCAAGAAGACCGGCCAGCGCTGGCACCCGGGCACCTGGGAACTGAAGCTCCGCGACGGTGACCGCACTGGCTGGATCAAGGTCTCCAAGGACACCTACGACCGCACCGACCTCCACGACCGAATCTGACCGACCACCCGACGGAGACCCCACGCCCCCACTTCAGCCAGGCGACCCCTCTGATCCCCCCGGAGCCCTGGTGAACCCGCCCGCACGACTTCCCCTTCTCCCCGGCGACCCGCTGCCACGCGACCAGTTACCCACCCCCAGCACCACCCGCCCCCGCCTACCTCGATGCGGGGCCACCACCCGGTGGCCCCGCATCATCCAATGGGAGACACCAGATGCCCCTCGTTCTTGGGACCGTCCTCGGAGCCACCGCCACCTTGCTCGCTCTCGCCCTCGGCCGGCGCCTGACCCGGCGACCGCACTGTCCTTGGTGCGCGCCACAGCCTCGGCCTGGCCTATCGCCCAGCACGCCCCCCTGCACCGCCTCGGCCACATCCACGCCGGCGCGAGCGCCTCCGCGACATCGCACACGGCCGCCCGGTCCCAAAACCGAACCCCTGGGGCTACGCACACCTCCTCGACGAAGAACGGCGCTAGCCGGAGCGCAGGGCCGGCTTCCACCCGCCACCACGCCTCTTCACCGTCCTCGACCAAGGCCGCGTCTCTGCACTGCCCAACGCCCCCGCCGGAGCCGCGCACCGTGTCCTCAACGCTGTAGCGCCGGAGGACATCCACCATCACCGCCTGCCCGACACCATCGTGCCCCCGCCTTCAACACCCCGCTCACCTCCCACCCGTCACCCTGAAGGGAACCCCCATGCCCGTCGGCCTCCACCCCGAACACGCTGTAAGGGCGTACCGCGACGAACGCCCGTCCATCACCCGGCTGATCCTCGAAGCACGTTGGGCGCACTATCGCCTTACCGACGCTCTCGACCACGCCCCCGACAGCAACGCCGTCCCCGCCCTGCGCCGCTTCAAGCTCCTGCACACCGGCGCGCTCGTCGACATCCTCGCCCTGCGCACCCGAGACCCCGACCTTTACGAAGCCGCCCGCGACCACGGCGACCTCCTCCGCGAGGTCGACGGCCTAGCCCTCAACGACCACCCCCACAACGGCCTCAACCACCTACGAGCCCAATACGCCCGACTCCACCACCACACCCACGGCGACGCATGCCGAGCGCCCCAAGCCACTGACGACTCTCTGCCGCCCCAGCGCACGTTCCGCCGATCCGGCCCCCGGCTGGTTCGCCAAATGCTCGACACCTACGCCTGGGCCAACCTCGGCCGCACTCCCCGATTCCCCGCCGTCGACGTGGCCAGCGAACAGCGGCTACACATCATGACCCGCGGACTCCTCCTCGACTGGGCCGCCACCGCGGCACCGACCGACAACGCCACAGCGGCGGCCGCCGCCAACGCCGGCCACGCCCTGCGGGCCTTCGACCGCCGATCCACGCTGAGCGACCCCCGCGCCCGCGCCTACCTCCTCGACGCCTTCCGCGACTTCGACGACCAGGACGAAGACGTCGACCCACACCCCCACGACTGCGCAGGGGGCTGCGCTGGCACCGGCGAAGTCCTCACCGTGCTCACCTGGGAGCACCACGGCGGCGGCATCTACACCGCCGTCCACCAGGAGCCGATCCTCTGCTACGGCGCCCCCACCACCCATGCCCTCGACTGCGCTACCTGCGAGGGAAACGGCTTCACCTACACGCCCGGCTACCGCGAACTCTGCCTAGACGGTCGCATGCCCGCCTCCGAGCCGGCCACGAGCAGCGTAGTGCCACAGGACGCGTGAACCCGCTGCACCCGAGCGGCGCAGGGCCGGCAGACACCGAGGTGCCTGCCGGCCCTGCGCGGCCGCCAGCCGCCCGGGACTGCACCCTTGGGACTGTGATTTCTCCCCCCTCGCGCGAGGGGGGAGAAATCTCCCCCCTCGCGGTACTGAGAAATCTCCCTCCCCGCGCGAGGGAGATTTCTCCCCCCTGAAAGAGCCAGCTTCGGGGGGTTATTTTCTCTCCCCCTAAGAAGAGGGGAGAAATCACCCCCCCCATGACAGACCGGTCCTGACTCTGCACACACGGCCCGACACCAGGTTGCCCTACAAGTTGCCCTACAAGTTGCCTTTCAAGTTGCCTTTCAAGTCGCCCTGCAAGTTGCCCTACAAGTTGCCCCCACACGGCACCCTCAACGCGGAAACTTGCACTTCAGCGGCACAGTCAAGGGGTCCTGAACGCGCCGACTACTTCTCTACGAGACCCCCAAGGGCACTGAGGACACTAGCGAAGAGCCACAGACGAACGACAGGAGGGAGGAAGCCGGCGGGAAGCGAGGAGCAAGCGACAGGGATGGGAGAGCAGCAGAACAAGAGGAAAGAGGGCAGTGAGCAGCGAGAGCAGTTAGACGACAACAGCAAGCGAGACGAAGAACCCAGAAGCGCAAGAGGTGAGGAGATAGAGGACAGCCGCAGGGGACAACGACCACACGAGAGACAGACAGAACACGAGACCGGAGACGGACAGAGGAACGGGAAACGCGAAGGACCACGAGCCACAGGAGCCAGGAGGCCGAGACGGGGTCCGAGGTTCGAGTGGGCCGGGGAGCTGAGCCGTCGTAGATCGGCGCGGAACGCAAGCGACCCCGCCCAGCGAAACGCTGAGCGGGGCGCGCGCAAAGGAGGTGGGGGAGGGGCGCGCGTCAGGAGGGGCGGGGGTCGGGCAGAGGGGCCTACCGGTCCGCGCGGATCATCCGCAGAGCGGCAACCCGTGCGCTACAGGTGACGCGATCCGCCGCGCGGGCCCGGACCGCCCGCGCTCGCAGGAACGCGGCGGCGGCCTCGGCGTCGCCGTCAGCCGCGCGGGCCAGCAGGTCGGTGAGCTTGTCGGTGGCCATGGGGTGTCCTCTCCATCTGCAAGGGATCTGTAGCGGTCAGGGGCCGCCCGTGTCTGTCGCCTGCACTGCCCGGAGCCCGTGGGCGTGCGGGAGCGACACGGGCGGCCTGTGGGAGCCGATTCCCGGTGGGAAGCGACCCCCTATCGGCAGCTGTGTCCCGGGGGAGCGACAGCGCCGAAGTCCGGCATGGCGCGCACAGCGTCCATAGAGACCTGGAACGCGAACCAGGTAAGGCCAAGGGCGATGCCCCCGAGCAAGGCACCTAGAACGATTCCGGTCCTGCGTCCGATCTTCCGGTTCATCAGTGCTCCCAGGTAGGCGGGTTGGTGGGGCGGGGCCGGTGGTGGGGTGCGGGCGGCCCTTGGGGATAGGGCCGCCCGCACCGGGCGGGGACGAGTCAGAGAGGAATTCGGGGGGACTGCGCGTTCAGCCGCGCCATGAGGCAGTCGGGGCAGAGGTCGGACCCCTCCGTCTCGTTGCTGCACTCCTCGCCCCACCCGGGGCACGTCGGCTTCGGCCCCAGATGGCGAATCTTGAAGCTCAAGGCTTCAAGTTCCGTCTCTGCCTCATCAGTGAGCGCCTCACCCGCTATCTCACTCAGCGCTCCAAGCGCTTCATCGAGGAGTTCGAGTTCTCGGGTGGTAAAGGAGGGGCGAGTCATCGGGGGCTCCTTGCGTGTACCGCGCGGCTGTGTGGTGTTGGGTGCCCGGCCCCCGGGCTGGTGGAGGGGGTGTGGGGGCCGGGGGCCGGGCGTGTGGGGCCCGGCGGCCCTGGGGTGGGGGGTTGGGGCCGCCGGGCGGTTGGTGGGGGCTCAGGCGGCCTTGTAGCGGTTCAGCTTCTCGACCAGCGCGGCGCGCTGGATCATGAGCGCCTGGACCCTGCCGTCGAGCTTGCCGATCTCGGCCTCGACGGCCTCCGCGCGCTTGCCGTTGAGGAAGTTCTCGTACGCGGCCTCGCGCGCCTCGGTGTCCTTGTCGGCCTGGTAGACCTTGACCAGACCGGTCACCAGGTCCCGGACCTTCTCGAACGTCTCCTGGCTCGCGCTCTCGGCCGGGGAGTTGGTCGGGAACGCCGCCCCGAGCATCCGCTTGCGGAACTTCAGCAGCGCCGCGCCCTCGCCGTCGGTCTCGGCGGTCAGGTCCGCCGGGTTGACCAGGTGGGAGCCGACGACGTACGGCAGATCGCCGTCACCGAGCATCGGGAGGTCGGTCCGGCCGTGCCGGTCCTCCGGGCTGCCCTTGCCGAACTGGACGTTCAGCAGACCCTTGACGGCCGGGAACAGCTCCCAGTTCGGGTGGACCACGACCGAGCCGATCGGGAACACGCCGTCCTGGAAGACCTGGGACAGGTCGTAGACGGCCTCGCCGTTCTCGCCGGCCTCGACGGTGTAGGCGTAGGTGTTACCGGCCGGGGTGGTGAACGTCTGGGTGCCGGACATGAAGATCCCCTCCAACAGGGTTCAGGTGGTGTGGTTCTCGGCCGGTTCTTCGTTCCCCCGACCTCGTGATAACTACAGTACACATCGAAACGCGAATACGCAACACCCGGAACGGGATCACCCCCACACGCTCAACCAAACCCGCCCCCAACTAGAAACCTCACCCCGCCACCCCACCTCTCGGCGGTCACCCCCGCCCCCACCCGGACCCCCCGCCACCGCCTCACCCCGACCCCTCCGAAGCCACCCGCCCCGCCTCACGCAACCCCGGATCTAACACCCGCCACGAACCCCCCGAACGCGAATCTAACGCCCCCGGAAAGGCTCCCCGCACTGACCGGCGAATCTAACGCCCCGCCCGCGTGCCGACGCTTGGAACGGCCCCGGATCTAACGCCCCGGATGCTCCGGATCTAACACCCCGCCAATTCCCGGAAGGCGAATCTAACGCCACCCCCGCACGCGCCCCGGATCGCCGCATGCGGCCCCGTGACGGCCGCACCCCGGGATCCCCTTCCCTGACTGCCATGACCCCTGTAAGCTGCGGCTAGAGCCCGTACAGAGGGCGGCCCGGCCCCCGCCGGAGCAGCCCCGGCCCGGGGGAGCGGAAGCCCCGTCAAGTTCCGCTGCACAGCTTGAATTTCAAGGGCTCCAGCCCTTAGAATGATCAGGCAGCACGGGAAATCAGGAACACCCGCAGAGAAACACCCGCCGGGAAACCTGAAAACCCGTCGAGAAACCACAGAAAAGGCCCGTCAGGACCACGAGGGAACCCCCTCCCACCTAGCCAGCCATTCTCTGACCCCAACCCCCGGAAAGAGGAACCGAATTCGAGGCCGAACCACCCGCCGGCCTCCGGCCCGCCCCGCGGGCCGGCTCCTCGGCCGGCGATCCCGGAGAGATGGTCTTCCTGGTCACGACCCAGGTCATGGAGCTGTGGTTCGCGGTCATCGTCCACGAGTGGGAGACCGCGGCGCACGCCCTGCGGGAGGACCGCGTGGGCGTGGCGATCGACGCCCTGAAGCGTTCCGTACGGGAACTGGAGGCCCTGAACGCCTCCTGGACGCCGCTCGGCCAGCTCACGCCGGCCCAGTTCAACTCGTACCGAAGCGCCCTCGGCGAGGGCTCCGGCTTCCAGTCGGCGATGTACCGCCGTATGGAGTTCCTGCTCGGTGAGAAGTCCGCGTCCATGCTGGTCCCGCACCGCGGTGCACCACGCGTCCACGCGGAACTGGAGAAGGCGCTGCACGAGCCGAGCCTGTACGACGAGGTGCTGCGGTTCCTCGCCCGGCGCGGCTGCGCGATCCCCGAGGCCGTGCTGAAGCGCGACGTCTCGCGGCGGTACGAGCCCTCGGAGGCGGTCGAGGCCGCCTGGACCGCGATCTACTCCGGCGACCAGAACGCCGAACTCACCCGCCTGGGCGAGGCGTTGACCGACGTCGCCGAACTGGTGTGGCGATGGCGCAACGACCACCTGGTCGCCACCCGGCGCGCGATGGGCGCCAAGGCCGGTACGGGCGGTTCGGCCGGGGTCGCCTGGCTGGAGAAGCGGGCGCAGAAGAATGTGTTCCCGGAGCTGTGGACGGCGAGGTCCCATGTCTGAGCGGACGGAGCGCGCCGCCAATGTCGAACACGCCGCCACCATCGAACACGCCGCCAAGGTCGAACTCGTCACGAAGGCCGAACTGGCCATGCAGGCCGAGAAACTCGACCAAGCCGACGAACTCGCCGCCAAGCGCGCGGAGTTCGTGCTCGACGAGGTCGTCTACCTCGACGGCAACTCGCTCGGCGCCCTGCCCGCGAACGTGCCGGGGCGGGTCGAGGACGTCGTACGGCGGCAGTGGGGCCGGCTGCGCATCCGGTCCTGGGACGAGAGCGGCTGGTGGACCGCGCCCGAGCGGATCGGCGACCGGATCGCCCCGCTCGTCGGGGCGGCGCCGGGCCGGATCGTGGTGGGCGACTCGACAAGTGTCAACGTCTTCAAGGCACTTGTGGCCGCGGTGCGGATGGCCGACCCTGACCGGGACGAGATCCTCGTCGACGCGACGACCTTCCCCACGGACGGGTACATCGCCGAGTCGGCGGCGCGGATGACCGGTCGTACGCTGCGGCCGGTGGCGCCCGGAGAGGTGCCGGGTGCGCTGAGCGGCCGTACCGCCGCCGTCCTGCTCAACCACGTCGACTACCGCACCGGCCGGCTGCACGACCTGCCGTCCCTCACCGCCGCCGTGCACGCGGCGGGCGCGGTGGCCGTCTGGGACCTGTGCCACAGCGCGGGCGCGTTGCCGGTGGGGCTGGACGAGCACGGCGTCGACCTGGCGGTCGGCTGCACGTACAAGTACCTGAACGGCGGCCCGGGTTCCCCGGCGTACCTGTACGTGCGTGGCGATCTGCAGGACTGCTTCGACTCGCCGCTGCCCGGCTGGAACTCCCACGCCGACCCCTTCGGCATGCGAGGCGACTTCGAACCGGCGGCGGGCGCGCTGCGCGGGCGGGTCGGCACGCCGGACATCCTGTCCATGCTCGCCCTGGAGGCCGCGCTGGACGTCTGGGACGGCGTGTCGATCGAGGCGGTGCGGGCCAAGTCCCTGGCGTTGACGGACTTCTTCCTGGAGTGCGTGGGGGCGTACGTGGGGGAGGGGCGGGTGGAGTCGCTGACCCCGGTGGCCCACGCCGAACGCGGCAGCCAGGTGGCCCTGCGCTGCGAGAACGCCGGTGACGTCATGAAGCGGCTCATCGAGCGAGGGGTCGTGGGCGACTTCCGGCATCCCGATGTGCTGCGGTTCGGCTTCACGCCGCTGTACGTCGGGTTCGCGGACGTGGAACGGGCGGCGCGGCTGCTGGGGGACGTGCTGCGCTAACCGACGTACACCCCCGCCACGGCAGCCGCGTGCGCGGCCCGCGCGGCGCGCTCCGCGGCGGGGGCGTCGGGGATCACCCCGGTCGTCAGCAACTGGTGGTAGAGGGGCGCCGACACCGCCCGTACGACCGCCTCGGCGTCCGTCCCGGCGGGCAACTCCCCCCTGGCGACGCCCTGTTCCACGCACGGCGCCCACTGCGCGACCCGCACCTCGTAGAAGCGTCGCAGCGCCCGCGCCGTACGTTCGTCGCACGTCGCCGCGGCGATGACGGCGCGGAACAGGGCGCCCTGCCGTGGATCCGCCAGCGTCCGCTGCACCAGCGCGGCGTTGGCCCGCAGATCGCCGAGCACGGACCCGGTCTCCTCGCGCGGCAGGGACTGCTCGGCCATGTCGGCGAGCAGGTCGGCCACCAGCCCGGTCACCGAGCCCCACCGCCGGTACACGGTCGTCTTGCCCACGTCCGCGCGCCGGGCGACGTCCGCGAGGTCGAGGCTGTCGAGCCCCCGCTCCGCGAGCACGTCCCCGGCCGCCCGCAGCACGGCCGCACGGACACGCGCGGTACGCCCTCCGGGACGTACGGTGCCGGGTTCGGCGGACATATCGGCCTCCTTGGTGCACGCGCGTACGCGCTGCCAGCATAACGGAACAGCAGAACCGTTTAACCCTCACCGAGCGTGACATCCCCGTGTCCGCCCACGTCACCGGCCTGGTACCGTCCCCGCCAACGGCCGAACTCCCACCTGGTCCGCCCCACCGTTTCCGTCCAATTACGTTTCGTCACTGAGAGGTTGGAGCATGCCGGACGACGTCGCAGCAGCCCGGACCGCCGCCGAGGAGAAGTCGGCCTTCTCGCACCCGCCCGTCGACCCCGATGCCATCGCCTCGTACGGTGACCACCCCGATCAGGTGATCGACTTCTACGCGCCGCGCGGCGAGTCCGGCCCGGGCGGCCCGGCCCCCCTGGTCGTCCTGCTGCACGGCGGGGCGTGGCGTGCCACGTACGACCGTCGGCATGTCACGCCGTTCGCGGACTTCCTGGCGCGACGGGGGTTCGCCGTGGCCAACGTGGAGTATCGGCGGGGGGCGGGTGAGGGCGTCTCGGGTTCGGGTGGGGGCGCGGGGCCGGTCGCCGGGCGCTGGCCGGAGACCTTCGACGATGTCGCCGCCGCGCTGGACGCGTTGCCCGCGCTCGTACGGGAGACGCTGCCGCAGGCCGATCCGCGCCGGATCGTGCTCGCCGGTCATTCGGCCGGCGGCCACCTGGCCCTGTGGGCGGCGGCCCGCCATGTCCTGCCCGCCGACGCCCCCTGGCGTACCGCCCGCCCCGCGCCCCTGCGCGGTGTGGTCGCCCTCGCCCCGATCGCCGACTTCTCGGTCGCCGACAAGCTGGAGGTCTGCCAGGGCGCCGCACGCCAACTCCTCGGAGGGGCCGACAAGTTCGTCGAGCGTCAGCCGTACGCCGACCCCGCGCTCCTGCTCCCGACCGGCATCGCGACGACGCTCGTCCAGGGCCGCACGGACACCGTCGTCCCGCAGGCGGTCGCCGAGTCGTACGCGGACGCGGCGGCGAAGGCGGGGGAGGTCGTCGGGCTGACGTTGCTGGAGGACGTCGGGCACTTCGCGCTGATCGATCCGGCGGCGGACGCGTGTGCGGTGGTGGCGGAGGAGCTGGGGCAGTTGGCGTGGTGAGGGGGCTCGTGTGCGGGGAGTGAGCTGCCTCCTGCCTCTCGCCCCTGGTCGCCCCTGGTCGCCCCTTTCATACCCGTAGTACTTCAGAGCTACGGCGCAGGTGAGCTCCCTGGCGGGACGCGGATGACGAGTCCGGGTCCGTAACTTCCCCTGCAGGCAAGCCCGATGGCCGGGCGGGCTGGGAGGGATGACGACCATGGGGCGCACGACGGGGGTCGGCGAGGCAGGCGCGTCGGGGGGCAGGGCGCATGAGCCGGGTGAGCCGGGTGAGCCGGGTGAGCCGGGTAGGCCAGGTGAGCCGGGTAGGCCGGGTGAGCCCGGCAGGTCGGGTGAGCCGGGTAGGCCAGATGAGCCGGGCGAGCCCGGTGAGCCGAACAGGACGCACCGCACCGGCAGATGGCGCCGTGCTCTCCTCGCCGCCCTGATCACGGGTGCCGTGGTCGTTCCGCTGTCCGGTGCCGCGCGCCCCGAGATCCCCGCCCCGGCCCCGGCCGCCCTCGCACCGGTGACGGCGGCGACGCTGGACGAGACGTACGCCGCCAACCGCGCCAACGCCGCCGAGGCGTCCCGCATGGCCGCGGCGCACGGCGACCGTGAACGGGCCGCCGCCGACCGAGCGATGGCCGACCCGTCCCGCCACTTCCTCTCCTTCGACGGCCGCGGCTCCGGCCTCGCGACGGAGGTCTTCGGCGACCTGGCCGCCGCGGACCGCATCGCGGTGCTGGTCCCGGGTTCCGACACGTCCGTCGACACGTACGACCGTTTCCGCGCCGCCGCCCAGGCCCTCTACGAACGGCTGACCCGGGAGGCCCCGCGGGGCACCCGCATCGCCGTGGCCGCCTGGCTCGGCTACGAGACCCCGGCCACGGTCAGCACCACGGTCACGACGACAGGCCGAGCCGAGCAGGCGGCTCCGAAGCTGCGGGAGTTCATAAGGCAGTTGCGTGCCCTCCCGGACGACGGACCGGACGGGCGGGCCGACGGAAGGCCGCGCATATCCCTGCTCTGCCACTCCTACGGTTCGGTGGTCTGCGGCCGCGCGGCCTCCCACCTGGACGTGGACGACATCGCGCTGATCGGCAGCCCCGGCACGGGCGCGGACACCACCGCGGAACTGCACACCCCGGCCCGCGTCTGGGCGGCCCGCGGCAGTGCCGACTGGGTGGCGGGGGTCCCGCACGTCCGGCTGGACCTGCCCGGCACGACGGTCGGCTTCGGTACCGACCCGCTGTCCCCGTCCTTCGGCGCCCGGGTCTTCGCGGCGGGCGACGGCGGCCACAGCGACTACTTCAGGCCGGGCTCGACGTCCCTGGCGAACCTGACCCGCATCGTCCTGGGCGAGACCTCGGAGGTGACCCGTGGCTGAGCCCTTGTCCCATCCTTCGTCGTCTTCGTCTTCGTCTTCGTCTTCGTCTTCGTCATCGTCTTCGTCCTCTTCCTCTTCCTCTTCTTCGGCCGCCGAAGGCCGTCTGCGCGGCGCGTGGAAGGGACTACGCCGGGGCGCCGCCCGCGTGGACGCCGCCACCCCCGCCGGACGCGACCGGGCGGTCGACGCCCTGCGGGCCTTCGCCATCCTCGGCGTCGTCCTGGGCCACTGGCTGGTCACGGCCCTGGTGGCGGACGGAGGAACCGGTCTGCGCACCGCGAGCCCGCTCCACCACATGCCCTGGCTGGCCCCGGTCTCCTGGGTCTTCCAGACCCTCGCGGTGTTCTTCCTGGTGGGCGGCCATGTGGCGACCCGTGGCCACGCCTCGGCCCGAGCCCGCGGGACGACGTACGGACAGTGGCTGACGTCCCGGCTGTCCCGCCTGTTCAAGCCGGTGGCGGTCGTCCTCACCCTGTGGACGGTGACGTCGGTTCTCCTGCTCCTCTCGGGCACGGACCCCGACACGATCCGCACGCTGGTCAAACTGGCCCTGTCCCCCTTGTGGTTCCTCCTGGTCTTCGCGGCGCTGACGGCGGCGACGCCCCTTCTCCTGCGTCTCAACCCCCTTTGGCCCCTGGCCGTCGTCCTCCATGTGGACCTCCTCCGCTTCGGCCTGGGCGCCCCCGCCTGGCTCGGCTGGGTGAACGTGGCGGCGGGCTGGCTGGTGCCGTACACCCTGGGCGCGGCCTGGACCCGGGGCGAGCTGGAGCGCCGCCGCGCGGGCTGGATCCTCTTGACGGGCGGCGCGACGGTGACGGCGGCGCTGGTCGCCGGGGCGGGCTACCCGGCGTCCATGGTCGGCGTCCCCGGCGCCGGCGTCTCCAACCTCGACCCGCCGACGCTGGCCGCCGTCACCTTCGGCCTGGCCCAGTGCGGGTTGGCGCTGCTCCTGCGTGAGCCCCTGCGCCGGGCGATGCGCCGGCCCCTGGCCTGGGCGGCGGTGGCCCTGCTCAACCTCTCCGCGATGACGGTCTTCCTCTGGCACCAGACGGCCCTGATGGCCACCACCGCAACGGCCCTGACGGCAGGTCACCTCCCCGGCCTGCACACCGTCCCCGACCATCTCGGCTGGGTGGCGGCCCGTCTGGCCTGGCTCCCCCTGTTCACCGGCGCGTTGGCCCTGTGCTGGACGGCGTTCCGCCCCTACGAGCAAGGCCCGCGCCGCCCGAGAAACCGCAGCTCGCGAGTGATCCTCTCCCATGCCACACCGCAAAGCGGGGACAGGAAGGCACAGCACCGTGCCTAGGGTTGGCGACGTGAACGAAGAGGAGGAGCACCCCACCCCACCCGCCCCCGCCCCGCCTGCCCCCACCCCACCCGCCCCCACCGAACGCTCCCTCACCCACCACCTCCGCAAACCCTTCGGCACATCCTGGGTGCGCTGGCTGACCATCTTCCTCACCACCTGGATCGCCCTGGGCGTCTCCCTGGCCGGCGGCAACGACCTGAGCACCAGCTACGAACTGGCCACCACCCATGGCCTGCTCGCCGGCTTCGCCCAAGGCCTCACCCTGGTCCTGGCCCTGTGGCGACCCGGTCTGGCCTGGGCCCTGAGCCTCGCGGCGACGATCGTCACCGCCCTGGCCGTCCGCCCCCACCTGGCGGAGATCCCGTTTCCCGGCCCCAACTGGCCCTGGAGCACCCCCGCGGTCATCGCCCACGCCGCCGTCTTCCTGCTCCTCGCCCTCCGCGTCCCCACCCGCAACGCCGTCGCCGCCCTCGCCACGACGGGACTGGCGACCTTCGTCCTCCAGGCCGTCATCCGCGCCCAGAACCACTCCAGTACCGGCACCGTGGCGGTCGGCGTCTTCGCCGTGGCCGTCCTGGTCGGCACAGCCCTGCGCGGCCGCAAGGAAGCCCGCACCCAACTCGTCGCACAGGAGACCCTCACCGCGGCGGAACGAGCCCACCGCACCCTCCTTGAGGAACGCAGCCGTATCGCCCGCGAACTGCACGACGTGGTCGCCCACCACATGTCGGTCATCTCCATCCAGGCCCAGGTGGCGCCCCACCTCGTCGAGCACCCCTCCCACGAGCTGAAGGAGAACCTCGAGGGCATCCGCCAGAACGCCCTGGAAGCCCTGACCGAACTGCGCCGCGTCCTCGGAGTCCTGCGCTCGGAACACCCCGACGCCCCGGACACCCACGACATGACCGGCACCGGCACCGCCTCCGCCCCCCACGCCCCGCAACCCACCCTCGACCGGCTGGAGGCGCTCGTGGAGAACACCCGTGCCGCCGGACTCACCGTGACCGTCGAGATCACCGGCCGGCGCCGCCCGCTCCAGCCCGGCGTGGAGCTGTCTGCGTACCGGATCGTGCAGGAGGCGCTGAGCAACATCCTGCGCCACGCTCCCGGCGCCGTCGCCCGCGTCGCCGTCGCGTACGACTACGACGGGTTGACCCTGCGCATCACCAACTCACGGCCCGAGCGGCCCGCGCCGCCCTCGCAGGGCACGGGGCACGGACTGCTCGGCATGCGGGAGCGGGCCGCGATGCTCGGCGGCGCCCTGTCGGCGTACCCCTCGAAGGACGGCGGCTATGTGGTGAGCGCGTACCTTCCCGCGCACCAGCGCGCCGAGGGTCTCGGCTACGTTCCCGACCATTCCAGGCACGCCAACGACCCGACCGAGGACGGCACCGCATGACGAGCAGCCCCATCCGCGTACTCATCGCCGACGACCAGCAGATGGTCCGGCAGGGATTCACCGTGCTGCTCAACACCAAGCCCGACATCGACGTGATCGGCCAGGCGGTCGACGGCCTGGACGCGGTCGCGAAGGTCGCCGAACTCACCCCCGACGTCGTCCTGATGGACATCCGCATGCCGGAACTCGGCGGCATCGAGGCCACCCGCCGCATCACCGCCGAGACACCGCACATCAAGGTGCTGGTGCTGACGACGTTCGACCTCGACGAGTACGTGTACGAGGCGCTGCGCGCGGGCGCCTCGGGCTTTCTGCTGAAGGACGCCTCCGCCGACCAACTGGCCGAGGCGGTCCGGGTCGTGGCGGCCGGCGACGCACTGCTCGCGCCCGGCATCACCCGGCGCCTGATCGCCGAGTTCTCCCGCCTGGACGACCGGCCCCGCGCCCCGCTCAAGGAGCGCGTCGGCGATCTGACCGAACGGGAGACCGAGGTCCTCGCCCTGATCGCCCAGGGCCTGTCGAACGCGGAGATCGCCGAGCGTCTCGTCGTGGCCGAGCAGACCGTGAAGACCCACGTGGGCCGCATCCTGGTGAAGCTCGGGCTCAGGGACCGGACGCAGGCCGCGGTGTTCGCGTACGAGTCGGGGCTGGTACGGCCCGCCGGGTACTGAGCGGACCGAGCGCTGCCGGGCGCGTGCCCGCGGGGGCGGTCGCCGCTTGCTGGGTCCGGGTGCGTGCCTGCGGGGACGGTCGCAGCCCCCAGAGTTCCGGGCGCCTGCCCGCAGGGATGGCCGCGGCCCCCAGGGACCGTGCGTCCAGTGCCCGCGGGGACTGGACGCACGCCCGCGCGCCCTGCCCGGCGGGGAGGGACCGCCTCGCCTGGCACGACCTGCGGTGATACCCGTAGTACCTGAGACGGACCTGCGGGAACCCTTCTCACTGGGGACGACCGCGACAGCGTCCTGCGCCTACGGTTCTGTACGTGACCGAGACGACCCAGATGCCGACTCCGCAGCCGGAGGACGAGGCCAAGCCGCGCAGCCCGGAGTTCCGGCTGGCCGCGGACGCCCTGCACGGGCTGCGACAGGACCTCTTCCACAACGCCTTCGCCTACCGTCCGCTGCACCGCATGCGCGTGGACGGCCCACTGACCCGGCGCCTGCCCGACCGCATGCGGGAGTACGCGGCCTGGACACCGCACGCCGTGATCGCCGCGGCGGCGCTGCTCACCATGGCCATCGCCGGCGTCGACAACAACGGCCCGGCCCTGCTGCTCGTTCCGCTCTGCGTGATCCCCGTCCTGCTGACGATGATGCGGCCCGTCGGGGCGTTCTGGCTGTCCATGGCCGCCACCCCCGTCGTCTCCTTGCTCGGCGGAAGCTGGGGCGACTGGCCGTGGATGCCCGGCGCGTTCGCCTGCCATCTGACGGTGCTGACGGTCGTGGCCGTGCGCACCAGGCCGCGTACGGCGGCGTGGATGTGGGCACTGACGGCGGTGTACGGCCTCGTGCTGGAGGCCGGATTCGGCGCCGACTACTACTACGGCACGAACACCGCTCCCATGCTGGTCTTCTCCGCGATGATCCTGCTCTGCGTCGCCGTCTGGCACATACGCCGCGAGGCGAAGCAGGAGGTCACCGCCCAGCGGACCGAGACCGCGCAGGAGCGCTCCCGGCGCACGCTGCTGGAGGAGCGCACCACGATCGCCCGCGAGCTGCACGACGTGGTGGCCCACCACATGTCGGTCGTCGCCATCCAGGCGGAGGCCGCCCCCTACCGGGTGGAGAACCCGCCGCCGGAGCTGGAGCGGGCCTTCGCCACCATCCGGGAGAACGCGGTGGCGGCCCTCACCGAACTGCGCCGCGTCCTGGGCGTCGTCCGCGCCGAGGACTACGAGGCCCCGGACGCCCCGCAGCCCACCCTGGGCGACCTGGACGCCCTGCTGGCGAATGTGCGGGACGCCGGGCTGACCGTCGAGAAGGCGGTGACCGGCGCGGCGCGCGAGCTGCCGCCCGGGGTGGAGCTGTCGGCGTACCGGATCGTGCAGGAGGCACTGAGCAACAGCCTGCGCCACGCGCCCGGCGCGAGCGCCCGCGTCGAGATCGGGTACGTCCTCGGCGGCCTGGGCCTGCGCATAGTCAACGGCCCGCCGCCCGCCCCGGCCCTGATCAAGCCCTCGCCCGGTGCGGGGCACGGCATCACGGGCATGCGGGAGCGCGTCTCCATGCTGAACGGCGAGATGACGGCGGGCCGGACGGATGACGGCGGCTATGAGGTGACGGTGTTCCTGCCGGTCACCACGACGGCAGAGGACGGCTCATGACGATCCGTGTGCTCGTCGCGGACGACCAGATGATGGTGCGCGAGGGCTTCTCGGTCCTGCTGAACGCGATGCCGGACATCGAGGTCGTGGGTGAGGCCGTCAACGGCCGCGAGGCGGTGGAACGGGTGCGGGAACTCGGCCCCGACGTGGTGCTGATGGACATCCGCATGCCGGAGCTGAACGGCATCGAGGCGACCCGGGAGATCGTCGCGGCCGACGGCGCGGCGAAGGTGCTGGTGCTCACCACCTTCGACCTCGACGAGTACGTGTACCAGGCGCTGCGCGCGGGAGCCTCCGGCTTCCTGCTGAAGGACGCCTCGGCACGCCAGCTCGCCGACGGCGTACGGGTGGTCGCGGCCGGCGAGGCGCTGCTCGCCCCCTCGGTCACGAAGCGGCTGATCACGGAGTTCTCGAAGCTGTCCGACGGCCCGCGCCTGATGTCCTCCGCGCACGCGGCGTACGGGGAGCTGACCGAGCGGGAGACGGAGGTGCTGGTGCTGATCGCGCAGGGCCTGTCGAACGCGGAGATCGCCGAGCGGCTGGTGGTGGCCGAGTCGACGATCAAGACCCACGTCAGCCGGATCCTGGTGAAGCTGGGCCTGCGGGACCGTACGCAGGCGGCGGTGTTCGCCTACGAGGCGCGGTTGGTCACGCCGGGCTGAGGCGCCGGGGCTACCGTGAGGGGATGGAACAGCGCATCACCCTGATCACGCTGGGAGTCTCCGATCTCGCCCGGGCCAAGGCCTTCTACGAGGCCCTGGGCTGGCGGGGGCAGGAGGTCGAGGAGACCGTCTTCTTCCAGGCGGGCGGCCTGGGACTGGTCCTGTGGGGCCGGGAGAAGCTGGCGCGGGACTGCGGTCTGGAGCTCGGGGCGGGGGGCGGTTTCGGGGGGATCGTCCTCGCGCACAACGTCCGGTCGGAGGCGGAGGTCGACGCGCTGCTCGCGGCGGTGGAAGGGGCCGGTGGCACCGTGACCAAGCCCGCTGCGGTCAACGCCGTCGGGTTCTACTCCAGCGCCTTCGTCGACCCCGACGGGCACGCCTGGGAGGTCGCCCACAACCCCGGGTTCCCGCTCGCCGAGGACGGCTCGGTCACCCTTCCCGACTTCGGCGCGGCCTAGGCCCCTGGTCAGGGAGGGGGACGGCGGTCTAACGTCCGTGCATGGCAGCTCGTTGCGACCTCGCTTTCGACCCCTGGGACCCGGCGTTCCTCGCCGACCCGTACCCCGCCTACGCCGAACTGCGTGCCCGGGGCCGGGCGCACTTCTTCGAGCCCACGAACCAGTGGCTGGTGCCGCACCACGCGGACGTCTCGGTGCTGCTGCGGGACCGGAGGCTGGGGCGGACGTACCAGCACCGTTTCACGCATGAGGAGTTCGGGCGGACGGCGCCGCCGCCGGAGCACGAGCCGTTCCACGTCCTCAACGATCACGGGATGCTCGACCTGGAGCCGCCGGACCACACGCGGATCCGGCGGCTGGTGTCGAAGGCGTTCACGCCGCGCACCGTGGAGCGGCTGAAGCCGTATGTGCGGGGGCTGGCCGGGGACCTGGTGTCGGCGCTGGTCGGGAAGGGCGGCGGCGACCTGCTGACGGACGTGGCGGAGCCGTTGCCCGTCGCGGTGATCGCCGAGATGCTGGGCATCCCGGAGTCGGACCGGGCCCAGCTGCGGCCCTGGTCGGCGGACATCTGCGGGATGTACGAGCTGAACCCGTCGCAGGAGACGGCGACGAAGGCGGTGCGCGCGTCGGTCGAGTTCTCGGACTACCTGCGGGAGCTGATCGCGGCCCGCCGCGCGGAACCGGGCGAGGACCTGATCTCGGGCCTGATCGCGGCGTACGACGAGGGCGACCGGCTCACCGAGCAGGAGATGATCTCCACGGCCGTCCTGCTCCTCAACGCCGGCCACGAGGCCACCGTGAACGCCACGGTCAACGGCTGGTGGGCGCTGTTCCGCAACCCGGACCAGCTGGCGGCCCTGCGCGCCGACCACTCCCTGATCCCCTCGGCGATCGAGGAGCTGATGCGCTACGACACCCCGCTCCAGCTGTTCGAACGCTGGGTCCTGGACGAGATCGAGATCGCCGGCACGACGATCCCGCGCGGCGCGGAGATCGCCATGCTGTTCGGCTCCGCCAACCATGACCCGGAGGTCTTCGACACCCCCGACCGCCTGGACCTCACCCGCAAGGAGAACCCGCACATCTCCTTCAGCGCCGGCATCCACTACTGCATCGGGGCTCCGCTGGCCCGGATCGAGCTCGCGGCGTCGATGGCGGCGCTGCTGGAGAAGGCGCCGACGCTGCGGTTGGCGGCGGAGCCGGAGCGGAAGCCGAACTTTGTGATCCGGGGGTTGGAGGGGTTGCGCGTCGAGGTGGGGTGATCACTCGTTCGAATGATCGCTGAGCGAATCCCGATCGATGGTCGTCGGCGGCTCGTCAAGCTGGTGCCTGCCTGCGAAGGGAGGCACCATGACGGTTATGGCAGAGCGTGCGTCAGATCAGATGTCGGTGGACGTGTTCGAGCGGATCGCCGAATTCGCTGCCCGTGAGGACGAGACCGTCAGCTTCGAGTTCATCGGCGGACGGATCGAGGTCAAGAAAGTGGCGGACGCCAGGCATGGCGAGATCGCGATGTGGCTGGTCTTCGAGTGCAAGCGGGCCCGGCCCGAACTCACGCTCTACGTAGCGAACCAAGGGCTGAAGGTGGAGGCATACCGGAAGGGTCGCGCGCTGCCTGACGCCGTGCTTGCACCTGTGGGCTACTTCAACCGCGAAGGCGACTGGACCGACCCCGACGGCGTGCTGATGGCCGTAGAGATCACGTCGTACGACTCGGACACCCACAAACGCGACCGCGTGGACAAGCCCCGGGCGTACGCTGAGGCGGGCATCCCGGTCTATCTGCTGATCGACCGGGAGAACCTCTCGGTCCTTGTGCACAGCAACCCGAACCCGGAGTTCGGCTACCAGGACATCCACGTGGCCAGGCTCGGCGACAAGTTTGCTCTCCCTGATCCGGTCGGCATCGAACTCGACACCGAGGAATTGAAGCAGTACGTCGACTGAACCCGTCAGGTCGTCATGTCCCGGCGGCGCAGGCCGGTCAGCCCCACCGCGACCAGTGCCGCCGCCAGCCCCAACAGGACCAGCACCGCCCCCCACTCCATCCCTCCGCCCGGCAGCTTCGGCAGATGCCCGAACGGCGACAGATCCAGCACCGCCTGTGGAACATCGAGGGCGGGCCCCACCCACCCGATCAGCAGCACCGCCCCGGCGACACCCCACGCGGCAAGAGCCGCCCGCGGCAGCACCCCGTACAGCAGTACCGCCAACCCGCCGACGACCCACACCGCCGGCAGCTGCACCAGGCAGGCACCCAGGATCGGACCCACCTGCTTGCCGTAACCGGCCGCGAAACCCAGCCCCGCGAGCAGCATGATCAGGGCTGACCCGGCGAAGGCGATCACCAGATGGCCCGCGGCCCAGCGCAGTCGGCCGACCGCGTTGGCCAGGACCGGTTCGGCCCGCATCGAGGTCTCCTCGCCGTGCAGCCGCAGCACCGACGCCACGACGTACAGCGCGGCGATCAGGCCCAGCATCCCGACCATCGACGCCAGGAACGCGTCCGTCAGACCCGACTGCCCGCCCATCCGCTGGAAGACCTCCCGCGCGTTGTCGTTGTCGCCGACCAGGTCGGCCACCCCGTCGGTCAGCCCGCCGTAGACGACCCCGGCGAGGAAGAAACCGATGCTCCAGCCGAGCAAGCCGCCGCGCTGCAGCCGCCAGGCCAGCGCGCCCGCCGTACCGAGGCGGCCCTCGGCGGGGCCCGGCCGGGCGGGCAGGAAGCTCATGCCGACGTCCCGGCGCCCGGCGAGTGCGTACGCCACCACGCCCTGGACCCCAGCCGCCGCCGCGAACAGCAGCAGCACCCACCACCGCTCGTCCGCGAAGGCACGCAGGTTCTCCAGCCAGCCCAGCGGCGACACCCACGTCAGCACCGAGGAACCGTCGTCCGACGCCGAGTCGCCCGCCGCGCGCAGCACGAACGCGGCGCCCAGCAGCCCCGCCGTCAGCCCTCGCGCCAGCCGCGCGCTCTGAGTGAACTGGGCGACGATCGCCGCCAGCGTGGCGAAGACCATGCCGACTCCGGCGAGCCCGAGCCCGAGGGCCAGCGCCCCGGCGGCGCCCTGACCGGCGAGTCCGGCCGCCACCAGCAGGGCCAGTACGGCGTTCGTGACCGCCGCCGTCAGCAGCGCCGCCGTCAGGGAGGCCCTGCGCCCCACCACCCCGGATGCCACCAGTTCCTGGCGGCCGCTCTCCTCCTCTTCCCGGGTGTGCCGTACGACGAGGAGGAGGCTGACCACGGCCGCGAGCGCGCCCGCGTACACGCCGACGCGCCAGGCCGTCAGGGCGCCGATCGAGTCGTCGAAGACCGGGCCGATCAGCGCGCGGAAGGAGGCGTTGGTCGCGGTGTCCCGCACCAGGTCGGCGCGTTCGGCCGGGGTGGCGTACAGGTTCTCCAGCGTGTTCGGCATGGAGAGGATCATGAGCGCGTTCACCGCCACCCAGACCGGGATCATCACCCGGTCGCGGCGCAGCGCGAAGCGCAACAGCGTTCCGGTGCCCGCCAGTCGGCGCGAGCCCGTCGGCCGTACCGCGAGAGCCGTGGCGGTCATCGGGCCACCTCGTTCAGGTCCGCCTGGTAGTGCCGCAGGAACAGCTCCTCCAGGGTCGGCGGCGTCGACGTCAGCGACCGCACCCCGGAGTCGCTGAGCGAGCGCAGGACGGCGTCGAGTCGGTCGGTGTCGACCTGGAGCCGGACCCGACGGCCCCGCACGTCGAGGTCGTGGACGCCGGGCAGCTGCGACAACCCGTTGGGCGGGCCCGCCAGTTCGGCCGTGACGCTGGTCCGCGTCAGATGGCGCAGGTCGGCGAGCGAACCGCTCTCGACCGTACGGCCCTTGCGGATGATGCTGACCCGGTCGCAGAGCTCCTCGACCTCGCTGAGGATGTGCGAGGACAACAGGACCGTCCGGCCCCGCTCCCGCTCCTCCGCCACACAGCGCTGGAAGACCTCCTCCATCAGCGGGTCCAGGCCCGAGGTCGGCTCGTCCAGGATGAGCAGGTCCACGTCCGAGGCGAACGCGGCGACCAGGGCGACCTTCTGCCGGTTGCCCTTGGAGTACGTGCGGCCCTTCTTCGTCGGGTCCAGCTCGAACCGCTCGATCAGCTCGGCGCGGCGTTTTTTGTCCAGGCCGCCGCGCAGCCTGCCGTACAGGTCGATGACCTCGCCGCCGGAGAGGTTGCGCCACAGGGTGACGTCGCCGGGGACGTAGGCGATCCGGCGGTGCACCTCCACCGCGTCGGCCCAGGGGTCGCGGCCGAGCACCCGCGCGCCGCCGGAGTCGGCGCGCAGCAGGCCGAGCAGGACCCGGATGGTGGTGGACTTGCCGGCGCCGTTGGGACCGAGGAAGCCGTGGACCTCACCGGTCTCGACGTGCAGGTCGAGACCGTCGAGCGCGTGCGTCCCGCCGAACGACTTGTGGAGTGCGGACACCTCGATGGCGGTGTTTGCCTTCGTCATGCTTCAGAACGTACGCTTCTTTCAGAAATTTGTGAAGTTAAGGAAGCGTATAAAGTCCCGATAGGATGGCGGCATGACGGAATCAGCCGGGGCCGACCGGGACACGGAGGCCGTGTCCGCGTTCGTGGAGTCCTTCGCGGCGCAGCTCGTCGAGGCCGGGATGCAGCGCATGGCCGCCCGGGTCTTCGCCGCGCTGCTCGCCTCCGACAAGGGTGTGCTGACCTCCGCCGAACTGAGCGAACAGCTGCGGATCAGCCCCGCGGCGGTCTCCGGCGCGGTGCGCTACCTGGCCCAGACGCACATGGTGTCGCGCGAGCGCGAGCCCGGCTCGCGCCGCGAGCGCTACCGGGTGCACGGCGACCAGTGGTACGAGGCCCTGACCAACCGCGAAGCCGTCCTCAAGCGGTGGGAGACCGCCCTGCGCGAGGGCGTCCACAGCCTGGGCCCCGACACCCCGGCGGGCCGCCGCCTGGCCGAGACGCTCGCCTTCTTCGAGTTCATCGAGACTGAGGTCGCGGCCATGATGGAGCGCTGGCGGGAGCACCGCGAGAAGACCTTCGGGCAGGGCTGATCTCCGACTTGGGAGATCGACCGCGCGGGCGTAGCGGAGTCGCTACGCTGAGTTGTGGCTGGTCTGCATCAAGGGGAGGGCGCATCATGACGTTGATGACTGAGCGACCGACGATAAGCGGCACCGAGCCCAACGGCTACGAGGAACTGCTGGACGTCCTCGATGAGCTGAACCTGCGGGACGGCTTCAAGGCCGAGATCATCACGGGAAACATCGTCGTGTCGCCGTGGTCGAAGGGCTACTACCACCGCGTGATGCTTCTGGTGTGCAAACAGTTGGAGCCGTACCTTCCCGAAGGGTACGTGCTCGACCGGACGCCGACGCTGTATGTCTTCCCGGGGGACGCGTGCGCGTACGGGCCGGACATTCATGCTGTGCATGAGCGGGCCTTCGAAACGGAGAGCAACCGCTTGGACGGTGAGGCCCTGTGCTTCGTCGCGGAGCTGACTTCTCCCTCCACTCGGAAAGACGACCTGACCGGCAAGGTCGAGGTCTACGCCAAAGCCGGCGTTCCCGTTTACCTGCTTCTCGACATGCAGGAGGAACAGGCCACCGTCTACGGGTCCCCGACACCAACGGGATACAAGGTCCACATCAGCAAGCCGTTCGGCGAGAAGCTCCCCATCCCGGACCCCTTCGGCTGCCCCCTGGACACGTCCGAGTTCCATCGGCCCAAGAAGAAGGACGATGCCTGACTCAGGACCCCGGCACCACAAGCCCCCAAGCCCCCTCCCGAACCACCCACGTCCGCGTCCTCACCGGCCCCGACACCTCGCCATCCGCCCGGTACCGGAAGTGCGCCCCCGACACGGTCACCGTTCGCCCCTCGGCCCGCAGCGGTGCGGCCTCCGCCCCCACCGAGGCCGGCCGTACCTCCACCTCGGCCACACCGGCGATCCCCGGCGTCACCGACACCGCCTCCACCGGCTGGTCGAGGTCCACCAGCGTCGCCCCGTCGACCTCGATCCGCAGCCGCGCCGGCCCGGAACCAGCGGGGGACACGCCCCGCGCCGGCACCAGGGTCCGCACGAGCGACTGGCACGTCCGCAGCCACGGCCGCCCGGCAGCCGCGCCCATCGCGGTCGCCCCGGCCGGCTCGGCGTCGAAGTCGGGTATCGGCGGGATCCGCAGCGCGCCCAGCACGACCCCGTCGCTGTCGTCCACGAGCAGATCCAGCCGCCGCTCCGCCCCCTCCAGCACCGCCCGGGCCGCCGCCACCGCCCCCGTCGGCACCCCGAGGGATTCGGCCAGCGACAGCGCGGCGCCGACCGGCACCACTGACAGCACGCATTCGGCCAGCTCCCGCTGCCGGTGCAGCAGGGTCACCGCACGGGTCAGCGCCCGGTCGTCGCCCACGACCACGGGCCGCCGCGAGCCCCTGCGGGTCAGCGCGCGGGCGAACTCGTCCGGATCGTCCGGCAGACACACCTTCGTCGCCGCACCCGCGCTGAGCACGTCTTTCGCGATCCTGACGGACTCCCCGTCCGTCCTGCGAGCGATCGGATCGATCACCACGAGCAGCTGATCGGACGTCGCGAAAGTCGCCACCTCGGCCATGCCTCGCTTCCTCGGGTAGCATCTTTGTGCAAGAGCCCCTTGCGCTATTGCGCCAGGGGCTTCGTCTATTCCGGGGCCATCCGGTCCGACGGTGCGCGGCCAACGACGGTCGCGGCCGATCGTGGTGTACACGGTGGAGACCCTCCGTGTACACCCCTGACCTTGGACATGCCCCGCCCGGAAGGGGTGTACGCGCGTGCCCGCACTTGTGCTGCTCGGTGCTCAGTGGGGTGACGAAGGCAAGGGAAAGGCGACGGACCTGCTAGGCGGCTCCGTCGACTACGTGGTGCGTTACCAAGGTGGTAACAACGCCGGCCACACGGTCGTCGTGGGTGATCAGAAGTACGCCCTGCACCTGCTCCCTTCCGGAATCCTCTCGCCGGGGTGCACCCCGGTCATCGGCAACGGCGTCGTCGTCGACCCGTCGGTCCTGCTCTCCGAGCTGAGCGGTCTGAACGAGCGCGGCGTCGACACGTCCAAGCTCCTCATCAGCGGAAACGCTCACATCATCACGCCGTACAACGTGACGGTCGACAAGGTGACGGAGCGCTTCCTCGGCAAGCGGAAGATCGGCACCACCGGTCGCGGGATCGGCCCGACCTACGCCGACAAGATCAACCGCGTCGGCATCCGCGTGCAGGACCTCTACGACGAGTCGATCCTGACCCAGAAGGTCGAGGCGGCCCTCGACGTCAAGAACCAGATCCTCACCAAGCTCTACAACCGCCGCGCGATCGCCGTCGAGCAGGTCGTCGAGGAGCTGCTGGGCTACGCCGCGAAGATCGAGCCGTACGTCGCCGACACCGTCCTGGTCCTCAACCAGGCGCTGGAGGACGACAAGGTGGTCCTCTTCGAGGGCGGCCAGGGCACCCTCCTGGACATCGACCACGGCACGTACCCCTTCGTCACGTCGTCCAACCCGACGGCGGGCGGTGCCTGCACGGGCGCGGGCGTGGGCCCGACGAAGATCAGCCGTGTGATCGGCATCCTCAAGGCGTACACGACCCGCGTCGGCGCCGGCCCGTTCCCGACGGAGCTGTTCGACGAGGACGGCGAGGCGCTGCGCCGCATCGGCGGCGAGCGGGGCGTGACGACCGGCCGTGACCGCCGCTGCGGCTGGTTCGACGCCGTGATCGCCCGCTACGCGACCCGTGTGAACGGCCTGACCGACTTCTTCCTCACCAAGCTGGACGTCCTGACCGGCTGGGAGCAGATCCCGGTCTGTGTGGCGTACGAGATCGACGGCAAGCGCGTCGAGGAACTCCCGTACTCCCAGACCGACTTCCACCACGCGAAGCCGGTCTACGAGATGCTGCCCGGCTGGTCCGAGGACATCTCGAAGGCCAAGTCGTTCTCCGACCTCCCGAAGAACGCCCAGGCCTACGTCAAGGCGCTGGAGGAGATGTCCGGCGCGCCGATCTCCGCGATCGGCGTGGGCCCGGGCCGGGACGAGACGATCGAGATCAACTCGTTCCTGTAGTCCTGTAGTCCTGTAGTCCTGTAGTCCTGTAGTCCTGTGTCCTTGAGACCTGTAGTCCTTGGGACTTTCAGTCCTTGACTCTGGTCAGTTCGAAAAGCTGCGCCGTGCCCGACTCCTGGGCGCGGCGCAGCTCAGCATGCGCACCTGGGTCGTGTAAAGCGCCGCGGACCACCAGTACAAGCCGGCCCCCCAGATCGCCAGCGCCCATCCGAATATGCTCGCGAAGTGAGCCGCCGCATCTCCCCCGTCGGCCAGGAGGAGCAGGGGGAATGCGTACATGAGATTGAAGGTGGCCGCTTTCCCGATGAAATTCACCTTGAGGGGGCCGTATCCGATCCTCCGCAGGGTGGCGATGTTGAGGGTCATGAATACGTCACGGGCGAGAAGCAGGGCCAGGAACCACCCGGGGACGATATCCCGCAAGACCAGTGCCAGCAGCGTGGCAATCGTGTACAGCCGGTCGGCCGCGGGATCCAGGATCTGACCGAGGCGGGTTATCTGGTTCCAGCGGCGAGCCAGTTTTCCGTCGAGATAATCGGTGACGCCGCTGACCACCAGCAGAGCGATCGCCCATCCGTCGAGACTCGGGTTGCCGAAGTAGGGCTGCAGAACGAGCCACAAAAACACCGGAACTCCGGCGACACGCAGGGCGCTCAAAGCATTCGGGATCGTCAGCACCTTGTCGAGGCGATCCTCTTCCACTTTCCCTGCCTCCAGCCGGGCGCCCAAAAAGTCGAGAATTTCGATCACGAAAAAGATAGACAGCAGCTGATCTTATCAGAGCCCTTACGCCATTCGAGATCGTGCGGTGCGCGCTCTATCGGAGCGGAACCCCGAAGCAGGTGAGTGCCCTTTTCTTCGAGCTGGGCGCCGCAGGTCAGCTGAAGACGATCATCGACCCCTGCGCCAGACTCCGCGTCGCCGCCGCGTGCAGGCCCAGCCACACGTGCCGTTCACGGGCGAAGGGGCTCGGGTCGTACGGGGCGGCGACGGCCGGTTCCTCCAGGGCCGTGGGGCCCTGCGGGGGCTGGGGGGCCGCCGGGGGGTTGGCCGGGTCGATGCCGATCACCGGGGCCACGAACTCCAGCTCCCGCAGGAGTGACTGGGAGGAGCCGAGCGGGCCGCCGCCCGCCAGGAGCTCGTCGCTCGAAAGCGGGTTCGGGAAGTCGACGGGGACATAGGCGCCCGCGTGGTCGTAGTGCCAGACCAGGTGCGACTGCTGGGCTGTCGTCTCGAACATCTCCAGGAGCTGTTCGTAGTCGCCGCCCAGTTCGTCGACCGGGGTGACCGGGAGCCCGCAGACCTGGAGCAGGTAGGAGCGGCGCAGGAAGTGCAGCGCGTCGTAGTCGAAGCCGGCGACCGGGGCGACGTCACCGGACAGGCCCGGCATGTACTGGTACACCGGCACCGGCGGCAGCCCGGCCTCGGCGAGCACCTTGTTGTATTGCGCGAGTTCCTCGGCGAACGGGTTGTCAGGCGTGTGGCACAACACGTCGACGAGCGGTACCAGCCACAGGTCACAGGCCAAAAGAGGGCTCCTCACACAGCGGTCGCACGGCGTGGCTAAGGCGTAGCACAGTGGTCAGGGAAGGGTAATCGGTGCGGCTCGGGGGCGGACCCCTCGTGCGGGATCCTCGTGCGGAGCCCTCGTGCGGGCCCCTGGCGCAGGTTCCTCACGCGGGCTCTCCTGCGAGTCCCCGCTCGTGCAGGTCCCATACCCACACGCGGTCCACCCACGCGGTCCACCCCACGCGGTCCACCCCACGCGGTCCACCGACCTCCCCGGACCGCCCACCGGCTTCTCGCCCGCGCGGACGCACGGCTTCTACGCGGCGTGGGCCGGCCGGCGTTCGTGGCTCATCCGGACGCCAGCCGCTCGATCAGGGCGAGGGAGTCGGCGTCGTAGGCGGCGATGATCGAGCGGGCGGTGGCCAGGTCGCGGCGCATCAGGGCGTCGACCAGCTCGGTGTGCCGGGACCACAGGTGGCCGCGCAGGTCGTCGAGGCGGCGCAGGTGCTGGACCGCGCAGACCCAGGACTGCACGCGCAGCCGGTGCAGGAAGTCGGCGAGGTAGGGATTGCCGAAGAGGGTGCCGAGCTCGCGCCAGAAGCGCAGGTCGTAGCCGATGAGCACGGTGAGGTCACCGGCGGTGGCGGCGCGCTGCGCCTCCTCGGCGCGGCGGCGTACGCCGACGACGGCGGCGAGGACGCGCGGGTCGTCGGGGTCCCGTTTGCCCGCGGGGTCGGTCGCGAGGACCTGGAACATGCCGTCGGTGACCAGGCCGCGTGCCTCGACGATGCCGCGGAAGTCCTCGACGGAGTACTCGTGCACCCGGAACCCGCGATGCTGGTCGGCCTCCAGCAGCCCCTGCGCGGAGAGATCGACGAGCGCCTCGCGCACGGGCGTCGCGGAGACGCCGTACTGCTCGGCGATCTCCTTGACGGTGAACTCCCGACCCGCCTGCAGTCTCCCGGCCAGCACCTCGTCCCGCAGCGCGTCCGCGAGCTGTTGCCGCAGGGTGCTCCGCGTCACGGAGCCGTTGCTGCCGGTGCCGGGCATGGTCAGGGCGTCTCCCGTCGTGGCGATGAGGGCGATGAGGTGGCGTGCGCGTATATGTCTACGGGCACGCCACCTTACGCGTTCGCCCTCCGCGGGAGATTCCCACGGCGAACGGGGACTTTCGCCGCCCGGGCGCCTACTCGGTGTACTCGTCGGCCACGGAGAGCGCGGCGTCGAGCACGGCCAGGCCCTCCTTCAGCTCGGCCTCGCTCACGTTGCACGGCGGGACGACATGCGTGCGGTTCATGTTCACGAACGGCCACACACCCCCCGCCTTCATGGCGGAGCCGAACGCGGCCATGGGGGCGTTCGCCTCGCCGGCCGCGTTGTACGGCACCAGCGGCTCGCGGGTCTCCCGGTTCTTCACCAGCTCGACGGCCCAGAACATGCCGACACCGCGCACCTCACCGACGCTCGGGTGCCGCTCGGCCAGTTCGCGCAGCGCCGGCCCGACCACGTCGGCGCCCAGCCGGGCGGCGTTCTCGACGATGCCCTCCTCGGCCATGACGTTGATCGTCGCGACGGCGGCCGCACAGGCCAGCGGATGCCCCGAGTACGTCAGACCGCCCGGGTACGGCCGCTTGCCGAACGTCTCGGCGACCGCCCCGGAGATGGCCACCCCGCCCAGCGGCACATACCCGGAGTTCACGCCCTTGGCGAAGGTCATCAGGTCCGGCGTCACGTCGTACAGATCCGCCGCGAACCACTCACCGGTCCGTCCGAACCCCGCCATCACCTCGTCCAGGACGAAGACGATCCCGTACTTGTCGCAGATCTCGCGCACGCCCGCCAGATAGCCGGTCGGCGGCAGCATGATGCCCGCCGTCCCCGGAATCGTCTCCAGGATGATCGCGGCGACGGTCGACGGACCCTCGAAGGCGATCGTCGTCTCCAGGTGCTCCAGCGCCCGCGCGCACTCCTGCTCGTCGGTCTCGGCGTAGAAACGGGACCGGTAGCGGAAGGGCGCCCAGAAGTGCACGACCCCGGCCGTGGCGCTGTCGGAGGCCCAGCGGCGCGGGTCGCCCGTGATGTTCACGGCCTGCTGGGTACCGCCGTGGTACGAGCGGTACGCCGCCAGCACCTTCGGCCGCCCGGTGTGCAGCCGCGCCATCCGTACGGCGTGCTCCACGGCGTCCGCGCCGCCGTTGGTGAAGAAGATCTTGTCCAGGTCGCCCGGCGTCCGCTCGGCGATCAGCCGGGCCGCCTCGGACCGGGCCTCGACGGCGAAGGCGGGCGCGAAGGTGGTCAGGTGTGCGGCCTGCTCCTGTATCGCGGCGACGACCTTCGGGTGCTGGTAGCCGACGTTCGTGTAGACGAGCCCGCTGGTGAAGTCCAGGTAGCGCCTGCCGTCGTAGTCCCAGAAGTACGACCCCTCGGCGCCGGCGACGGCGAGCGGATCGATGAGCTCCTGCGCGGACCAGGAGTGGAACACATGCGCGCGGTCCGCGGCCTTCACGGCGGCGCCGGCCTCGGGATTCGGATGAGGGGTCATGCGACCGAGCGTAAGCAGCGGCGGTACGGAGCTGCTATCGGCGTCCTGTCTGCGGTCCGGGGGTTTCCGCGACAGGTTGTCGACGAGGACGATTGACAGCTAGCTGTCGTCATGACAGGATACTGTCGTATCGCAGGTCCCAGGAGGAGCCATGAGCAGCAGCACCGGCACCAACCGCAAGCCCGTGTACCTCGCCGTCTACGACACTCTGGCCGACTGGGAGCCGGGCCACGCCACCGCCCAGCTCGCCCGCGCCGGGTACGAGGTCCGCACCGTCGGCCCGACCCGCGAGCCCGTCCGCACCGTCGGCGGCCTGCGTATCCAGCCCGACCTGGCCCTGGCGGACGTACGGCCGCCCGACGCGTCCCTGCTGATCCTCCCGGGCGCCGACCTCTGGACCGAGACATCGGCCGCTACCGCGGCGGGCGGCGACGACCTCGCCCCCTTCGCCCGCACGGCCCGCGCCTTCCTGGACGCGGGAGTTCCGGTCGCCGCGATCTGCGGAGCGACGGCCGGGCTGGCCCGCGAGGGCCTGCTCGACGACCGGGACCACACCAGCGCGGTCTCCTTCTATCTGGCCGCGACCGGGTACGGCGGCGGCGAACGGTACGTCGAGGCCGACGCCGTCACCGACAGGGGCCTCGTCACCGCCGGCCCCACCGAACCCGTCGCCTTCGCCCGGGAGATCCTGCGGCTTCTGAAGGTGTACGACGACGAGGCCGTGGACGCCTGGTACCGCCTGTTCCACCACTCCGACGCGGAGGCGTACGCCGTGCTGGAGAAGGCCGGTGTCCTGTGAGCCGGGAGCGTCAGGACCTGCTCAGCCGCAGCGCGCTCGGTGTCTTCCGGCTCAACGGCCAGTTTCTCGGGGTCGCCGAGGAACTGGCCCGGCCGTCCGGGCTGACGGCGGCGTGGTGGCAGGTCCTGGGCGCGGTGCTCGGCGAACCCCTCCCCGTCTCCGGCATCGCCCGCGCCATGGGCATCACCCGGCAGAGCGTGCAGCGCATCGCCGACCTGCTGGTGACGAAGGGCCTCGCCGAGTACCGGCCCAATCCGGCCCACCGCCGCGCCAAGCTCCTCGCGCCGACGGAGGAGGGACGGGCGGCGGTCTCCAGGATCGACCCCGGACACGCGGCCTTCGCGGACCGGCTGGCGGAAGCGTTCGGGGAGGCGGAACTCGCCGACGCCGTACGGGTTCTGGAACGGTTGTCGAAGGTGCTCGACCAGATCGCCGTTCCTGTTACGGAACCGTAGACACCGCCCCGCTCACCTCCCCATTTCGCCGCACTATCGTGGGGCCGTTGCGTAGGCGGGGGTTTGCGTAGGCGGGGTTGGGGGGCGCGCGATGGAGAAGCTCGGGCCGGGGGATCCACAGCAGATCGGGGTCTATCGGCTGCTGGCGCGGCTGGGCGCGGGCGGCATGGGGAACGTGTATCTCGCCCGGTCCGACCGCGGCCGCACCGTCGCCGTCAAGCTCGTACGGCGGGAGCTGGCCGCGCAGGAGGAGTTCCGGGCCCGGTTCCGGCAGGAGGTGCAGGCCGCGCGGCAGGTCGGCGGGTACTGGACCGCGCCGGTGCTCGACGCGGACACCGAGGCCGCGGTGCCCTGGGTCGCCACCGGCTACGTCGCCGGGCCCAGCCTCCAGCAGGTCGTCGGGCACGACCACGGGGCGCTGCCCGAGCGGTCGGTGCGGATCCTGGCGGCCGGGCTGGCGCATGCGCTCAAGGACATCCATGCCGCGGGCATGGTGCACCGGGACCTGAAACCGTCGAACGTCCTGGTCACCATCGACGGACCCCGTGTCATCGACTTCGGTATCGCCCGCGCGCTGGAAACGGTCGGCGAGAGCGGGCTCACCCGCACGGGCGCGCTCGTCGGGTCGCCGGGGTTCATGGCGCCCGAGCAGGTCCGCGGCGACCGGATCACCCCTGCCTGCGACGTGTTCTGCCTGGGCTCGGTGCTCGCGTACGCCGCGACCGGCAAGCTGCCCTTCGGCTCCGTCGACAGCGGCGCGCACGCCGTGATGTTCCGCATCGCCCAGGAGGAACCCGATCTGGAGGGGGTGCCCGAGGGGATCGCCGAGCTGGTCCACGACTGCCTGCGCAAGGACCCGAGGGCCAGGCCGACCCTGGACCGGGTCCTGGAGCGTACGGGCGCCGAGGACACCGTCTGCGACGGGCGGTCCCGGGATCCGTGGCTGCCGAGCGCGTTGGTGGCCCAACTGGGGCGGCACGCGGTGCGGTTGCTGGACACGGAGGATCCGGTGGGCCCGGAGGAGGCCGGCGCGGCGGAGACGGGCTCCGCGGAGCCGACTCCGGCGGCCTCACCCGAGCACGCGCCGGCCGCCGCCGCGACACCGCCGGACCAACTCCCCACGGTGTCCGCCACGCAGAGCGGCCCGCCCGCACCCCCGCCGTCAGGCCCCTCGCCCCACCCGGCGTACGGCTCCCCGCAGCAGCACCCGCAACAGCCGGCGTACGGCTACCCGCCCGGGGACCCGAACTCCCGTTATGGGCAAGGGGCTTCCTACGGTCCAGCTCCGTCGTACGGCCCAGGTCCGTCATACGGCCCGGGCCCCTCGTACGGCCCCACCCCACCCCACGACCCGCCCCTGCACTACCTCCTCCCCACCGCCCCACCCGAACCGCCTGCCCGGAGCGGCCGTTCCACCGCGGCCCTCGTCCTCGTCGCGCTGGTCGTCGCGCTCGCGGCCGGTGGCTCGGTGTACGCCCTCATGAACGGCGGCGGTGACGACCGGCCCGGCGGCGACCCGACCACCTCCCCGACCGTCACGAGCACCACCGGCCCCTCGCCGTCCCAGCCGACGCCGTCCCCGACCACGTCGGCACCGACGAACGGTGTGATCCCGGCGGAGTACCTGGGCACCTGGACGGCCTCGATCGACAACGCCTCCGGCGAGAACACCCGCCGACTGACCATCCGGCAGGGCGAGATGGGCGACACGGTCCTCTCCCTCGTCGCCGACGGCCCTGCCGGCGCCGGCACCTATCACTGCGTGGTCGAGGCGCGACTGGCCGAAGAACCGGGCGCGGAGGGCCCGTTGGAGGTCGGCCCGTCCATCGTGACGTCCGGCGAGCCGGCGACGGCCTGCTCGCCGGGGGCCGCCACCGAGATCACGCTGCTGCCGGACGGCCGCCTGGAACGCGTGAACCCGAGCAGCGGGGAGAAGCTCACGTACACCCGCCAGTGATCCCAGCCCGTCCGGCGTTTGAGGGCGAGGCCCGTTCAGGGCCGAAAGCGGGGGGTCTGAGGGCCGCAGGCCCCCAGGGAGCGGCGGGGTCGAAGGGGCAGCGCCCCTTCAGGATGGGGCGGGCAGGGGCGGGCAGGGGCGGCGGGGGCGAGAAAAGCCCCCAGGTCACCGTGGCTCCGGCGGCCGCTGCCGAGGCATGTTCGGCCTCGTCCCGTTCGCCGGCGGCACCGAAAGCCGCCCCGTCCCCACCCCCGCGTCCTGGCGGGCCCCGGCGGCCATCGCCGACTGGATCCCCATGGGCGCGGACCCCGTCCGGAACTCCACCATCCAGTCCGCCGTCTCCGCCCGCACCAGCTCCGTCACGTCCTCCGAGAACCGCCGCAACACCCCCAGGCACCGCTCCGCCGCCTCACTCGCCGTCCCCTCGGCCGGCCCCAGCACCTCCCGCACACTCTCCGTCGCCCAGTCGAACTGCAGCACCTGAAGCCGCCGCTGCACCGCCTGAGCCGTGGCCACGTCCCTTATCCACCCGGACGTCACCCCGAAGAACCGGTCGATCGCCACACACGCCACCGCCAGCAGCAACGCCAGAAACCCCCACGGCGCCGCCCCGCTCACCACCCCCGTCCCGTCCAGCAGTGGCAGCGCCGCCCCCACGACCGCCCCGGCCGCCGCCCCGCACCGCAACGCCCGCGCCCCCCGCCGCTTCCACACCCGGTCCGCGAGATACCACGTGGCCGTGTCCAGCGCCCCCCGCTCCACCCACCGGTACAGCTCGTGCAACCGCGCCGCCGGCTCTCCCCAGTCGCCGAGCGGAAACGCCCGCCCCGTCAGATCGCCCGGCCGCAGTCCGGCCGCCCCTTCGCCGCCCCGCCCGTCCTTCGGCGACCTGTCGGGCTGCATCTCCGGCTGACCCACCCGGCACTCCCTACTGATCACGGTGCGTGACCCCACGTACGAGCCGGGTAGGACCCCCACCGCGCACGCGACGTCACGCAACACCTGAGGCTGACGCGCCGGACCCTTCCTACCGCCCAATGGGTGGCGAAGAGATGCCTTTCGCCACTTTTCCGCCCGGAAGTGGGTCTTGATCAGGTATAGGACTCCAGTTCCTCTCACTCGAAAGAGTGCTGGGGCGACGGCTGCCCGGAACACGTAGGCTCGTGCTGAACGGGAAACAGACACAAGGAGCTGATCGTGATCCCCGGTGGTGGCCAGCCCAACATGCAGCAGTTGCTCCAGCAGGCCCAGAAGATGCAGCAGGATCTGGCGCGGGCGCAGGAGGAACTGGCGCAGACGGAGGTCGAGGGCCAGGCGGGCGGCGGCCTGGTGAAGGCGACGGTGACGGGCGCCGGCGAGCTCAGGGCGCTGCGGATCGACCCGAAGGCGGTGGACCCGGAGGACACCGAGACCCTCGCCGACCTGGTGGTCGCGGCCGTACAGGCGGCCAACGACAACGCGCAGAATCTCCAGCAGCAGAAGCTGGGCCCGCTGGCCCAGGGCCTGGGCGGCGGCAGCGGCATCCCCGGTCTGCCGTTCTGACGTCACGGGCGTTCCCCGGTCTGTCTTTCTAAGACGGGCCGCGGCCAACTACCGTACGTACCGTAAGGAACCCCAGGAAGGACGGCAGTCCGTTGTACGAAGGCGTGGTCCAGGACCTCATCGACGAGCTGGGGCGGCTGCCCGGCGTCGGTCCCAAGAGCGCGCAGCGGATCGCCTTCCACATCCTCCAGGCGGAACCGACGGACGTACGGCGCCTCGCCCAGGCCCTGATGGAGGTCAAGGCGAAGGTCCGCTTCTGCGCGACGTGCGGGAACGTCGCGCAGGAGGAACTGTGCAACATCTGCCGGGACACGCGTCGCGATCCGGCGGTCATCTGCGTGGTCGAGGAGCCGAAGGACGTCGTCGCGATCGAGCGGACCCGGGAGTTCCGCGGCCGTTACCACGTCCTCGGCGGCGCGATCAGCCCGATCGAAGGTGTCGGGCCGGACGACCTGCGGATACGAGAACTTCTCGCGAGGTTGGCCGACGGGACGGTCACGGAGCTGATCCTGGCCACGGACCCCAATCTCGAGGGCGAGGCCACGGCCACGTACCTCGCACGCATGATCAAGCCCATGGGCCTGAAGGTCACCCGCCTGGCCAGCGGCCTCCCGGTGGGTGGCGACCTGGAATACGCGGACGAGGTCACCCTCGGCCGCGCCTTCGAGGGGAGACGACTCCTAGATGTCTGACGCCACGCTGCACGCGACCGAGCAGAACCCGGACGACTTCGCGGTCCAGATCGCGGACCAGATCGAGAGCTTCCTGGTCGCCGTCACGGAGGTCGCCAAGGGTGACGAGCCGGGTTCGACCGTGCCCTTCCTCCTCCTGGAGGTCTCCCAACTCCTCCTGGCCGGCGGCCGCTTGGGCGCACACGAGGACATCGTCCCCGAGGAACGCTACGAGCCCGACCTGGGCCCGGAGCCGGACGTCGACGAACTCCGCGAGAACCTCGCCCGCCTGCTGGACCCGGTGGACGTCTACTCGGAGGTCTTCGACCCCTACGAGCCCCGCAAGGCCCCGGTCCCGGCCCGTATCTCCGACGATCTGGCCGACGTCATCACCGACCTCCGCCACGGCATGGCCCACTACCGCGCCGGACGCACCACGGAGGCCCTGTGGTGGTGGCAGTTCTCGTACTTCTCCAACTGGGGCACGACGGCGTCGGCGACCCTGCGCGCCCTGCACTCGGTCCTGGCCCACGTCCGCCTGAACCAGCCGCTGGAGGAGCTGGACGGCCTCGACACCGACCAGGCGATGGGCGACGAGACCCTTGAGTTCGAGGCCGGCAGGGTGATGGAGCAGGAGATCGGGGAGCAGTTGGGGCTGCGTCCGGCGCAGTGACGCCATGCAGCCCGCCCTCGCGGGCGCTCTCCAGCCGGAGGACCGCCGTAGGACAGGGGCGAAGGTGCTGCTGAGGACAGGGATCGGGCTGTGCGGCGCGGGGGCCGTGGCGCACGTCGGAGGAGCGGTGGTCGATGTCGAGGCCGCCGATCCGTGGGCGAGCGTGGCCGGGGGCGTGGCGGGGCTGGTCGGTCTCGCGCTGGTGATCCACGGCCTGCTCGGGCAGCGGTCGACGGGCGCTGCCACGGGCGTCACCGCCGGCGGTGACCGTTCGGTCGCCGCGGGCGGGAGCATCGGGTCCGTCGCCACCGGGGACGGGATGTCCGCCGCGACACCGCCCTCGATGCCCACCTCGGCGCCGAGGCCCGCGAACGGGCCCGTGACCGCTTCCGGGGAGCGTTCCGTCGCGGCGGGGGGCGACATCGGGAGCGTGTCGACAGGGGACGGGTGAGCGGTGCGGACGCGTTCCGGCGACCGGGCTCCGGGCGGAACCGTGCCGCTGGGTGAACGGGCGGGCACCCCGCGTGAATTGGTCGCGCCTTGTCCCGGGCCTGTACGTCCACTGCACGGGCGCTAACCAGCGGAAAGCGAGTCTGGAGTCACTCCCGCAGAGAACACCGCAGACACAGCGGAGGGAGTCAGACCACCTCGACTCGCTTGGAGATGCGATGACCCGTCGTTCCATAGGCAAGCGTGCCGCCTTCATCACCGTCGCGACCGTCGCCGCGGCCGGTACCCTCGCCGCCGGTGTCGGCGTCGCCGGGGCCGCGCCCGCCGCGAAGCCGGAGAAGAAGCACAGCAAGGCGGTCACCAAGGCGCAGGTGCTCGGCCTGTTCGACCAGTGGAACGCCGCTCTGCAGACCGGCGACCCCAAGACCGTGGCCGGCCTGTACGCGAAGGACGCGGTCCTGCTGCCGACCGTCTCCAACAACGTCCGCTCGGACGGTGCCGAGATCGTCGACTACTTCGAGCACTTCCTGCAGAACAAGCCGGTCGGCACGAAGATCGAGTCGCACGTCAACATCCTCGACAGGAACACCGCGATCGACGCCGGCGTCTACGAGTTCGCGCTCACCGACCCGAAGACCGGCCAGAGGAGCACCGTCAAGGCCCGCTACACGTACGCGTACGAGAAGCAGTCGGACGGCAAGTGGCTCATCGTCAACCACCACTCCTCGAAGATGCCCGAAGGCTGATCGTCACCGACAGCCCGCCCCCGGGCGCGTCCCCGAGGGTCACGGTCCCGCCGTCGTCCGTCACCAACTGCTTGACGACGGCGAGGCCGAGGCCGGAACCGGACTTCCCGGTCAGGCCCTGACCGCGCCAGAAGCGGTCGAAGGCGCGGGACTTCTCGGCGTCCGACATGCCGGGTCCCTCGTCCAGGATCGACAGCCCCACCACGTCGCCCTGGGGCTCCACACGAACGGTGATCGTCCCGCCGTCCGGTGAGACCTCCAGGGCGTTGGAGAGCACGTTGTCCAGCACCTGGTCCAGAGCACCGGGGCTGGCCAGCACAGACAGCCGGCCGTCGGCACTCCCCCTGAGCGCGATGGTGACTCCGCGCTCGTCGGCGGCCGGCCTCCACACCGCGAGCCGTTCCCGCACGATGTCCATCAGCGTGAGCGGCTCGGCCGCGGCCACCTTGGCCTCGGCCCGGGCCAGCACCAGAAGGCCGTTGACCAGGCGGCTCATCCGGACGACCTCCGCCGTCGCCTGTTCCACGTCCTCGCGGACGAACTCGTCCTCGACCCCGTCCGCGATGTTGTCCAGGGACAGCCGCAACGCCGTCAAAGGAGTCCGCAGTTGGTGCGAGGCGTCCGCCACGAAGATGCGCTGGGCCGCGATCAGCGTGTCCAGGCGTTCCGCACCCTGGTTGAGGGTGCGCGCCAGCGTCTGCGTCTCCGGGGGGCCCGTCACCGGGGAACGGGCCGTCAGATCGCCGTCGCTGAACTTGCTCGCCATGTCGTTGAGCTGACGCAGCGGCCGGGTGAGGCGGCGGGCGGCCACGGCACCGATGACGGCGGCCACGCCGAGGACGAGCAGCGCGAGGATCGCCCGGAAGCCCCAGATCGTCCACAGGCGGTTGGTCATCTCGTGGGTGGAGTACACGATGCGTACGGCGCCGACGACCGGGCCCTTGCCGCCGACGCGGGCGGGGTCGGTGATCACCAGATCGGGACCCCAGATGAAGGAGGAGCCCCAGTCGGTCGTGCGATAGCCCTCGTCGAGGGCCTTGGCCAGGGCCGAGTCCCGCCGTGGGCGCTCCAGAGTCGGCGCGCAGTGCGCGGGGCCGGACACCTGGACGTCGCCGGGTGTCTCCTGGGCGTAGGCATCGGCCATCTGCTGCAGGGCCTGACACGAGGTGGTGTCGCCGTTGGCCAGCAGCAGGGACATGGTGTTGGCCTCGCGCAGCACGGACGCCTTGGTGTCGGCCCGCAACTGGGCGGTGAGCGAGAACGCCACCGGCACCGTGAACAGGGCGATGGCGATCGCCACGAGCAGGATGTAACTGCGGACGAGCTGACGGATCATGACGCGGCGCTGCCGTTCTCGGCGCCCTTGACGATCTCCAGCCGGAAGCCGACCCCGCGCACCGCCTCGATCGTGATCGCGCCGGCCAGCTTGCGCCGCAGCGCCGCCACATGCACGTCCAGGGTCTTCGTCGGCCCGAACCAGTTCGCGTCCCAGACCGCTTCCATGATCTGCTCGCGGGACATCAGCGCCCCGGGCTCCTCGGTGAGGAAGGCCAGCAGGTCGTACTCCTTGGGCGCGAGGGCCACCTCCTCGCCGTCCAGGCGGACGCGGGCGGCCTTGCGGTCGATGGTCAGGCGCGGGCCGAGGCGGTCCGGACCGGCTTCGGCGGCGGCAGCGGGCGTACGGGGCTGCATCCGGCGCATCACCGCCCGAATCCGCGCGATGACCTCACGGACGCCGAACGGCTTGGAGACGTAGTCGTCCGCGCCGAGTTCCAGCCCGACCACCCGGTCCGTCTCGTCGCTGCGGGCGCTGATCACGATGATCGGCGTGTCGCCGCGCTCGCGCAGCGTCTTGCAGACGTCGAGACCGTCGGTGTCGGGCAGGCCGAGATCGAGGAGTACGACGTCGTAGGGATCGTCGTGGCTCAGGGCCGCGGCCCCCGTGGTGACCCAGGCCACCTCGAAGCCGTAACGCAGCAGTCCTCGCCGGAGCGACTCGGCGACCGGTTCGTCGTCTTCCACCAGCAGTACGCGCACAGGGCGAACCATAGTGGTTGAAGTTAAAGATGGTCGGTCGCCGAGCCTGATAGCTAGGAATAGGTGGACATGACAGACATGGTAGACATGTCGGACAAAGGGTCGGCTACCACATCACCGGCAGCCGCTCCGGGATCCGTTTCATGAACCCGGTCCGCCACACCAACTGTTCGATCGGCACCGCCAGGCGCAGCCCCGGCATCCGCTCCAGCAGCGCCTCCAGGGCGACTTCCGCATGCTTGCGGCCGAGGGCGGTGGCGGGGCAGTAGTGGCGGCCGCCGCCGAAGGACAGGTGGGCCGTGGCGTTCTCGCGGCCGAGGTCCACCGTGTGCGGGTCGGGGAAGGCGGCCGGGTCGAAGTTCGCGCCCTCGACCAGGACCAGGACGAGCTCGCCCGCCCTCACCTCCACCTCTCCCAGCGTCACGTCCTCGGTCGCCAGCCGCGGCAGACCGTCGCCGATGGACAGGTTGATGCGCAGCAACTCGTCCACGGCGGCGGGGACCAGACCGCGGTCGGCGAGGAGGCGGGCGTGCAGCTCGGGGTGCTGGATCAGCGACACCAGCGCCATGGTCAGGAAGCCCGAGGTGGAGATGACCCCCGCGCCGAACATCGTCACCCCGACCGTCGCGAGCATTTCGTCGGTGAGGTGGCCGTAGTCCGGGTCCTCGCGCAGGGCCGCCAGCTCGGCCATCAGACCCGTCGTCGCCGGGTCGTCGAGCCGCTTGGTCATGTAGGAGATGTCGCGGTCCCAGTTCAGCCGGGCGCCGGCGACCGGGCAGGCCGAGTTCATGAACGCGATGTCCAGGCTCCGCATCAGCCGGGGCGCGTCCGCCGGCGGGATGCCGAGGATGCGGCAGTGCATGCCCGCCGAGTACGGGTCGGCGAAGCCGCCGCGCAGGTCCGCCGGGGCGCCCTCGCGGATCAGCCCGTCGACGAGCTCGGCGGCGTACGCCCGCATCCACTCCGCGAGGCCGGGACTCTTCGGGTTCAGCGCCTTCAGTACGGCTTTGCGCAGCCCGGCGCCGGTGATGTTCCCCATGTTGTTGACGACCTCCGGCGGGATCGTCAGCGCGTACTGGCGGGGCACGCCCGGGGCGGAGGTGTCCTTCAGGCTGAAGCGCGGGTCTTCGAGGACCTGCTTGCACAGCGCGTACGACGACACCAGCCAGGCCTCGTCACCGGCGATGGTGCGGACGCGGCGTACGGGAGAGATGGTGCGCAACTCCTCGACCTCGACCGGGAGTTGATCGCCGCGCCAGGAGAACGGGAAGTCGATGAGGGCTTCAGTCGGCATCGGTGGCCCCCTCGGCCGGCGTCACGATGGCGTGACCCTGGTTGCGGGAGGCGCGCAGTCCGGCGCCCCGGGAGTAGAGCAGCTCGGCCATCGGCAGCAGCTGGTGGTAGCAGTTGAGGGAGGAGGGGACACCGAGGATGGCGGGGGTGTCCAGGAAGAGGGGGGCCTCGGCGCAGACGTAGGCCAGGCAGACCTCGCGCTGGGCGTCGCTCGCGCGCCCCGACTCCCCGGTCGTCCTCCCGGTCGTCTTACCGGCGAGGAAGGAGTCGACGAGCTTCTCGCAGGTCGTGCGGAACTCGTCGTCGGTGGCGAGCCGGACCTGGAGGTGGTCGTGGATCTCGCGGTACGCCGGGTTGCCGCGGAAGTCGGACATGGCGTGGGCGCGCAGGCGGGTGCCGCCGGGGTCGACGGCCCGGACGGCGCCCAGGACCTTGGCCCGCACGCCGCGCAGGTTCTTCACCGCCTTGCGGCGCGCGTCCTCGGGCGGATAGCCGGACGCCGCGTACATCTCGGCCACGTACAGGTCGGTGTGGACGAAGTCCACCCGCTCGAAGTGGGCGAGGCCCCAGCGGGCGAGGTCGTGGACCCGGCGGGCGGAGAAGTAGCTGTTGCCGGGGGAGACGCCGATGACGGCGTGGTCGCCGGCGAGGCGGATGACTTCGCAGTGGGGTGTGAAGGGCTGGATCTTGAAAAGGTCGGGCGGGGAATCGTCCGTCGTATCGGCCCGAGTGACGTGCTGGATCTCTGAAGCGGTCGCAGTCGTCAAAGGAGGAGAGTCCTTCGCGTCGCAAGTCCCGATGGAGCCGTGTGCTCCTGGTGTGGCGACGACGACGCGAAGTTAGCGGTCGACTACGGAGAGCGTCAATGGCCTCATGGGTCGCCCGTGGCCGCTGCCGCACGTCCGCTAGTGACCTGTCCCACTTTCCGGAGTGCTCCGCTCCCCACCGGGCAGACACCATCCCGGAGCGTCGGAATCTCACCATCTGGGAACCCCAAGGTCGTTTTCGGACGCTCGATAGACTGAGCCGACACACACGGACTGAGCGAGGAGCGCACGTGGGCCTTGTCGTGCAGAAGTACGGAGGCTCCTCCGTAGCCGATGCCGAGGGCATCAAGCGCGTCGCCAAGCGGATCGTGGAAGCGAAGAAGAACGGCCACCAGGTGGTCGTCGTCGTTTCCGCGATGGGCGACACGACGGACGAGCTGATCGATCTCGCCGAGCAGGTATCGCCGATGCCTGCGGGGCGTGAGTTCGACATGCTGCTGACCGCCGGGGAGCGTATCTCCATGGCACTGCTGGCCATGGCGATCAAGAACCTGGGCCACGAGGCCCAGTCCTTCACCGGCAGCCAGGCAGGCGTCATCACCGACTCGGTCCACAACAAAGCCCGGATCATCGATGTGACGCCGGGCCGGATCCGGGAGTCCATCGACCAGGGCAACATCGCCATCGTCGCCGGGTTCCAGGGCGTCAGCCAGGACAAGAAGGACATCACCACGCTCGGGCGCGGCGGTTCCGACACGACCGCGGTGGCGCTCGCGGCGGCGCTGGACGCCGAGGTGTGCGAGATCTACACCGACGTCGACGGTGTGTTCACCGCCGACCCGCGTGTGGTGAAGAAGGCGAAGAAGATCGACTGGATCTCCTTCGAGGACATGCTGGAGCTGGCTGCGTCCGGCTCGAAGGTGCTGCTCCACCGGTGTGTGGAGTACGCCCGCCGCTACAACATCCCGATCCACGTCCGGTCGTCCTTCAGCGGACTCCAGGGCACGTGGGTCAGCAGCGAGCCGATCGATCAAGGGGACAAGCAGGTGGAGCAGGCCATCATCTCCGGTGTCGCGCACGACACCTCCGAGGCCAAGGTCACGGTCGTCGGCGTGCCGGACAAGCCGGGCGAGGCCGCCGCGATCTTCCGCACGATCTCCGACGCCGAGATCAACATCGACATGATCGTGCAGAACGTGTCCGCGGCGTCCACGGGACTCACGGACATCTCCTTCACGCTGCCCAAGGCCGAGGGCCGCAAGGCCATCGACGCCCTGGAGAAGAACAAGCACGGCATCGGCTTCGACTCGCTGCGCTACGACGACCAGATCGGCAAGATCTCCCTCGTCGGCGCCGGCATGAAGACCAACCCGGGCGTCACGGCCGACTTCTTCACGGCCCTGTCCGACGCCGGCGTGAACATCGAGCTGATCTCGACCTCCGAGATCCGTATCTCGGTCGTCACCCGCGCCGACGACGTCAACGAGGCCGTGCGCGCCGTGCACACCGCCTTCGGGCTCGACTCCGACAGCGACGAGGCTGTCGTGTACGGAGGCACCGGCCGCTGATGGGCGGTCCGGGATGCCGTCGACCGACGCTCGCGGTCGTGGGAGCGACCGGAGCCGTCGGCACGGTCATGCTCCAGATCCTGTCCCAACGCGCGGACATCTGGGGTGAGATCCGCCTGATCGCCTCGCCGCGCTCGGCCGGCCGCAAGCTGGCCGTGCGCGGCGAGGAGGTCGAGGTGGTCGCGCTCACCGAGGAGGCCTTCGCCGGGATCGACGTCGCGATGTTCGACGTACCGGACGAGGTGGCCGCCCGGTGGGCGCCGGTCGCCGCCGCCAAGGGCGCGGTGGTGGTGGACAACTCGGGCGCCTTCCGGATGGACCCGGAGGTGCCCCTCGTCGTCCCCGAGGTCAACCCGCACACGGTGCGGATGCGGCCGCGCGGGATCGTCGCCAACCCCAACTGCACCACCCTCTCCATGATCGTGGCGCTGGGCGCGCTGCACGCCGAGTTCGGGCTGCGCTCCCTGGTGGTGTCCTCGTACCAGGCGGTCAGCGGGGCCGGGCGCGCCGGCGTGGAGACGCTCCGGCAGCAGTTGTCCCTGGTCGCCGGCACGGACCTGGGCACCAGCCCCGGTGACGTACGGCGGGCCGTCGGCGACAACACCGGGCCGTTCCCGGAGCCGGTCGCGCTGAACGTCGTGCCGTGGGCCGGGTCGCTGCGCGAGGACGGCTGGTCGTCGGAGGAGATGAAGGTGCGGGACGAGTCCCGCAAGATCCTCGGGCTGCCGAAGCTGCCGGTCGCCGTGACCTGTGTGCGGGTGCCGGTGCTGACCGGGCACTCGCTGACCGTGCACGCCCGCTTCGAGGGCGAGGTCACGGTCGCCAAGGCGCGCGAGATCCTCGCCACGACACCCGGGGTCGTGCTGTGCGACGACCCGGCGGCCGGGGAGTTCCCGACACCCGCCGACGTGGTGGGTACGGACCCCACCTGGGTCGGGCGGGTGCGGCGCGCGCTCGACGACCCGACGGCGCTCGAACTCTTCGTCTGCGGAGACAACTTGCGCAAGGGCGCCGCGCTCAACACCGCGCAGATCGCCGAGCTCGTGGCGGCGGAGTTTTCGTGAGATCGCCCGTGGTGCCGGAAAACTCCTGGGTCCCGACTGAAACGTTTGTAGGATCTGTGTGAGGAATGTGAGCCGAACGATGGTCCGCACCACTTGATCCGGACCTCGGTGGCAGCAGAAGATTTTTCTCCCCGCCTTGCAACCGCTTGCAGGGCGGGGAGCGTCTTTGCGCTCGCCCTTACGGGGCGCGAGACGCGTTTTCGGCGTGGGGACGCCATGGGCAGGGCGTGGGGACGCCCGTTCATACGGGATAAGGGAAGAGCGGGTAGGCATGTGGGCGTTTGACGCACTGTCAGTTGTGCTGCCTGGCACGAGACGGTCCGCTGTGCGGACCGCGGCTGCGGGGGCTGGCGCAAAAGTGACGTCAGGCACGTACAACCCTCACGGGGGGACGCGTGTCCAACTGGCGTGGCAGAGGTACTCGACTTCAGCGCGGCGACCCGCGGTACGGCTCTACGGCCGCCCCGCCGGCCCCGTATGCCCGGGGCGCCCGGCGGCATGCCGGTGATCGCGCCCATGCCCGCAGCGCGGCCCGCCCGCATTCCCAGTCAGCGCGACGGTGCCGAGCATGCCGAGAGCACCGCGGCGGCCGGTACGACCGTCGACCACCTCACCGAGACCTACCGGGCCCACTACCGCTCGCTGCTGGGCCTCGCGGCGCTCCTCCTCGACGACACCGCCTCCTGCGAGGACGTCGTTCAGGAGGCATTCATCCGCGTCCACTCCGCGCGCAAGCGCGTCCGTGACCCGGAGAAGACGCTGGCCTACCTGCGTCAGACCGTCGTCAACCTGTCCCGCTCGGCTCTGCGCCGCCGGATACTGGGCCTGAAGCTGCTCTCCAAGCCCATGCCCGACATGGCGAGCGCGGAGGAGGGGGCGTACGACCAACTGGAGCGCGACTCGCTGATCCGGGCGATGAAGGGCCTGCAGCGCCGGCAGCGCGAGGTGCTGGTCCTGCGGTACTTCGCGGACATGACCGAGGCTCAGGTCGCCGAGACGCTCGGCATCTCGCTGGGCTCGGTCAAGGCGTACGGCTCGCGGGGCATCGCGGCGCTGCGGGTCGCCATGGAGGCGCCGGCATGAGCGGGGACAGCCACGACCACGAGGGGCGGCGTCATCTGCACGTCCCCCATGAGCCCTCCGGGGATCCCCCGACGCCGTTCGAGCAGCGGGGGATACGTGAGCCGACGGAGCGGCCGGACCACCAAGAGCCGAAGCAATCGCACGCTGGGAACGGAACTGTGAACCACGGCCCCGACGACCAGGGCCCCGAAGGGCTCGACTCGGACGAGCTGGCACTGCGCCGCATACTGCACCAGGCGGTCGAGGAGATCGAACCGCGCGACGGCACGCTGGACCATCTGCGGCGGGCGGTGCCCGCGCGGCGGGCGCGCAAGCGGCAGGCGCTCGTCGGCGCGGCGGCCGCGGTGCTCTTCGTCGGCACCGCCGTCCCGGCCCTGGTGCACGTGTCCAACTCCACCGGCGCCAGCGTGAACTCGTCGAACGCCGGCCACGGTGAGCAGGCGCAGGGCGGGTCCGGTCAGGGCAAGGAGACCGAGGGCGGCGAGAGCACCGCCGGCGGCTCCTCGGGCAAGACCGAGAACAAGGGCAAGGAGAGCGCGAAGGAGAAGGACAAGGACACCGGCAGCGGCCCGGGTACCGGCTCCGGAAGCCCCGACGACCCCTTGGCGACCAGCCCGGCCGGCGTGCCCGTCTGCACCGCCGAGCAGCTCGGCTCGGCCGGTGCGACCGCCGATGTCCCCGACTCCTCGGGCGCGGTGTACGGCACCTTCCGCTTCAGCAACATCTCCACCGCCGACTGCACGGTGAGCAGCCCGGGCACGGTCAGCCGTGCCACGGCCGGCGCCGCGGACGCCACGAAGATCGGCGAGCCGGTCCGGCATGTCGCGGGCGACCCCGCGGCCGGTCTGCCCGACCCGTCCTTGGAACTCACCTCACTCGTCCTCAAGCCGGGCGACTCGTACCAGGTGAGGTTCGCCTGGATTCCCACGGACACGTGTCCCACCACGGGCGACAACTCCGGCGGCACGGTGGGGGGCGGCGGCGGTGACCCGTCACCCACCCCGACCCCGACCCCGGGCACCACCGGCGCGGCCGAGGGCACCTCCACGGGTGGTGACACCGGCATGTCGACCCAGATGCTCGCCGCGGAGGGCACGGCCGACGGCAGCGTCACGATCTCCAACACGACGGAGGCGGGAACGACGGACGCGGTGACGGTGTCCAACGCGTGCGCGGGCACCATCTACTGGACGGGATTGCTGGCAGGGGCGTAGCGGCCAGGGGCGGGCGGGCCCTGCCCAGCGCCCGAGCCCTGCTCGACCGGCGTCGTCCGCTCGCTGCCGGACCCGCCGCGCCGCGCTAGGCGTTCGTCCGCTCCTGCGGCTGGTCCTCGGTCGGCTTCTCCGGCCGGTCGGCTCCGGATCCGTCCCCGGATCCGGCCTCGGGCCCGTCGGTCTCCTCGTCCGGCACCAGGCCCAGTTCCGCGTCCCGGGCGAACTCCATGTCGCGGCGGAGCAGCCGGAACCACATGAAGACCACGAAGCCCGCGAAGACGAACCACTCACCGGTGTAGCCGAGGTTCTGGAACGCCTTCAGGTCGAGGCCGGTGTCGTTGGCGGCGGTCACCGGCACGGGCTTCATGCCGGAGTCGGCCTTGCCGAGGGTGATCCAGGCGTCGTAGACGTCGTACGACACCAGGTTCACCAGCGACGCCGCGCTGATCGCCGCCGTCTGTCCGGACGGCAGACCACCTCGTGCCGGAACGCCGTTCTCACCCGGCACCTCGGACGCCTGGAGCGCGCCGGTCACCGTGACCTCGCCGGTGGGCGCGGCGGGGGCCTCGGCCCGGTCGGCGTCGCCGGGCAGCCAGCCCCGCACGACCGGCAGCGCCTTGCCTTCGTCGGTGCGCAGCAGCGTCAGGACGTAGTAGCCCTGCTTGCCGTCCAGCTCCCGGTCCGGCACCAGCAACTGCTTGCCGTACCGCCCGCTCGCGGTGGCCTGCCGGCCCACCGTGGCCTTGTCGACGGGCAGCAGCTCGGTGAGCGGACGGGCCGGCTCCTGCTTGTTCTCCGCGGCCTGCTCACCGGCGTTGCGGTGGTCCTCCACCCGTGCCTCGAACCGGCTGAGCTGCCATGACCCCATGAACACGCAGAAGGGGATGGCGAGCAGCACGAAGACGTTGATCCCCCACCAACGGGGCGTCAGCAGAAACCGGTACACGCTCTCAACGGTACGGGGCCGTGCCGGAGGCCGGGGCGCGGGGTCCGGTCCCGTCTCAGTACCGCTCGACGAGGTGCTCCCGGCCCGCCGGTGGCTCGTACGGCTCCGGCCAGAAGTCCGTGATCGTGGCTATGCGGCCGCTCTCGTCCCCCGTGAAGAAGGAGACGGCGTACATCTCCTCCAGCCCCACCGTGACATGGAGCCAGGTCACGACCTGGCTCGGCTCGGCGACCACCCGCTCGATCCGCAGATGCCAGTCCCCCGGATACTCCCGGTTGAACCGCACATACCGCTCCCGTCCGGCTATCCGCTCGCGCGTCTGCGGCAGCGTGTAGACGACGCCCTCGGCGAGCGTCCCGGCGAAGGCGTCCCAGTCCCGGGCCTCGGCGGCGGCCCAGAAGCGCTCGACTGTCTTGCGCAGATCCGTCATGCCGCAAAGTCTGCACCTCGCCACTGACAACCGCTCTGACCTGCGCGAACGCCCTCGTGCGCGGGAACTCGACGCGCAGCCTGGCGGCCGCGAGCGCGGAGACGGGGTCGCCGATCGTGTGCTTCCACTCGACACTGCGGTGTCGACGGTGTCGACAGTGTCGGCGCTGTCGGCGCTGTCGGAGCCGTACGGGCCGGGGACGTCGAAGACCTGCGCGTCCAGCGCGCCCCGCCGGTGCAGACGATGGCGTACGAGGGGTCCCGTACCGCCTCGGCCGCGTCGAACACGTCGGCCGCGACGAAGGCCGACTGGCCGGGGCCGGGGAGCGAGCGGGCGACGTCCACCGCCGGTTCGGAGAAGTTCGGGCTCACGACGCGGGCGGCGCCGTGCCGCGCCCAGGACAGGGTGTCCAGGCCACTGTGGCACTGCAGGTGCGGCAGCGACCTGCCCGCAGCCCGTCACGTCCTCCACCTGCGCCGGCTCGCAGTCGCGCAGGGCATCGGCCCCGGCGCGGAAGCCGTCGAGGTTGCGGTCCGAGTCCGCGGGGACTCCGTGAGGTCTGCGGGGACGCCCGTGGGGGATGTGGCGGCGTGGTCGCGAAGTTATCCACAGGCTGGGGGCCTCGCCAGCGCATTGTCGGCCGGGCCAGGCACTATGGGCCCATGACTGAGAGCCACGGGTCCGATTCGCGGGATCACCACAAGCAGGACAAGGACATGCCGGACTGGGAGAAGCGCTTCAGGGCGCCTCGGGTGTCGCTGCCCGACTGGGCGGAGGACGCACCGGACCGCTCCTTGTTCGTGTCGAACGCCACAGGGACGTACGAGCTGTACGCCTGGGACCGTAAGACGGGCGAGCAGCGCCAGGTGACCGACCGGCCGAACGGCACGACGGACGGCGTGCTCACCCCGGACGGCGCGTGGATCTGGTGGTTCGACGACAAGGACGGCGACGAGTTCGGCGTCTGGCGCCGCCAGCGGTTCGACGGCGGCGAGGACGAGCTCGCGGCGCCGGGCCTGGACCCGTCCTACCCGGCGGGCCTGGCCCTGGGCCGGGACGGCCGTACGGCGATCGTGGGCCGCTCCACGGACGAGGACGGCACGACGATTCACCTGACCCGCACCGGCGAGCCGCCGGTGGAGCTGTACCGCCACCGTGAGTCCGCGGGCGTCGGCGACCTCTCGCACGACGGCAGACTGATCGCCATCGAGCACACCGAGCACGGCGACGCGATGCACTCGGCACTGCGCGTGCTGCGCACCGACGGCACGGCGGTCGCCGAACTCGACGACACCAAGGGCGGCTCCGAGGAACTCGGCCTGGAGGTCCTGGGCTTCGCGCCGGTCGACGGCGACACGCGCCTGCTCATCGGCCACCAGAGGCGCGGCCGCTGGGAGCCGCTGGTGTGGGACGTGGCGACGGGTGAGGAGACGGACCTCGCGCTGGAGCTGCCGGGCGATGTGAGCGCGCAGTGGTGTCCCGACGGGGCCGGTCTGCTGATCGTGCACAGCTTCGAGGCGCGCAGCGAGCTGTTCCGGTACGACCTGGCCGGCCGTGAGCTGGTGAGCGTCCCGACCCCGGCGGGTTCGGTGTCCGGGGCGACGGCCCGTCCGGACGGCAGCGTGGAGTACCTGTGGTCGTCGGCGGCGGAGCCGTCGGCGGTGCGCTCGACGACGGGCCGGGTGGTGCTGGACCCGCCCGGCATGAAGTCCCCGGGCTCGGTCCCGGTGGAGGACGTGTGGGTCGAGGGCCCGGGCGGCCGCATCCACGCACTCGTGCAGCGACCGGAGGGCGTCGAGGGCCCGCTCCCGACCGTGTTCGACATCCACGGGGGCCCGACCTGGCACGACAGCGACGCGTTCGCGGCGGGACCGGCGGCCTGGGTGGACCACGGGTACGCGGTGGTGCGGGTCAACTACCGCGGCTCGACGGGGTACGGACGCGCGTGGACGGACGCGCTCAAGCACCGGGTCGGGCTGATCGAGCTGGAGGACATCGCGGCGGTGCGCGAGTGGGCGGTGACGTCCGGGCTCGCCGATCCTGACCGGCTGATCCTGACCGGCGGTTCGTGGGGCGGGTACCTCACCCTCCTCGGCCTCGGCACCCAGCCGGACGCGTGGACGCTGGGCATCGCGGCGGTCCCGGTCGCCGACTACGTCACGGCGTACCACGACGAGATGGAGGCGCTGAAGGCCATGGACCGCACCCTGCTGGGCGGCACCCCGGAGGAGGTGCCGGAGCGCTACGAGGCGTCGTCACCGCTGACGTACGTCGACCAGGTCAAGGCACCGGTCTACATCTCGGCGGGTGTGAACGACCCGCGCTGCCCGATCCGGCAGATCGACAACTACGTGGAGCGGCTTCAGGCCCGTGGGGCGGTGCACGAGGTGTACCGGTACGACGCGGGGCACGGATCGCTGGTGGTGGACGAGCGGATCAAGCAGGTCGGACTGGAACTGGACTTCGCGGAGCGGCACTTGGCGGGTGGGGCGTCGAAGTAGGGCGGTTCGTCGACCCCGCCCTCGCCCACTTCCTGCGCAGCGCCCTCACTCCCGTCGCGCCCATCGACGTACCACCGACTCCCCACCAGAACGGCCGGCAC
>NZ_JBEXQG010000056.1:0-61391 GCF_040612485.1 Streptomyces sp. NPDC006385
GACGAGATCGGCATGGGCGACAACATCTGGCTCGGCGACCGCGACGCCGTCCGCACACCCATGCAGTGGACCCCCGACCGCAACGCCGGGTTCTCGTCCAGTGATCCCGGGCGGCTGTTCCTTCCCACGATCATGGACCCGGTCTACGGCTACCAGGTGACGAACGTCGAGGCGTCGATGTCCTCGCCGTCCTCGCTGCTGCACTGGACCCGCCGCATGATCGAGATCCGCAAGCAGAACCCCGCCTTCGGACTCGGCTCCTACACGGAACTCCAGTCGTCGAATCCGGCCGTGATCGCCTTCCTGCGTGAATACGAGGACGATCTCGTCCTCTGCGTGAACAACTTCTCCCGTTTCGCGCAGCCGACGGAACTGGATCTGCGGCGGTTCACCGGGCGGCATCCGGTCGAGCTGTTCGGCGGGGTGCGATTCCCGGCCATTGGTGAGTTGCCGTACCTGCTGACGTTGGGCGGACACGGCTTCTACTGGTTCCGGCTGCGCAAGGAAGCCGCCTGAGACCCCGGGCGGGGCGGTTTCCCCCGCCCCGCCCGGGGCACGCATCAGTAACCCCCCGACCAGCCCGGGGAAAGGACGCGACGCCATGTCGGAAGCCGTCACCCGCACCTTTACGACCTCTCCCGGTCTCCTTCCGTCGCTGGACCCACTGCTGCGGGAATGGCTGCCGCGGCAACGCTGGTTCGCGGGCAAGGGACGCCCGGTCACCGGGTTCTCCCTGGTGGCGGCCACCGAGCTGCTGCCGCCCGGCGGCAAGCTGGGCCTGTACCACCTGCTGGTGCGCGCCCATCAGCCACTCGCGCCCGTGCCGGGCGCCGCCGAGCAGCCCGCGGACTGCTACCAGCTCCTCATAGGCGAGCGCGAGGCGCTGCCGCCGCGGCTGGCGCCCGCGCTGATCGGACATGTGACCGAGGGCCCGCTCACCGGACGCACGGTGTACGACGCCCTGTACGACCCCCGCCCCACCGAGCTGCTCCTTGAGGCGCTGCGCACCGGGGCCCGGATCGGCGGGCTGCGGTTCGAACGGGACGGGAGCCAGGAGATCCGGTCCGGTCTGGTGCCGCGCCTGGTCACCTCCGAGCAGTCGAACTCGTCGGTCGTCTACGGCGATACGTTCATCCTGAAGCTGTTGCGCCGCGTCGTGCCCGGCGTCAATCCCGACCTGGAACTGCCGCTGGCGCTGGCCCGCGAGGGCTGTGACCGGGTGCCCGCGCCGACGGCGTGGATCCGGGCCGAGCTGGCCGGCGAGCCGTACGTGCTGGGAGTCCTCCAGCCGTTCGTGCAGGGCGCTACCGACGGCTGGGAGCTGGCGCTGCGCGAGCTGGCCAAGGGTGAGGACTTCGCCGCCGCGGCGCGGGCGCTCGGGCGCGCGACCGCCGAGGTGCACACGGCCCTGGCCCGGACGCTGCCGACGGCGACGCTGGGGCACGCGCAGGTGCAGCAGCTCGTCGACGGCATGGTCGAGCGGCTGGACGCGGCCGCGCAGGCGGTGCCCGCGCTCAGGCCGTACGCGCCCGGGCTGCGCTCCGCCTTCGAGGCGCTGGCCGACCTGGCCGCCGAGGGGTGCACCTGGACCGCTCAGCGCATCCACGGCGACCTGCACCTCGGGCAGTGCCTGCGCTCGCCCGCCGGGCAGTGGTGGCTGATCGACTTCGAGGGCGAGCCGTCCAAGCCGCTGGCCGAGCGGCGGATGCCGCAGCCGCCGGTGCGGGACGTCGCCGGGATGCTGCGCTCCTTCGACTACGCCGCCCACTCGGCCGACCCGCCGGTGCCGGGCTGGGAGGAGTCGTGCCGGGCCGCGTACTGCTCCGGGTACGCGCAGGTCAGCGGCGTCGATCCGCGGACCGATCCGGTGCTGCTGCGCGCGTACGAGACCGACAAGGCGATCTACGAGGTCGTCTACGAGGCCCGCCACCGCCCCGACTGGCTCCCGGTACCGCTGTCCGCGATACGCCGCCTCGCCACGGACGACGGCACCCCGTCCCCCACCACTTCCACACCCGCACCAGCTCCCGCACCCGCATTCCCACCCTCGCCTAGGAGGCCCCGCCCGTGACTCCCCGCACCACTCCCTCCAGCGGTTCGGATCCGAAGCTGACGGCCGAGACGCCGGCCGTGGAGACGACCGAGGAGAAGGCCGAGAAGACGAGCGTCGCGAAAAAGGCGAGCGCCGCGAAGAAGGCGACGACGAAGGCCGCCGAGAAGGCCGCGGAGGCCGTGAAGAAGGGGACGACGAAGAAGGCGGCGACGAAGACCGCCGCACAGAAGACGACCGCCGCCAAGAAGACGGCCGCCAAGAAGGCCCCTGCCAAAAAGACGGCCGCCAAGAAGACGGCCGCGAAGAAGACCACCGCCGAGAAGGCCACGGCGAAGAAGGCAGCCGCCAAGAAGGCCGTCGCGAAGGGCACGGCAGACAAGAGCACGGCGGCGAAGGGCGCCCCCGCGAGCAAGGCCGCCGCGAAGAAGATCCCCGCGCAGAAAGCCACCGCCAAGAAGATCCCGGCACAGAAGGCGCCCGCCCGGAAGCCGGCGGCGGACAAGGGCGCCGCCGAGCAGGTCGCCGCACCGCGCTCCGCCCCGCCGGCGAAGGCGCCCGTGGCCGTCTCCGCCGCCCTCGACGCCTACGACCGGGACCGTCTCCTCAGCGGCACGCACCACGACCCGCACTCCGTCCTCGGCGCGCATCCGGTGCCCGGCGGTGTCGCCTTCCGGGCCTTCCGGCCGTACGCCCTGGCGGTGACGGTCGTCGCCGGGACCCTGCGGGCGGAACTGCACGACGACGGGGACGGGTTCTTCTCGGGCCTGTTGCCGCTGCGGGACGTGCCGGAGGGCTATCGGCTCCTCGTGGCGTACGAGGGTTCGGTCCAGGACACCGAGGACGCGTACCGTTTCCTGCCCGCGCTGGGTGAACTCGACCTGCATCTGATCGGCGAGGGCCGGCACGAGCAGCTGTGGCGGGCGCTCGGCGCCGAGCCGATGACGCACCAGGGCGTGACCGGGACCCGCTTCACGGTGTGGGCGCCGAACGCGCGCGGCGTGTCCCTGGCCGGCACCTTCAACTACTGGGACGGCACGGGGTTCCCGATGCGCTCGCTGGGCGGCGCCGGCGTCTGGGAGCTGTTCGTGCCGGGCATCGGCGAGGGCGAGCTGTACAAGTTCGAGATCACCCGGCCGGACGGTTCGAAGACGCTGCGCGCCGACCCGCTGGCCCGCCGCACGCAGTCCCCGCCCGACACGTCGTCCATCGTGCACGCCTCGCACCACGAGTGGGGGGACGCCGAGTGGCTGGCGCGACGCGGGGAGATCCCGACGCACGAGGCGCCGTTCTCGGTCTACGAGGTGCACCTGCCGTCCTGGCGGCCGGGGCTGACGTACCGCCAACTCGCCGAGCAGTTGCCCGCGTACGTCAGGGACCTGGGCTTCACCCACGTCGAGCTGATGCCGGTCGCCGAGCACCCCTTCGGCGGCTCCTGGGGTTACCAGGTCACCGGCTTCTACGCGCCCACGGCCCGCCTCGGCACGCCCGACGACTTCAAGTACCTGGTCGACTCCCTCCACCAGGCCGGCATCGGCGTCCTGATGGACTGGGTGCCGGCGCACTTCCCGCGCGACGACTGGGCGCTGGCCGAGTTCGACGGGCGGCCGCTGTACGAGCACGAGGATCCGCTGCGGTCCGCGCACCCCGACTGGGGCACGCTGGAGTTCGACTTCGGCCGTCCCGAGGTGCGCAACTTCCTTGTCGCCAACGCCGTCTACTGGTGCGAGGAGTTCCACATCGACGGCCTGCGTGTGGACGCGGTCGCCTCCATGCTCTACCTGGACTACTCGCGCGAGCCGGGCCAATGGGTCCCCAACGAGCACGGCGGGCGGGAGAACCTGGACGCGGTGGCGTTCCTGCAGGAGATGAACGCGACGGTGTACCGGCGCGTGCCGGGGGTCGTGACGATCGCGGAGGAGTCCACGGCCTGGGACGGCGTGACACGGCCGACGCATGTGGCCGGCCCGGGCGGCTTCGGGGGCCTGGGCTTCGGGCTGAAGTGGAACATGGGCTGGATGCACGACTCGCTGGAGTACATGGCCAAGGAGCCGATCCATCGCAAGTACCACCACAACGAGATGACCTTCTCGATGGTGTACGCCTACAGCGAGAACTACGTGCTCCCGATCTCCCACGACGAGGTCGTGCACGGCAAGCGTTCCCTGGTGTCGAAGATGCCGGGCGACTGGTGGCAGCAGCGCGCCAACCACCGCGCGTACCTGGGCTTCATGTGGGCGCATCCGGGCAAGCAACTGCTGTTCATGGGCCAGGAGTTCGCGCAGGGCGCCGAGTGGTCGGAGGCGCACGGACCGGACTGGTGGCTGCTGGACCCGGCGTACGGAGCGGAGTCCGACCACCGGGGGGTGCGGGACCTGGTCCGCGACCTGAACACGGTCTACCGGCACACGCCTGCCCTCTGGCAGCGGGACACCGACGCGTCCGGTTTCCAGTGGGTGGTCGGGGACGCGGCCGACGACAACGTCTTCGCGTTCCTGCGCTTCGACGCCGAGGGCGCTCCGCTGCTGGCGGTGTCGAACCTGTCGCCGGTGGTGCGGCACGAGTACCGGCTCGGGGTGCCGGAGGACGTACCGGCGTGGCACGAGACGGTGAACACGGACGCGGCGAAGTACGGCGGCAGTAACGTCACCAACCCCGACCCGGTCAAGCCGGAGGGCCAGCCATGGCACGGCCGCCCGGCGAGCATCCGGCTGACGTTGCCGCCGCTGGCAACGGTGTGGCTGCGTCCGGCGTAGTGCGCCGCTCGAACGCCGGACGGGCTGACCTACCAGCCCGTCCGGCGTTTCTGGGGGCCGCGGGCCCCAGGCACGGTCAAGCCGACGCCGGCAGGCCCTCGGCCAGGCCCGGCGGCAGCGAACCGGTGTGCAGCACACCCAGCCTCTGCGTGGCCCGCGTCAGCGCCACGTACAGGTCGCTGGTGCCGTACAGCCCCGGCTCCACCACCAGCACCGAGTCGAATTCCAGCCCCTTCGACTGGCGGGGGTCGAGGAGGACGACGGACCGCGTCAGGTCGGGCTCGGCGCCCGCCGTCACCCCGTCCAGCCGTGCGGCCAGCCTGCGGTGCAGATGGCGCGGCGCGATGACCGCGAGGCGTCCCTCGGCAGGGGTCAGCTCCTCGACCGCCTCGGCGACGGCGCCGGGCAGGTCGTCGGTGGCCCGGATCCACGGCCGTACGCCCGTCGAGCGGACCGAGCTCGGCGGTTCGAAGCCGGGGTTCTCGGCGCGTACGACGGCCGCCGCCAGGTCCATGATCTCGGCCGGTGTGCGGTAGTTCACGCCGAGGCGGGTGTGCTCCCAGCGGTCCTCGACGTACGGCTCCAGGATCTTCGCCCACGAGCCGACGCCCGCCGCCTCCGCCGTCTGCGCCGGGTCGCCGACCAGCGTCATCGAGCGGGTCGGGCTGCGCCGCATCAGCAGCCGCCAGGCCATCGGTGACAGTTCCTGCGCCTCGTCGACGATGATGTGCCCGAACGCCCAGGTCCGGTCGGCCGCCGCGCGCTCGGCGGCGCTGCGGTGGTCGTCCTCCTCCTGCCGTTCGGCGAAGCGCTCGGCGTCGATGATGTCGTGCGCGCCGAGGACCTCGGAGTCCTCCTCGCCCTTGTCGTCGAACTCGTACGTCCGGGACGCGTACGACACGTCCAGCACGCCCTGCGCGTAGGCGACCTGCGTCTCCCGCTCGCGTTCGGCCCGCGCCCGCGCGGACCGGTCGTCCTCGCCGAGCAGTTCGGCGGCCTCGTCGAGCAGCGGCACGTCCGCCACGGTCCACGCCCGCGTGACCGGACGGTGGATGGCGGCCGCGTCCTCGTCCGGGAGGTGGGCCGCGGGGTCGGCGAGGAAGTCCGCGACCAGCCGCTGGGGCGTCAGGCGCGGCCACAACTGGTCGATCGCGGCCCAGACCTCCGGGTTCTCGGCGAGTTCGTCGCGGATCTGGGTGATGTCACTGGCGTCCAGCAGACTCGTGCCGTCGTAGGGGTCGGTGCCGACGCGTTCGGCGTACAGCTCGGTGAGCGTGTTGAGGATGTGGCCCTCGAAGTACTCGCGCGCGACGTTGTGCGGCAGCTTCGCGGCGCGCGTGCGCTCGCGGGCCACCCGTACCAGGTCGTCGTCGAGCATCAGGACCTCGCGGTCGTGCTCGATCGCGATCACCGGGTCGGGCAGCGCCTGCCGGTCCCGTACGACCTGGGCGAGGACGTCCGCCATGCCGGCGCGGCCCTTCACCGCGGCCGCCTCGCGGGTGTCGGTCGCCGTCGCCCGGACGCCGGGGAACAGCTCGCCGACCGTGGCCAGCAGCACGCCGGTCTCGCCCAGGGAGGGCAGCACCTCGCCGATGTAGCCGAGGAAGGCGGGGTTGGGGCCGACGATCAGGACCGCCCGCTTGGCGAGCAGTTCGCGGTGCTCGTACAGGAGGTAGGCGGCGCGGTGCAGGGCGACGGCCGTCTTGCCGGTGCCGGGGCCGCCCTCGACGACGAGGACCCCACGATGCGGCGCCCGGATGATCTCGTCCTGCTCGGCCTGGATGGTCTGCACGATGTCGCTCATCCGGCCGGTGCGCGCGGAGTTGAGCGCGGCGAGCAGGACGGCGTCGCCGGTCGGGTCCTCGTGGCCGGTCCGGGTCGCGTCGCCGAGGTCGAGGATCTCGTCGTGCAGGGCGGTGACCGTCCGGCCGCTGGTGGTGATGTGCCGCCTGCGCCTGATGCCCATCGGGGTGTGGCCGGTGGCCAGGTAGAAGGGGCGGGCGACGTCGGCCCGCCAGTCGATCAGGACGGGCGTGCGCTCGGCGTCGTCGGTGCGCAGGCCGATACGGCCGATGTGGTGGCGGACACCCGAGGACAGGTCGATCCGGCCGAAGCAGAGCGAACCGTCCACGGCGTTCAGCGCGGCGAGCAGCCCGGAGCGCTCGGCGACGAGGATGTCGCGCTCCAGCCGGGCCTGCATGGGCGTGTCGCCCTGGGCGAGCGCGTCCGTGACACCGGCCTCGGTGTCGCCGCGCAGGGCGTCCACGCGCGCGTACATGGCGTCGATGAATTCCTGCTCACCACGAATTTCATCGCTGTTTGACAATTCCACTCCCGCGCCGATATAGTGTGCTCACTGAACTTGATTGCGACTCAATGCCCATGAAGTCGCGAACCATTGAATATACGCAAGAAAATCCCCCGAGCGCAATTGCTCGGGGGATTTCTCGTTGCGGGACCGGGTTGCCAGCCATGGATTACAGCACGTCGGCGAGCTCCTCCAGGAGCCTGCGCTTGGGCCGTGCCCCCACCATCGACTTCACGGGCTCACCGCCCTGGAACACCATCAGCGTGGGCGTCGACAGCACGCCGTACGCGATGGTGGTGTTCGGGTTCCGGTCCACGTCCAGTTGGACGATCCGCAGCCGCTCCCCCTCCTCGGCGGCGATGCTGCCCAGCACCGGCGCGAGTTGCCGGCACGGCCCGCACCACTCGGCCGTGAACTGCACCAGGACCGGCAGTTCCGACCCGATCACCTCCGCCTCGAAGTCCGCGTCCGTCACCTCGGCCACGCCCGCCGCCTTGATCACAGCTCCTGCCCTCCCAGTTCACACAACGGTGGTTCGCCCTCGGCCATCGCCAGCCGCAGGCCGATCTTCGCCCGCACGGCCTGCAACTCCCCGATCAGCCCGTCGAGTTCGTCCAGCTTGCGCCGGTAGACGGCGAGCGACGCCGGGCAGGAGTCGCCCTCCGGGTGCCCGGCGCGCAGACACTCCACGAACGGCCGGGTCTCCTCCAGGTCGAACCCGAAGTCCTGGAGCGTCCGGATCTGGCGGAGCAGCTTCAGGTCGCTCTCGTCGTACGTCCGATACCCGTTGTCGTTGCGCCGCGCGGGCAGCAGCCCCCGCGACTCGTAGTACCGCAGCGTCCGCGTCGTGGTCCCGGCCCGTGCGGCCAGCTCGCCGATTCGCATGCGTACGAACGTAGTCCTTGACGCCGACGTCAAGGCAACAGCGGTGCGCGCTCCACCGGGGAGGCAAGGACGATCGACGTGGTGGTGCGAGCTGACGCGTCCGGGCACGGAGCGCTTGCCGACCTGCCTGCGGTGCGGCCTCCGGAACGCCGTCAGGCGCACGGCGGTTGCCGTGCGCCTGAGGCGGGGACCGGAGATCTCCTGTCCGGAAGCCGCCGACCGGGCGGCTGAGCGACGGGGGAGCAACTCAGCCGCCCGGAGCGTGAGGGCCGGGCGCCCGGCCCCGGTTCAGGCGGGGCCGGACACCCGGAGCGGGGACCGGGCCGGAAGGTCAGGCCTTGGCGAGTTCCTTCTCGCCGCCCTGTTCCGGCACCTCGGCGGGGGCGCCGTGGCCGTGGTCGTCCAGGAGGGTCTTCTCGTCGAACGGGAGCCGGCCGGCGAGCACCTGGTCGACCTTCTCCCTGTCGATCTCCTTCGTCCACGTGCCGATCAGGACCGTGGCCACGGCGTTACCCGCGAAGTTCGTCAGGGCGCGGGCCTCGCTCATGAAGCGGTCGATGCCGACGATGAGGCCGATGCCGTCCACCAGGGCGGGCTTGTGCGACTGGAGGCCGCCCGCGAGGGTGGCCAGGCCCGCGCCCGTCACACCGGCCGCGCCCTTCGAGGCGACCAGCAGGAACAGCAGCAGCGGGATCTGCTCGCCCACCGACATCGGCGTACCCATGGCGTCGGCGATGAACAGGGACGCCATGGTCATGTAGATCATGGTGCCGTCGAGGTTGAAGGAGTAGCCGGTCGGGACGGTGATGCCGACCACCGGCTTGCTGACGCCGAGGTGCTCCATCTTCGCGATGAGGCGCGGCAGCGCGGACTCGGAGGAGGAGGTCGACAGGATCAGCAGGAACTCACGGCCCAGGTACTTGAAGAACGTGAAGATGTTCAGGCCGGCGACGATCCGCAGCAGCGCGCCGAGCACGAGGAAGACGAAGAGGAAGCAGGTGACGTAGAAGCCGAGCATCAGCACGGCGAGGCTCTTGAGGGCGTCCACACCGGCGGAACCGGTGACGGCGGCGATGGCGCCGAAGGCACCGATCGGGGCGGCCCACATCACCATGGCGAGGATGCGGAAGACGAGGCGCTGGATGTGCTCCACACCGCGCAGGATCGGGTCACCGGCCGAGCCCATGGCCTGGAGCGCGAAGCCGGCGAGCAGGGCGATGAGCAGGGTCTGCAGGACCGATTCCGAGGTGAAGGCGGAGACGATCGTGGTCGGGATGATGCCGAGCAGGAACTCGGTCGTGTCCTTGGCCTCCGCGTCGACCTGCGCGTGACCGGCCTCCTTGACGGCGTCCGTCACGGCGAGCCCGGTGCCCGGCTCCAGGATGTTGCCGACGACGAGCCCGATACCGAGCGCGACCAGCGACATCACCAGGAAGTAGCCGAGCGCGATACCGCCGACGGCGCCGACCTTCGTGGCCTTGCGTACCGAGCCGATGCCCAGCACGATCGTGCAGAAGATGATCGGCGAGATCATCATCTTGATCAGGTTCACGAAGCCCGTTCCGATGGGCTTCAGCCCGACCGCGAAGTCGGGCGCGGCCAGACCCACGGCGATACCGAGGGCGACCGCGATGATCACCGCGATGTAGAGGTAGTGCGTGCGGTCCCGCTTCGCGACGGGTGCGGCAGGTGCCGTATCGGGGGAACTGGCGGCGGCCACGGCTGCCCTCCTTGACGTCTTCGTCGGCATCACCGGCGTGCGGCTCACGTCCGGGGTGGGGGTTCGCTGAGCGGGTGCCGCGCCCCGGGCGGGGACGACGCCCAGGGGACGGGGGTCGTATTCAGCGATGCGGTGACTATCTCCTGCCGTGTGAGGGCGGTCACCCTTCCGTTCATTTAGTTCACAATCGGCCAGGGAGGCAGACTGACGACATGCGCATCCCCGTCCCGAGACCCCGCAGCCTGGCCGGGCAGCTCTTTGCCATGCAGGCGGTGCTGATAGCGGTGCTCGTCGCCGGGTACGCGATGTTCACCTACGTCAGTGACCGCGGCCAGGCCGAGGACTCCGCGGGCCGGCAGGCCATGGCGGTGGCCCAGTCGATCGCCGACGCCCCGTCCGTGCGGGAGGCGATCCGTACGTCCGACCCGACGGCCGAGCTCCAGCCGTACGCGCTCCGCGTCCAGCGGGACGCCAAGGTCGACTTCGTCACGATCATGAACCCGGAGGGCATCCGCTGGACGCACCCCGACCCGAAGCAGATCGGCCAGCACTTCCGCGGGCACACGGAGCGCGCCCTGCGCGGGGAGCCCTTCACCGAGACGTACACCGGCACGCTCGGCCCGTCCGTCCGCGCGGTCGTGCCGGTCTACGACGGCGGGAGGGCCCCGAAGGACATCGTCGGGCTGGTCAGCGCGGGCATCCGGGTCGAGGAGATCAGCAAGCGGGTGCAGGACCAGCTGACGGCCCTGCTCGGGGTGGCGGCGGGCGCGCTGGCGCTGGGTGCGGTCGGCACGTACGTCATCAACGCCCGGCTGCGCCGGCACACCCACGGCATGAACGCGGCCGAGCTGAGCCGGATGCACGACTACCACCAGGCCGCGTTGCACGCGGTGCGTGAGGGGCTGCTGATGCTGGACGGGCAGTACCGGGTGGCGTTGATCAACGATGGCGGGCGCGAGCTTCTAGGGGTGCCCGGCGATGTGGTGGGGCGGTCGGTGGCGGAGCTCGGCCTGCCCGCGCCGCTGACGGGGGCCCTGCTGGCGTCCGAGCCCAGGGTCGACGAGGTGCATCTGGCGGCGGAACGGGTGCTGGTGGTGAACACCTCGCCGGTCTCGGGCGGGGAGCGGCGCGGCACGGTGGCGACACTGCGGGACGTGACCGAACTCCAGTCCCTGATGGGCGAGTTGGACTCGGAGCGGGGTTTCACCCAGGCGCTGCGGTCCCAGGCGCACGAGGCGGCGAACCGCCTGCACACGGTGGTCTCGCTGATCGAGCTCGACCGGGCCGAGGAGGCGGTGGAGTTCGCGACAGCCGAGCTGGAGCTGGCGCAGGCCCTGATGGACCAGGTCGTCGCGGCGGTCAGCGAGCCGGTGCTGGCGGCGCTGCTGCTGGGGAAGACGGCCCAGGCCAATGAGCGGGGTGTGGAGCTCGTCGTGTCGGAGGACAGCCGGCTGGACGACCGACTGCTCCCGCCGTCGCTGCCGGCCCGTGACCTGGTGACGATCCTCGGCAACCTGATCGACAACGCGGTGGACGCGGCGCAGGGGAGCGTGCGGGCGAGGGTGACGGTGACGGTGTACACGGAGGGTGCGGAGCTGGTGCTGCGGGTCTCGGACACGGGGGCCGGCGTGGATCCCGCTCACGCGGACGCGGTCTTCGAGCGCGGCTTCACCACGAAGCCGGCGGGCCCGGGCGGACGCGGGCTGGGCCTGGCACTGGTACGGCAGGCGGTGCACCGGCACGACGGGGCCCTGTCGGTGGCGCGGGCCGCCGGCGGCGGGGCGGAGTTCGAGGCGCGGTTGCCGCTGGGCGAGGGGGGCGGAGGCGACGGTGCCGAGGGCGGGGGCACGGAGGGGTACGACGCGGTGGGCGAGGGGCGTGGGCGGGACGGCGCGGTGAGTGAGGGCGCTGTGCATGAGGGCGCTGTGAGGGACGGCGCTGATGGGGACGGCCCTGTGAGGGACGGCGCCCTCCGTGAGAGCCCTGATGGGGACGGCACGGTGAGCGAGGGGCCTGTACGCGACGGCACGGTGCACGACGGCGCCGAGCGGTGCGGGCCGGCGGGCGAGAGCCCTGCGAGCGACGACACACTGCGGGACGGCGCAATGAGGGACGGCGCCCTCCGCGACGGCCCTGATGGGGACGGCACAGTGAGCGAGGGGCCCGCACGCGACCGCACGCTGCACGACGGCGCCGAGCAGCGCGGCCCAGCGGGCGAGAGCCCTGCGAGCGACGACACACGGCGGGACAGCGCAGTGAGGGACGGCGCCCTCCGTGAGTGCCCTGATGGGGACGGTGCTGTTGGCGAGGGCCCTGTGCGTGAAGGGCCGTCGGCTGGGGAGGGTGCCGCGTGCTCGCCGGCAGGCGGGCCCTTGCCTGAAGGCGAGCCGTTGTCCGAGGGCAAGGGTTCGCGACGGACCGGGTCCTCGGGGGGTTCCGAGGGTGCGGTGGTTTCGAGAGGTGACGTATGACGGCGGCCGAGCAGGCGATTCGTGTCCTGGTCGTGGAGGACGACCCGGTCGCGGCCGACGCGCACGTGATGTACGTGGGACGGGTGCCCGGGTTCGTCGCGGTCGGCAAGGCGCACACGGGCGCGGAGGCGCGGCGCGCGCTGGAGCGGACGCCGGTGGATCTGCTGCTGCTCGATCTGCATCTGCCCGACGTGCACGGCCTCCAGCTCGCGCGGTCGTTGCGGGCGGCCGGGCATCACGCGGACGTGATAGCGGTGACGTCGGCGCGGGACCTGGCCGTGGTGCGGGAGGGCGTGTCGCTGGGGGTCGTGCAGTACGTGCTGAAGCCGTTCACCTTCGCGACGCTCCGCGACCGGCTGGTGCGGTACGCCGAGTTCCACGCGGCGGTGGGAGAGGCGAGCGGGCAGGACGAGGTGGACCGGGCGCTCGCCGCGTTGCGCGCGCCGGGACCCGCGGCGCTGCCGAAAGGGCTCAGCGCACCGACGCTGGAGCGGGTGACCGGGGCCGTGCGGGAGGCCGAGGAGGGGCTCACGGCGGCCGGGGTCGCCGAGGCGGTGGGGATTTCCCGGATCACGGCTCGGCGCTATCTGGAGCACCTGGTGGAGGCGGGGCGGGCTGAGCGCAAGCCGGTCTACGGGCAGGTGGGCAGGCCGGAGCTGGTGTACCGGTGGGTTCCGGGAGCGGGGGCGGGCCGGTAGCAAGGCCGGTGGCCGCGGGCCACCTCGGCCTGACGGGGCGTACCTTCAACCGCCGAAGCCCGCTCCCGCGCGGGCGCATTGACCTGACCGGCCCAATCCTCCGCAGACGCATTGACCTGACTAGACCACTCAACCTACGTTCACCAGGCAGCCGTCCCCGCGCCACGACGAAGTGCGCCCGCAGGAGGTCATGCCCGTGCGCCCCACCGCATCCCGGCTCCACCCGACCGTTCTTCTCGCCGCCCTCACCGCCCTCACCGCCGCAGGCACCCTCACCGCCTGCGGCAGCGGCTCCGGCAGCGACCCGGACACCGTCAAGGTCTCCTTCAAGCAGTCCACGGACAACTCCATCAAGGTGATGGACACCTACCTCGCGGACATCAAGAGGCAGTTCGAGAAGGCGAACCCCGGCAAGAAGGTCGAGTTCGTCCCCATCAAGGCCCCGGACTCGGAGTACTACACCAAGCTCCAGCAGATGCTCCGCTCCCCCAAGACCGCCCCCGACATCGTCTACGAGGACACCTTCCTCATCAACTCGGACATCACCAGCGGGTACTTGAAGCCCCTCGACCCGTATCTCGCCGAGTGGAAGGACTGGGGGCGGTTCATCGACACGGCGAAGACCGCGGCCAAGGGCGAGGACGGCAAGACGTACGGCGTCCCGGACGGCACCGACACGCGCGGCCTGTGGTTCAACAAGGGCATCCTCAAGAAAGCGGGCCTCCCGGCCGACTGGCAGCCGAAGACCTGGGAGGACGTCCTCGACGCCGCCCGCGCCGTCAAGGAGAAGGTCCCCGGCGTCATCCCCCTGAACGTCTACACGGGCAAGCCCGTCGGCGAGGCCGCCACCATGCAGACCTTCGAGATGCTGCTGTACGGCACGAACGACGGCACCTCCGACCCCCTGTACGACAAGAGCAGCAAGAAGTGGATCGCCGGCGGTCAGGGCTTCAAGGACGCCCTGACCTTCGTGGAGACCGTCTACCAGGAGAAACTCGGCCCGGACGTCTCCGACGCCCTCGACCCCAACGTCATGACCCGCGTCCGCGGCGAGTGGCTGCCGCAGGGCAAGCTCGCCATCGCCCTCGACGGCTCCTGGCTCCCGCAGGACTGGCTGCCGGGCAGCGGCCACGCGTGGCCCGAGTGGTCGAAGGAGCTGGGCCTCGCCGCCATGCCCACCCAGAACGGCCAGGCCCCCGGCAAGGTGAGCATGTCCGGCGGCTGGACCTGGTCGATCCCGGCCAAGGCGGCCAACCCCGACCTGGCCTTCGAGTTCATCAAGACGATGCAGACGAAGGCGAACGCCCAGAAGTGGTACATCGCCAACTCCGGCATCGCGGTCCGCGAGGACGTGGCCGCCGACCCCGCGTACATCGAGGCCCAGCCCGGCATCAGGTTCTTCACGGACCTCGTCGCGAGCACCCACTACCGCCCCGCCTACCCGGCGTACCCGAAGGTCTCCACCGCGATCCAGGAGGCGATGGAGGGCGTGACGACGGGTGACATGTCGGTCGAGGAGGCCGCCAAGGGCTACGACGAGGAGCTGAGAACGGCGACGGACGACCAGGTGATCGAGAAGTGAGCCGGGAAGCGCATCGCCAGACACATCGAGAAGCGCGTCGAGAAGCGACGAGCGCGGTGAACGGCGGCGAGGACCGCCCATGACCGCCGAAGCACCGCACGCGGCGGACCCGGCACCTGTCGAATCCCCCTCGGGACCGCCCACTTCGCGCCCCGCACCCCGCCCGCGCACCCCCCTGCACCGCACCCTCGTCCGGGCCCTCCCCGTCTCCCCCGCCCTGGTCCTGCTGCTCCTCTTCCTCGCCGGTCCGATCGCGTACTGCGCCTCCATCGCCTTCACCGACCTCCAATTGACCGGACAGGCCGAGGAGTCGTTCGTCGGCTTCGACAACTTCCGTACGGCCTTCGCCGACGAGGCGTTCCGCAACGCGGTCTGGCTCACCCTCGTCTTCACCGTCATCTCGGCCCTGGTCGGCCAGAACACCCTGGGCCTGGCCCTGGCCGCGATGATGCAGCGCGCGTCGAGGACCGTACGCACGCTGGTGGGCGGCATCGTCATCACGGCGTGGGTCCTGCCGGAGGTCGTCGCCGGCTTCCTCCTCTACGCCTTCTTCCGCCGCGAGGGCACCCTGAACGCCCTCCTGGACTGGCTGCACCTGCCCACCCAGAACTGGCTGTTCACCCTCCCGATCCTGGCGGTGTCCTTCGCGAACGTGTGGCGGGGCACGGCGTTCTCGATGCTGGTCTACTCGGCGGCCCTGAACGAGATCCCGAAGGAGATCACGGAGGCGGCCCAGGTCGACGGCGCGGGCGGCTGGCGCCGTATGTGGCACATCACGCTCCCGATGATCCGCCGTTCCATCGGCACCAACCTCATGCTGATCACCCTCCAGACCCTGTCCGTCTTCGGCCTGATCTGGGTGATGACGCGAGGCGGCCCGGGCGGCCGGAGCCAGACGCTGCCACTGTTCATGTACGAGGAGGCGTTCCAGAAGAGCATGATCGGCTACGGCACGGCGGTCGCCCTGCTGCTCCTGGTGGTGGGCTCGCTGTTCTCGGTGGTGTACCTACGGCTCCTGCGAACGGAGGTCTGACGCCATGCCCCGGACGCTCTCGTCCCGCAGGACCACGCACCGCCTGGCCGCGGACGCGGGTCTGCTGGCGGTGGCCGCCGCGTTCGTGCTGCCGCTGGCGTGGGTGATCCTGTCCTCGCTGGACACGAACGCGAACCTCCAGGTGAAGCTCCCCGAGGGCGTGACCCTGGACAACTTCGACGCGGTCCTGACCCCGGAGATCACCTTCACGCCGCTGCTCAACAGCCTCCTGCTGTGCGGCGGCGGGACGGCTCTGACGGTGGTGTGCGCGGCGCTGGCCGCGTATCCGCTGTCGCGGTTCCGGTCGCGCTTCAACCGCCCGTTCCTCCTCACGATCCTCTTCGCGACGTGCCTGCCGATCACGGCGATCATGGTGCCGGTGTACGCGCTGTTCGTGCGGGTGAACCTGATCGACACCATGCAGGGCACGATCTTCTTCTTCGCCGCCTCCCAACTGCCGTTCGCGATCTGGCTGATGAAGAACTTCATGGACGGGGTGCCGAAGGAGCTGGAGGAGGCGGCCTGGACGGACGGGGCGTCGTCGCTCCAGTCACTGGCGCGGATCGTGCTGCCGCTGATGGGGCCGGGGGTGGCGGTGGTGACGGTGTTCTCGTTCGTCATGATGTGGGGGAACTTCTTCGTCCCGTTCATGCTGCTGCTGACACCGGATCAGATGCCGGCGGCCGTGAGCATCAACGAGTTCTTCGGGAACCGGGGGACGGTGGTGTACGGGCAGCTGGCGGCGTTCTCGATCATCTACTCGACGCCGGTGATCCTGCTGTACGTGCTGGTGGCTCGGCGGCTGGGCGGGGGGTTCGCGTTGGGCGGGGCGGTCAAGGGGTGAGGGTCTCGTCCGCCGCGGTGCCGGCTCCGGCGGCCGCATCCGCTCCGGCGAGGGCGGAACGTCGGGATCGAGCCGCACCCCGCCCGCCCGCACAGGGCCGGTCGGCGCGTGGACGAGGCCGTACCCGTCTTCGACGACCGGCAATACGGGCGACCACTGCGACAGCCGTTCGGAGTCCGCCCTCACGAGCCATGACGGGACCGGAATGGGGCGATCTCGCGAATATGCTCAGTGACCTTGCCCTTCACCGACCGTCACCACCCGCCGGGGCCGTCTCCCGCCGCCCGGCGCCGGTCTCGCGCCCATCCCGCCGATCACCTTGGACGGTCTCCCCCGCTGGTGAACCGGCGAGTAGCCGTAGCTTCCTACAATCCGTGATCCTGGCCGAACAGACCGTAGTCACCCCATGCCGCTCGGCCTACGGTGTGGCCCGTGCGCCGACCCCCTGCCCAACCGAACCCGCCCCACCGCTCCGGCCGGTCCGGTCACCGGATCCCGCCCACGCCACCCTTCAACGCGTCCGCCGCCCGCAGACTGCGCGCCGCGCTCAACATGGGGCCCGAGCATGTCGCCTACGGCATGCGGGCCTCGTACGGACTGCCCTACGTCACCCAAGACCTGGTCATCGCGTGGGAACGCGAGGTCGCCTCGCCGACCAGCGGCGAGCTCACCGCTCTCGCCGGCGTGCTGTGGTGCTCGCCCAGCGAGCTCCTCGGCAAGCCCAGGACCCTGCGTGAGCACCGCATCGCCCGCGGCCTGGCGCCCGAGGACGTGGCCCGTGTCGTCGGACACGACCTGGCGGCGTACCTGCGGATGGAGGAGAACGACGACTGGCGCGGCAACGACCGCCAGTCCGCCGCCCTCGCCGAGATGCTCGGCCTGTCGACCCCGGACTTCATCACCGTCACGGGCCGGGACGGGAAGCTCGCCGAGCTGTTGCGCAGTGCCGTGACGACGCGCTGGCAGGCGTACGTACGCCCGGTCGGCAAGATGGTGCCCCTGGACCGGCGCATCCTGGAGGACGCCCTGCAGGGGCTGCACCAGGACTACCAGGGGCAGATGACCGCCACCCTGAGCTGGGGCGGCGGCACCAGCGACGCCGGCGAGGCCGGGCGGGACTTCCTCGACGGGATCGTGGAACTCTTCTGGAGCAGGGTCCGGCACGGCACCGGCTAGAAGACCGACTCCGCCTCGTCCATCCGGTCCTTCGGCACCGTCTTCAGCTCGGTGACCGCCTCCGCCAGCGGCACCGTCACCACGTCGGTCCCCCGCAGCGCGGTCATCTTGCCGAACTCGCCCCGGTGCGCGGCCTCCACCGCGTGCCAGCCGAAGCGGGTGGCGAGGACGCGGTCGTACGCCGTCGGCACGCCGCCGCGCTGGACGTGGCCGAGGATGACCGGCTTGGCCTCCTTGCCGAGGCGGCGCTCCAGCTCGAACGCCAGTGCAGTGCCGATGCCCCGGAAGCGTTCGTGGCCGTACTGGTCGATCTCGCCCTTGCCGTAGTCCATGGTGCCGTCGGCGGGGTGGGCACCCTCGGCGACGCAGATCACCGCGAACTTCTTGCCGCGCGCGAAGCGCTCCTCGACCATCTTCACAAGGTCGGCGGGGTCGAACGGGCGCTCCGGGAGGCAGATTCCGTGGGCGCCCGCCGCCATGCCGGACTCCAGCGCGATCCAGCCCGCGTGGCGGCCCATGACCTCCACCACCATCACGCGCTGGTGGGACTCGGCCGTCGTCTTCAGGCGGTCCATGGCCTCCGTGGCGACACCGACCGCGGTGTCGAAGCCGAACGTACGGTCCGTCGACGAGATGTCGTTGTCGATCGTCTTCGGGACGCCCACCACCGGCAGGCCCGCGTCGGACAGCATGCGCGCCGCCGTCAGGGTGCCCTCGCCGCCGATCGGGATCAGCGCGTCGATGCCGAAGTCCTCGACCATGTCGCCGGCCCGGTCGCAGGCCTCGCGCAGGCGGTCGCGCTCCAGCCGGGAGGAGCCGAGGATGGTGCCGCCGCGGGCCAGGATGCCGCTCACGCTGTCCAGGTCGAGGGCACGGTAGCGGCCGTCCAGCAGGCCCGAGTAACCGTCCTCGAAGCCGATGACCTCGTCGTCGTAGTTGTCGACCGCCCGGTGCACGACCGACCGGATCACGGCGTTCAGGCCGGGGCAGTCGCCGCCTGCGGTGAGAACTCCGATACGCATCGCGCTGTGTCTCCTGCTCGCTGTTGATACCGGTGAGCCAATCCGATTGTTTCACGTCCCGAGAGGCGATGTCGCTTCCGTATGCTTCGCCCCCGTCTGCCCTGTTCGGCCCGTGATTGCGGCCGTGTGAGGGCTCACGCCACCCCTGTCCGACCCTTGGCCCTGACGGGCGCCTTATCCATCGGAAAGGGTATTGTCAAGAGGGTTTCGCTCACCACTGTGGGTGATTTCGCGACCCTGGAATCGGATCGGACCACTCCAAAGATTCCGCCAAGCCGCTGACAGACGAAGCTGACAGACGGACGAAGCTGACAGACGAAACGGAGAGCACGCGTGACGCGCAGCGTGTACGTGACCGGCATCGACCGCGGCGACGGCCGCCAGATCGTCGAACTGGGGGTCATGGAGCTGCTGACCCGGCAGGTCGACCGGGTGGGGGTGTTCCGGCCGCTGGTGCACCACTCCCCCGACCGCCTGTTCGAGCTGCTGCGCGCCCGCTACCGCCTGTCCCAGGACCCGGCCACGGTCTACGGCATGGACTACCACGAGGCGTCCGCCCTCCAGGCCGAGCGCGGGACCGACGAGCTGGTGTCCACCCTGGTCGACCGGTTCCTCCTCGTCGCCCGTGACTACGACGTCGTCCTCGTCCTCGGCACCGACTACGCCGACACCCAACTCCCGGACGAGCTGTCCCTCAACGCCCGGCTCGCCAACGAGTTCGGCGCCTCCGTGATACCGGTCGTGGGCGGCCGCAAGCAGACGGCCGAGTCCGTGCTGGCCGAGACCCGCAACGCCTACCGGGCGTACGAGGGGCTGGGCTGCGACGTGCTCGCCATGGTCGCCAACCGGGTCGCCCGGGAGGACCGGGACGAGATGGCCGAGGCGCTCCGGTCGCGGCTGCCCGTGCCCTGCTACGTCGTCCCCGACGAGCCCGCCCTGTCCTCGCCGACCGTCGCGCAGATCGCCCAGTCCCTCGACGCCGAGGTCCTGCTCGGCGACGACTCGGGGCTCGCGCGCGACGCCCTGGGCTTCGTCTTCGGCGGTGCCATGCTGCCGAACTTCCTCACCGCCCTGACCCCGGGCTGCCTGGTCGTCACCCCGGGCGACCGCGCCGACCTGGTCGTCGGCGCACTGGCCGCGCACAGCGCCGGCACCCCGCCGATCGCCGGTGTGCTGCTCACCCTGGACGAGCGCCCCGGCGACGAGATCCTCACCCTCGCCGCCCGTCTCGCGCCGGGCACGCCGGTGCTCTCGGTGCCGGGCTACAGCTTCCCCACCGCCGAGCAACTCTTCTCCCTGGAGGGGAAGTTGAACGCGGCCACCCCGCGCAAGGCGGAGACCGCCCTCGGCCTGTTCGAACGGTACGTCGACACCGGCGACCTGCTGAACCGGGTCTCCGCGCCGAGCTCGGACCGGATCACGCCGATGATGTTCGAGCACAAGCTCCTGGAGCGGGCCCGCTCGAACATGCGCCGCATCGTGCTGCCCGAGGGGACCGAGCCCCGCGTCCTGCACGCCACCGAGGTGCTGCTGCGCCGCAACGTCTGCGACCTCACGCTGCTCGGCCCGGTCGACCGGATCCGCAAGCAGGCGGCCGACCTCGGTATCGACCTGGGCGACTGTGAGTTGATCGACCCGGCGACCAGCGAGCTGCGCGACTCCTTCGCCGAGAAGTACGCGAAGCTGCGCGCCCACAAGGGGGTCACGGTGGAGCTGGCGTACGACGTCGTCTCCGACGTGAACTACTTCGGCACGCTGATGGTGCAGGAGGGGCTCGCCGACGGCATGGTGTCCGGCTCCGTCCACTCCACCGCCGCGACCATCCGGCCCGGCTTCGAGATCATCAAGACCAAGCCGGACGCCTCCATCGTGTCGTCCGTCTTCTTCATGTGCCTCACCGACAGGGTCCTCGTCTACGGCGACTGCGCCGTGAACCCCGACCCGAACGCCGAGCAGCTCGCCGACATCGCCATCCAGTCGGCGGCGACCGCCGCGCAGTTCGGGGTGGAGCCCCGGATCGCGATGCTGTCGTACTCGACGGGCACGTCCGGTTCGGGCGCCGACGTCGACAAGGTGCGGGAGGCGACCGAGCTGGTGCGCGTGCGGCGGCCGGATCTGAAGATCGAGGGGCCCATCCAGTACGACGCCGCCGTGGAGCCGTCCGTCGCCGCGACCAAGCTGCCGGAGTCGGACGTCGCCGGGCAGGCGACGGTTCTGATCTTCCCGGACCTCAACACCGGGAACAACACCTACAAGGCCGTGCAGCGCTCGGCCGGCGCGATCGCCGTCGGCCCGGTGCTGCAGGGCCTGCGCAAGCCGGTCAACGACCTGTCCCGGGGCGCCCTCGTCCAGGACATCGTCAACACCGTCGCCATCACGGCGATCCAGGCCCAGTCCCCCGCCCTGTCCCCGAACGAGAAGGCAACCGCCCAGTGAGCCCGTCCCGCGTCCTCGTCCTCAACTCCGGCTCCTCGTCGGTGAAGTACCAGCTCCTCGACATGCGGGACAGCAGCCGGCTGGCCGTGGGGCTCGTCGAGCGCATCGGCGAGGAGACCTCCCGGCTCAAGCACACGCCGCTCGCGAGCGGGGACGAGACCCGTGAGTGGACCGGGGCGATCGCCGACCACGAGGCCGCCCTGAAGGCCGTGTCGGCGGAGCTCACCAGGGACGGCCTCGGGCTCGACTCGCCCGAGCTGGCCGCGATCGGTCACCGGGTGGTGCACGGCGGCAAGCACTTCACCGAGCCGACCGTCGTCGACGACGCCGTCCTCGCCGAGATCGAGCGGCTGATCCCGGTGGCCCCGCTGCACAACCCGGCCAACCTCACCGGCATCCGCACGGCCCAGGCGCTGCGCCCGGACCTGCCGCAGGTCGCCGTCTTCGACACCGCGTTCCACACGACGATGCCGGAGTCGGCCGCCCGCTACGCCATCGACGTGGAGACCGCCGACCGGCACCGCATCCGCCGCTACGGCTTCCACGGCACCTCGCACGCGTACGTCTCCCGGGCCACCGCGAAGCTGCTGGACAAGGCGCCGCAGGACGTGAACGTCATCGTGCTGCACCTGGGCAACGGCGCGTCCGCGTCCGCCGTGCGGGGCGGTCGGTGCGTGGACACCTCCATGGGGCTGACGCCTTTGGAGGGGCTCGTGATGGGTACGCGATCCGGTGACATGGATCCGGCCGTCATCTTCCATTTGGCGCGTGTTGGAGGAATGTCCATCGACGAAATCGACACTCTTCTCAACAAGAAGAGCGGATTGATCGGCCTGTGCGGCGACAACGACATGCGGGAGATCCGCCGACGGATCGACGAAGGTGACGAGCGGGCCCAATTGGCCTTCGACATCTACATTCATCGGCTGAAGAAGTACATCGGCGCCTATTACGCCGTGCTCGGCACGGTGGACGCGGTCGCGTTCACGGCCGGGGTCGGCGAGAACGCGGCGCCCGTACGGGAGGCCGCCCTGGCGGGCCTGGAACAGCTGGGCCTCGTGGTCGACGCCGAACTGAACGCCGTACGCGCCGACGAGCCGCGGCTGATCTCACCCGCGGGCGCGCGGGTGGCGGTCGCCGTGGTGCCCACGGATGAAGAACTGGAGATCGCGACGCAGACCTACGCACTGGTCGAAGAGAACGCCTGAGTAACACGGCTGAGCAAAGCGCGGCTCATTTGTCTCTTCCGCCAGACGGAATATTCCGTAGCGAAACAAACCGATAGGATCGTCCCATGCGCCGTTCGAAAATCGTCTGTACTCTCGGCCCCGCGGTCGACTCCCATGAACAGCTCGTCGCGCTGATCGAGGCGGGCATGAATGTGGCCCGCTTCAACTTCAGCCACGGCACCCACGAAGACCACCAGGGGCGGTACGAGCGCCTGCGGGCCGCCTCCACGGAGACCGGCCGGGCCATCGGTGTGCTCGCCGACCTCCAGGGGCCGAAGATCCGGCTGGAGACCTTCGCCGAGGGCCCGGTGGAGCTGGAGCGCGGTGACGAGTTCGTCATCACGACCGAGGACGTCCCGGGTGACAAGTCCATCTGCGGGACGACCTACAAGGGGCTGCCGGGCGACGTCTCGCGCGGCGACCAGATCCTCATCAACGACGGCAACGTCGAGCTGAAGGTCCTGGACGTCGAAGGCCCGCGGGTGAAGACGATCGTCATCGAGGGCGGCGTCGTCTCCGACCACAAGGGCATCAACCTGCCCGGCGCGGCCGTGAACGTCCCGGCGCTGAGCGAGAAGGACGTCGAGGACCTCCGCTTCGCGCTGCGCATGGGCTGCGACCTGGTCGCCCTGTCCTTTGTGCGGGACGCCAACGACGTGCAGGACGTGCACAAGGTCATGGACGAGGTCGGCCGCCGCGTCCCGGTCATCGCCAAGGTGGAGAAGCCGCAGGCGGTGGCGAACATGGAGGACGTCGTGATGGCGTTCGACGGCGTGATGGTCGCCCGTGGCGACCTGGCCGTCGAGTACCCGCTCGAGAAGGTCCCGATGGTGCAGAAGCGGCTCATCGAGCTGTGCCGCCGCAACGCCAAGCCGGTGATCGTGGCGACCCAGATGATGGAGTCGATGATCACCAACTCCCGTCCGACCCGCGCCGAGGCCTCCGACGTGGCCAACGCGATCCTGGACGGCGCCGACGCGGTCATGCTGTCGGCGGAGTCCTCGGTCGGCGCCTACCCGATCGAGACCGTCAAGACGATGTCGAAGATCGTCGCCGCGGCCGAGCAGGAGCTGCTGTCCAAGGGCCTGCAGCCGCTGGTGCCGGGCAAGAAGCCCCGTACGCAGGGTGGTTCGGTGGCCCGTGCGGCCTGCGAGATCGCCGACTTCCTCGGCGGCAAGGGCCTGGTCGCCTTCACCCAGTCCGGCGACACCGCCCGCCGGCTGTGCCGCTACCGCGCCGTCCAGCCGATCATCGCGTTCACCACGGACGAGGACACGCGCAACCAGATGACGCTCAGCTGGGGCGTCGAGCCGCATGTCGTGCCGTTCGTGAACAGCACCGACGAGATGGTCGACCTGGTGGACCAGAAGATCGTCGAGCTCGGCCTGTTCAGCGAGGGCGACATCGTCGTGATCACCGCCGGCTCCCCGCCCGGGGTTCCCGGCACCACCAACATGGTCCGTGTCCACCACCTCGGCGGCGGCGCGCGGGACTGACCGCACGAGCCGCCGCGAGGCGGCTGTACGGCACCGAGGGCGCCCCCTGGAGCAGGGGGCGCCCTCGTCGTCCTGTCGCGCGCTCAGGGACTTGCGCGGATGTGGAGCGGCTCCTGCACGAAGAGGCCACCTCGCTCGCAGAACACGGTGGCGCTGTGGCGTTCCACAAGCGCGTCGACCGCCTCCCGCCCCGCGCCGACCAACAGGGTCAGCTCCGTGTCACGGTCTCAGCCGGGTTCTCAACCGTCTTTCCTTCCGGACGCCGAGGCCCGGCCCCCGCCTGCGGGGACCGGGCCACCGACCCGCTGTGCGGCTCCCGAAGGGCCGGTGCGCGCTCAGTCGGTGGTGAACATGTGCATCCCGGGCACGTGCAGCGTGCCGCCGAACTGGGCCGCCTGAGTGACCTTCACGTTGGTGAAGTAGATCAACGGGATGTTCAGGGGCGGCGGGTGCTCCGGGTCGAACGTCACCGGGATCAGACCGAGCAGGTTGCCGGAGATGCTCTCGGTGTACATCACCGTGTCACCGTTGCGGATGGTGGACGTCGAGCCCTTGGCGGCCTGCACGTGGTAGGTCTTGCCGGACTGCTTGTCCTTCACCAACTGGTGCAGGTCGCCGATGTCGGTGCCGTCGGAGATGACGTACTTCAGCACCTTCTTCGTGGTGCCGTTGGCCGTCTTCACCTCGACGACGCCCTGGTAGTCGGCGCCCTTCAGCAGCAGCGAGCTGGCGTGGAGGTACCAGGGGTCGTCCGCCACCGGCACCTTATTGTCGACACCGCTCTCGTCGTCGGTGGCGGCGGGGCAGTCCTCGGGGTCCTTGGTGGGGCTCGCGGAGGGGCTGGGCGTGGCGCCTGCCTCGCCGGCCGCCCCGGTGGCGTCCTGCGCCGCCTCGGACACCTTGCCGGTGGCGCCCTCGACGGTGTCCTTCACCGTGTCGGTGACCTTCTCGGTGGTCTCCTTGACGGGGTCGGATGCCGCCGAGGTGTCCTTGCCACCGGACGAGTCGGAGGAACCGGAGGAGCCCGAGGAGCCGGACGACGTCTCCTCGCCCGCGCTCGGGGAGGGCGTCGGCGTCGGCGTCGGGCTCGCGGTCCCCTCGGAGCCGGCACCACCCGTGAAGACGCCGGTGATGGCGTCGCCGATGTCCTCCAGCAGGTTGCCGCCGCTCTCGGACGGCGAGGGGGACGGTGTGGCCGTGTCACCGGACTGGGCCTCGCTCGACTTGCTCGGGGAGGGCGCCGGCGTGGGCTCGGCCGCGTCGTCGGAACCTGAATCCGACGAAGAGGAGTCGCCCGAGGAACCGGAAGAACCCGACGTGTCCGAGGAGTCCGAGGAGTCCGAGGAGCCCTGGTCGGCGGTGGCCGACGGCTTCGGCTCCGGCGTGTCGTCCTGCTGCGCGGAGTCATCGGCGCTCGTCGAGGACGGCGACGGCGAGGCCGACCCGCCCTCGGAGTCGTCCAGGGCCGCCACGCATTGCTTGTACTCGTCCGCGAACTCGTCGTACTCGTTGGCCTTCAGGCTGTTGGACGTCAGCTTCGACGCGTCGTTGCTGTCGGCCTGCGCGAGCGTCGACGTGAAGCCCATCCCCATGAGGACCGCGGTGGGCATCGCCGCCAGGGCTATCGCCTTGCCGGCCGGCATGTGGAACCTGGTGAACAGCGGCTTCTTGGGTGCCGCGTGGCGCGGCCCGGTTCTCACACGGGACGCCTCCACATCAGCCCCGTGGGTCACCTCGTCAGCCGGCACTGTGCCTCCCGTTCGCCCCGTTCGCCGGGCTCGTTCCTGACAGATCGTTCGACTTGCCCAGCTCGGTCGTGTTCTGGACGGGATTGAGGATCGTGGTGTCCGGGTCCGTGCCCCCGGGGGCGTCACCCGTTCCCGTCATGTCCTGCCGCGCCGGCTGCGACTCGGGCGGCGCGCCCTCGGCCCACGACACGGCCATCGCCCCGCCGATGAGGGCGAAGAGGAAGCCGATGAGGAAGCCACCGAGGTTGGCCAGCGGGATGGACACCAGCCCGAGCAGGATCGCCGCGACCCCCGCGAAGGTGCGGACGTGCTTCTGGAACCAGAGGGTGAAGCCCAGGACGACGAGCAGCACACCGATGATCAGGGAGCTGGAGCCCCCGGCGGTCTGCATCGCCAGTGTCAGGTGACCGATCTGGAGATTCGCGTACGGGAAGTAGGCAATGGGGAGTCCGCCGAGCATGACAAACAGACCGGCCCAGAACGGCCTCGTACCCCGCCAGGCGCGGAACTGCAGCCTCCGGCGGCTGAACTGGCCGGGTACGGCAGGAGTCTCGGCGCTCATGGAAAACAGCTCCCTGGTACGGCGTTGCTGTGGTGGTGGTGCGGTGGTGGTGAGTCGGAGAGTGTGGCCGCTTGTGAAGAAAGCGGACGGAGAGGGACGGGCGGGGGCGCCATCGGCTCCCCCGCCCGTCACAGAGTGCTCAGTAGCACTCCTTGACACCCGTCGACAGCGACATCTTCAGACCGCTGAGCTTGAAGGTTCCGGCGGTGGTCGCCCACGCCGTCTGCTTCACGTCGGTCAGCGTGGCCTTGTCGGCCTGCTGGGCGAAGCCGAAGGGGTTGGCCTGCTCGCCGCCGCCCTTCATGCCCGGACCCTTGCTGGCGTCCTTGGCGGCCACACCGATGTCGATGTTCTCGAACGTCGCGTCCGCGTTCAGGTCGGCGACGTCGATGTACAGGTTCTTGGCCTGGACCGGCGTGTCGCCCCCGCCCGCCCGCAGGATCAGGCTGACGTTCCCGAGGATCGGGACGTCCGGGGTGACCACGGACTGGCACAGGTTGTTGATGGTCGCGGACTTGAACGCCGAGACGGCGACGGGGTGAACCGTCTTCTTGCCGGTGAGCGTGTAGCCCTCGTCAAGAGCGCCGTACTGCGAGAAACCCGTACCGACGAGTTTGTCGGTCGTGACCTTGAACGACTGACCGGAGACACTGAACGACGCGGCGAGAGCGCCCTGCGCGAGGGCGACACCTATCGCAGCCGTGGCGGCGACGCTGGGCACCATCACCACAGCGAACCGCTTCCATCTGGTCCCACCACGCACCTGGGACTCCATATTTCCTCCTTCTCGGACGTACATCTCCTGGCCCTGGCTGCCGCTGTCGGCTCGACGGCTCAGCCGGGCAGGGATGGGAGAAGTGCTACGTCCTCGGGAAGGAGAGCGCCCGCGCTCGGCGGCGCCAACGCGCCCGAATCACCGGCGATCACCCCCGAGCGACAACCACTGGTCGCGCCTGACACGCATCACGCACAACCCTGCTGGACAGGCTTCGCCGGATGGGCGAAGACCCCCCTGTCCAAGAGCCGGCGCCACTGCCGCCGGCTCTGCTCGGTGGGGACCCAGGAACTCCCGTGACCCGACCGGCTGTCGGGGTACGGGAAAGGACCGAGCGTGGCCGATCGTGGTGCATTCTCGCCGCCCGCACAAGGGGCTTCGTTACTCGGTAGTAACGGGCGGATAACCGAACAACGACCCGCCGGTCTCGGTCAGCGACGCAGTGTGGCGTCAAGCGACCGGACAAATCCAGGAATCACCGGACAGAATCCGACAGAACAAGCCCCATGACTTACCCCCAGTAACTGCGGCCGCGATTACCAAGTTTTGGCAAAGCGCGGCCGCAGTGACGTTCTGTCAGCAAATCCTTCACTCAGACAACACGCCCGAGCGCGTTTAGTGACTGGTCAGAACGGGGGTCCCACCCCGTTCGCGAACCAGGTCAGAACAGGGCACGTGCCAGCGCCCTGCGCGCCGCCGTCACGCGCGGATCCTCGGCGCCGACGACCTCGAACAGCTCCAGCAGCCGAAGTCGTACGGTGTCCCGGTCGTCACCCGCCGTGCGCTGCACGGTGTCGATGAGGCGCCCGAAGGCGTCCTCGACATGGCCGCCCACCAGATCCAGGTCGGCGGCCGCGATCTGCGCCTGCACATCACCGGGCTTGTCGGCGGCGTCCTTGCGCACCCGTTGGGGGTCCACCCCCTGCACGCGCTGGAGCAACTCGGCCTGGGCGAGCCCGAGTTTGGCCTCCATGTTCGCCGGGTCCTCGCTCAGTACGTTCTTGTACGCCTGGACGGCACCGCCCAAGTCGCCCGCGTCCAGGGCCTGTACGGCGGCCTCCAGGAGCGCGTCGTACGGACCGGCCGGCGCGGCGGGAGCGGCCTGGCCGCCCCCCGGCTCGGCGTCGGCGTCGACGGTGAGGCCGGTCAGGCCGAAGCGCTGCTCGGCGACGGTGACGAGTTGGTCGAGCGTCTGACGGATCTGTGCCTCGCTCGCCGCCCCCTGGAAGAGCGGCAGCGCCTGCCCGGCGACGACGGCGAACACGGCGGGAATGCCCTGCACGCCGAACTGCTGCATCAGCATCTGGTTGGCGTCGACGTCGATCTTGGCGAGGAGGAACCGGCCGTTGTACTCGACGGCCAGCCGCTCCAGGACGGGGCTCAGCTGCTTGCAGGGCTGGCACCACTCGGCCCAGAAGTCGATGACGACGGGCACCTCGGCGGACCGCTGAAGGACCTCCTGCTCGAACCCGGCCTCATCGACGTCGATGACGAGATCGGCCGGGGAGACGGCTCCGGTGCCGCCGCCGTGCCGGGCCGCTTCGGCGCGCGCCTGCTCCGCCTTCGCCTTGGCCTCCTGGGCCGCCTTCACCGCGGCGAGGTCGACGACTCCGCTCATGGACATGTTCCGTGGCTGCATGCGTCTATCCTCCCCCGTCCGCGCGCCTGAATGAAAAGCGATGTGCGAGCTGGTCGGGCTCCGCACGGTGCGACGCCGGGTCCCCACCCCACGCCAGTGGTTTCGCTACGAGTCGTAGCGTAATGGCACCGGGTGCCTCCGGAACACCACTCTCCGGTGATCTCCCTCACGGCCCCACAGGAACCGCCGCTTTATGGTCAGGGGATGCAGAGCAGCACGCCGCTCCCACGGGCCACAGGACGCCCCCGCAGCACCGCGGCCAACGCGGCGATCCTCGCGGCCACGCGCCAGGCGCTGGTGGAGCTGGGCTGGTCCAGGCTCACCCTGGGAGACGTGGCGACACGGGCCGGGGTTGCGAAGACGACGCTCTACCGCCGCTGGGCCGGCAAGAACGAGCTGGTCGTCGACGCGGTGGCGGAACTCTTCGACGCGCTGGAACTGCCCGACCGGGGCACCCTGGCCGCCGACATCGAGGGTGTGGTCCTCCAGTTCGCGGCGATCCTGGCCCGCCCGGAGGCGAAAAGCGGCCTGATGGCGGTCATCGCGGAGTCGACCCGCGACGACGTCCTGCGCGAACGCATCCGCGCCTCGATCGTGGATCGGCAGAAGCGCCTGGTCCTGGAGGGCCGGGCGCGCGCCCAGCTGCGCGGCGAGCTGCCCGTGGAGTCGGATCCGGAGGAAGCCGCGCGCACGGTCGACCTGATCTTCGACGTGGTGGCGGGTGCGGTGGTCCACCGCACCCTGGTGAGCGCGGAGCCGGCCGACGAGGAGTGGGTGCGCGGCTTCACACGCTTGCTGCTCCTGGGCCTCATCGGCGCGGCCGCGTAGCGGTCAGAACCCTGCGGGCTCCGTGTAGACCCCCCACTCCTCGCGCAGCACCCCGCAGATCTCGCCCAGCGTCGCCTCGGCGCGTACCGCGTCCAGCATCGGCTCGATCATGTTGGCGCCCTCCCGCGCGGCGACCAGCATCGCGTCGAGCGCGGCTCGCACGGCACGGTCGTCCCGCGCGGCCTTACGGGCGTCCAGCACCCGTACCTGCTCGCGCTCCACCTCGTGGCTGACCCGCAGGATCTCCAGGTCGCCGGTGACGGAGCCGGTGTGGGCGTTGACCCCCACGACCTTCTTGTCGCCCTTCTCCAGCGCCTGCTGGTAGCGGAACGCGGACTCGGCGATCTCCCCGGTGAACCAGCCGTCCTCGATCCCGCGCAGGATCCCGGACGTGATCGGCCCGATGGGGTGCCGCCCGTCCGGGTGGGCCCTGAGGCCCCGCTCCTTTATCCGCTCGAAGATCTTCTCGGCGTCGGCCTCGATCCGGTCCGTCAGCTGCTCGACGTACCAGGAACCACCCAGCGGATCGGCCACGTTGGCGACCCCGGTCTCCTCCATGAGGACCTGCTGCGTCCGCAGCGCGATCTCGGCGGCCTGCTCGGAGGGGAGCGCGAGGGTCTCGTCGAGGGCGTTGGTGTGCAGCGAGTTCGTCCCGCCCAGCACGGCGGCCAGCGCCTCCACGGCCGTACGCACCACGTTGTTGTACGGCTGCTGGGCGGTGAGCGAGACACCCGCGGTCTGGGTGTGGAAGCGCAGCCACTGCGCCTTCTCGCTCCGCGCCCCGTACACGTCCCGCATCCAGCGCGCCCAGATCCTGCGCGCGGCACGGAACTTGGCGATCTCCTCGAAGAAGTCGACGTGCGCGTCGAAGAAGAAGGACAGGCCGGGCGCGAAGACGTCCACGTCCAGCCCGCGCGACAGCCCCAGCTCGACGTACCCGAACCCGTCCGCCAGCGTGTACGCCAACTCCTGCGCCGCCGTCGAGCCGGCCTCGCGGATGTGGTAGCCGGAGACGGACAGCGGCTTGTAGGCGGGGATGCCGGCCGCGCAGTACTCCATGAGGTCGCCGATCAGGCGCAGGTGCGGCTCGGGCTGGAAGATCCACTCCTTCTGGGCGATGTACTCCTTGAAGATGTCGGTCTGGAGCGTGCCGTTGAGCACGGCCGGGTCGACCCCCTGGCGCTCCGCCGTCACCAGGTACATGCAGAAGACGGGCACGGCCGGGCCGCTGATGGTCATGGACGTCGTCACGTCGCCCAGCGGGATGTCCTTGAACAGGACCTCCATGTCGGCGGCCGAGTCGATGGCGACCCCGCAGTGCCCGACCTCGCCGAGCGAGCGCGGGTCGTCGGAGTCGCGGCCCATGAGCGTCGGCATGTCGAAGGCGACCGAGAGACCGCCCCCGCCGTTGCGCAGGATCATCTTGTAGCGCTCATTGGTCTGCTCGGCGTTCCCGAATCCGGCGAACTGCCGGATGGTCCACGTCCGCCCTCGGTAGCCGGTCGCATACAGCCCGCGGGTGTAGGGGTACTCGCCGGGCCACCCGATCCGCTCGAAGCCCTCGTACCTGTCCCCGGGCCGGGGTCCGTACACCGGCTCCACGGGATCGCCGGAGAGCGTGGTGAAGTCCGCGTTGCGCTTGCGTGCGGCGTCGTACCGGGCCTGCCAGCGACGGCGGCCCTCTTCGATGGCGTCAGCGTCCATACCCTCGAATTTACTAGGACGTCCAAGTAAATGTCGATGGGAGAACCGCCGTACGCATGCGTACGGCGGTTCGTCAGGCCTTGGCGGCGACCGGCGCCGGCTCGCCAATCAGGGGTTCCACGGTGCGCGTGACCTTGCGCTCGACGAAGAAGGCGGCGAAGGGAATCGTCCCGGAGAGCAGCAGCCACAGCAGCTTGCCGAACGACCACTTGGCCTTGGAACCGAGGTCGAAGGCGAAGATCAGGTAGATGATGTAGAGGAAGCCGTGGACCTGGGAGACGGCGAAGGTGACGTCCTCGCCCTTGCCGAAGCCGTACTTGAACACCATGCAGGTGCACAGCACGAGCAGCATGACGGCGGTGACGTAGGCCATCACCCGGTAGCGGGTCAGGACGCTCTTCTTCATGCGTACGAGCGTAACCACCCGTTCCGGGAGATCTTGCGCCGGGTCCCGGGACCCGGGCCTCGGGCCTCGGGCCCCGGGTCAGCTCTCCTCGAAGTCGTGTGCCGCGATCCGCAGCGGTCGCAGCATCGCGAAGATCTCCGCGCACTCCTCGGCGTCGTAGACCCCGAGCCCGAAGTCCATCGCCATCAGATCGCGGGTGGCCGCCTCGACGACCTCGCGGCCCTTGTCGGTGATGCAGGCGAGGGTTCCGCGCCCGTCGTCGGGGTTGGGCCGCTTGGCGACCAGGCCCGACCTGACCAGCCGGTCGACGGTGTTCGTCACGGAGGTGGGGTGCACCATGAGCCGCTCGCCGATCTTGGACATCGGCAGTTCGCCGGCCTTCGAGAAGTTGAGCAGCACCAGCGCCTCGTACCGCGCGAACGTCAGCCCGTACGGCTTGACCACCGCGTCCACCTCGGCGAGCAGGATCTGCTGGGCGCGCATGATCGAGGTGATGGCGGCCATGGACGGCACGTTGCCCCAGCGCTGCTTCCAGAGTTCGTCGGCGCGGGCGATGGGGTCGAAGGGAAGACTGAGCGGCTTCGGCACGGGACTGACCTTACCGGCCGGTCACATGGTGGTCAGCCCCGTCTCGCCTTTCGGTCGGACCGCTTACTCGGGCACCGTCTCCCGGACCTCGAAGACCGCCGTCCACCGGTCGTCGTGCAGGCAGGCGTTCATCGGCTCGACCAGCGTCCGGTGCTCGGGACCGGTGCGCCAGCGCTGGATGGCCTCCAGGCTGTCCCACTCGCTGGTGAGCAGCCATTGGGCGGGGTCGTCCAGTGAGCGGCACAGCTGCTCGCCGAGGTGTCCGGGAAACCGTGCGGCCCCGGCGAGCACGCCCTTGTAGGACTCGACGAAGTCCGCTTCCATCCCCTCTCGTACGCGCAGCAGCCGGATCACGCGCACCCGCTCCGGGGCCTGGGCGGCGCCCGTCATGACGGGTCGAGGACGACCGGCAGTTCCGCCAGCCCGCGGAAGGCGGGGAACGGCACGGTCAGCCAGCGCGCGTCCTCCGGCGCCACGTCCAGGGCCATGCGGGGGAAGCGCCCGAACAGCGAGGCGAGGGCGGTGTGCATCTCCAGCCGTGCCAGGGGGGCGCCGATGCAGTAGTGCGGGCCGTAGCCGAAGGCGAGGTGCGTGGCCTGGACGTTCGGGCGCTGGACGTCCATCTCGTCGGGCGCGGCGAACATCTCCGGGTCGCGGTTGGCCCCGGTGATCGAGATCTGGACGAGCGCGCCCTTGGGGATGAGCTGGTCGCGGATCACGATGTCCTCCTTCGCGTAGCGGAAGGTGGAGTTCTCCACGGAGGTCTCGAAGCGGAAGATCTCCTCGACCGCCGAGGTCAGGGACGTCGCGTCGCGGAGCGCCAGCTGCCTCTGGTCCGGGCGGGTGAGCAGGTGGTAGACGGCGTTGCCGATCTGGTACGCCGTCGACTTGTGGCCCGCGAACAGGAGCACCCACGCGGTCGAGACGAGTTCGTGGTCGGTGAGGGCGCCCTCCTGGTCCTGGGCCGTGACGAGCGCGCTGAGCAGGCCGCCGTCCGGCTCGTTCCGCTTGCGCGCGCACAGGTCCACCAGATAGTCGCGCAGGTTTCCCTCCGCGATTTCCAGCGCCTTTCTCGCCTCCGGTCCGAAGCCGGTCTGCGCGACGGTGGCGGACCATTCCTGGGCTTGCTTGCGTTCGTTTTCCGGGACGCCCAGGAGTTCACAGATCACATGGAGCGGAAGCGGGAAGCAGAACTCCGGGAGCAGGTTCACCGAGCCCGACGCCGGGCATTGGTCAAGAAGCTCGTCGGTGATCTGCTGGATACGCGTGCGCAGCGATTCCACCCTTTTCGGCGTGAACGTGCTGCCGACGATCCTCCGGAGCCTGGTGTGTTTCGGCGGATCCGAGAAGAGCATGTTGTCGTCCAGCGCGATCGACGAGTCACCGAAAATGCGGTGGTAGGCGTCGATGGCACCGTACATGTCCTTGCTGAGCCGGGGGTCGGCCAGGGCGGCGCGCGCGTCGTCGTACCGCGTGATGAGGTACGTCTCGACGCCGTGGGGCGGCGACAGCGGGCATACGGGCGCCTTTTCCCTGAGCGCGGCGTACACGGGGTGCGGATTGGCGCGGAACTCCCGGCTGCAGGACGAGGCCGCGGCCGCGGCCTCTTCGGGCGACAGGGCCTCGGATTCCTCGGATGCGAACGCTTGCGTCATTGACTGGTCCCGGGGGTAGGCGTGGATTCCGGCGGTCGGATTCCGCCGGTCATGCCACGGTTTCCCGGACGGCACCGCGCCGCAAACAGCACTGCGCCATACGGGTCGGGTCGCCGCTCGACGTGTGGGCGACAGTCCGACCTGGTAAACATCGTCGACGTGAGTGGACACGAAGCGGAATCTGTACCAGTTCTCATCGTCGGTGGATCCCTGGTGGGTCTTTCCACTTCGGTTTTCCTGGGGCGCCTCGGAATTGAGCACATGCTCGTGGAGCGGCATGCCGCGACATCGACACACCCGCGCGGCCGTGGCAACAACGTGCGCACCATGGAGATCTACCGGACCGCCGGCCTGGAGTCACGTATTCGGGAGGCGGCCGGCGTTCTCGCCGGAAACGACGGAATTCTCCAGGTGGACACCCTCACCGGAAAGCAGCGCCGCTGGATCATCGGGGACATCGCCGGCGGCATGGACGTCTCCCGGGTCAGCTCCTCGGACTGGTGCCTGTGCAGCCAGAACGACCTGGAGCCCGTGCTGCTGAGGTACGCCCGTCAGCAGGGCGCCGACATCCGCTTCGGTTCGGAGATGCTCTCCTTCACACATGACGGGAGCGGGGTGCGGGCCCGGATCATGCGCCGGGACACCGGTGGGACGTACACCGTGAACGCCGGCTTCCTGGTGGCCGCCGACGGTCCCAGAAGCCCCGTCCGCGGTCATCTGGGGATCGGCCAGTCGGGACCGGGCGAGCTGTTCCACAACGTCAGCGTCACCTTCCGGAGCCGGGCGCTGAAGGAGTACGTCGGGGCGAAACGATTCGTCGTCTGCTACGTCACCGACCCCCGGGGTGAGGGGGCCTTGCTGCCGGTGGACAACGAGGAGCGATGGGTGATCCACGTTCCCTGGTATCCCGACCGGAACGAGACCCTGGAGGACTTCACCGACGAGAGGCTGACGGCACACATCCGCGCCGCCGTCGGCGTCGCCGACCTCGACGTCGAGGTCACCGGCAAGGCGCCCTGGCACGCCTCGAAGCGGGTCGCCGACAGCTACGGCGAGGGCCGGGTCTTCCTGGCCGGCGACTCGGCCCACGAGATGCCGCCCACCGGGGCGTTCGGCTCCAACACCGGCATCCAGGACGCCCACAACCTCGCCTGGAAGCTGGCCGCGGTGCTCCGCGGCTGGGCCGGCCTGCCGTTGCTGGACTCCTACGGGAGTGAACGGCGCCCCGTCGCCCTCGCGACCGGCACGCGCGCGTGCGTCCAGGCAGCCGACGAGCAGCACCCGGGGTTCAGCCCGGCCGCGGGACGCAACAACGACCCGGCGGACCTGATGACCGTCGCCCTGTGCTACCGGTACGCGTCGAACGCCGTGGTGGGCGCCCCGCCGGAGCAGCCGATCGTCCCCGACGCCTTCCACCTGGGCGGCGAGCCCGGGAGCCGGGCGCCCCACATGTGGGTCATGAGAGGCGCCGACCGGATCTCCACGCTCGATCTGTACGAGCGTTCCTTCGTGCTGCTCGCCGGGTCCGGGGGGCAGAAGTGGCGGACCGCGGCGGAGAAGGCCGCCTCGACCCTGGGCGTCCCGATCGAGGTGTACCTCGTGGGAACGGGACGCGATCACGACCTCGCCCCCGACGCCGACGCCGACTGGGCGGAGCTGCACGGCACGGCCGAGGACGGTGCCGTCCTCGTACGCCCGGACGGTTTCGTCGCCTGGCGGGCGGACGCGGCGATGCCGGACGCCGACCGCGTCCTGGCCCAGGTGCTGCGGACCGTGCTCTGCCGCGACTGACCACTCGCCCGACCCCGTCCCACCCGGCTGGACCTCTCCTGCCTTCCGCCGACCGACCCCCACGGAGGACGTTGTTATGACCCTTGCCGGACGCGTCGACGTCCACCACCACTTCACCGCCCCGGACTGGCTGGACTGGGCCGAGGAACGAGGCGTGGTCAACCGCGAGAAGCTGCCCTGGTGGACCCGCTGGGACCTGGACACGGCACTGGAGGTCATGGACAAGACGGGCATCGAGACGTCCGTGATGACCGTAGCGATGCTCGGCCGGTTCCGTGAGCGTGCCGAGCGCCAGGAGAGCGCGCGCATCGCCCTGCGGGCGGCGGCCGACGTCGTCGAGAGCCACCCCCGCCGCTTCGCCTTCTTCACACCCGTCTTCCTCGACGACCTGGAGCTCTCCTCGTGGAGCGTCCGGCACGGCCTCGACGAGCTCGGTGCCATCGGGGTGAGCACGCGGACGAGCGTGGACGGCGCGGTCCTCGGGGACGCGTCGCACGACCGTCTCCTGCGGGAGCTGAACGACCGGTCCGCGGTCATCAGCACGCACCCCATGGAGGTGCCGGCCGGCGGGAAGGACGGCGGTTCGGGACTGCCGGGGATGCCGCCCTTCGTGTGCGACTTCCTCATGGACACCACCCGGGCGGCCATCAACCTCATCAGGAACGGCACCCTGGACCGCTATCCGAACCTCAGCTTCATCCTTCCGCACGGGGGCGGCTTCCTGCCGTACATGGCCACCCGGCTCGAACTCTTCGGCGGGCGTCTCACCCCCGCGATCGAGCCCGGCCGGGTCCGTGACTACCTGCACCGGTTCTACTTCGACACGGCCGGTCCCATGTCCCCCTCGGCCACGCCCACCCTGCTGGCCACGGTGGACCCGGGCCGCATCCTCTTCGGCACGGACTGGCCGCCCACCCCGGCCCATGTCATCGCCGACAGCGTGGCGCCCGCGCTGGACAGCGACCCCTTCCTGTCGGAGCGGCAGTTGCGGGACATCAACCGGGAGAACGCGCTGCGGCTGCTGCCGGGACTCGCCCGTCCGTAGCGCACCGCGCACAAGGGCCGCCGCCCGCGCTTGCTCCGCGCGGGCGGCGGCTTTCGTCGTTCAGTCCCTCTCCCAGTGGTAGAAGCACCGCGCCATCGCGTCCTTCGGACTCCGCCAGGTCTGCGGGTCGTACGGGCTGACGAACGCTTCGAGCCGCCTGCTGATGTCGACGAACTCGGGGTGCCCGGTCACCTTCGCGATGGCGGGGCCGGGGTCCTGCTCGGCTTCGATGAAGTGCATGTACACATCACCGAACTGGAACAGGGAGCGCTGGGTCACGCCGACGAGGTGCGGGAGTTCGCCGCGGTCGGAGTCCGCGAAGACGCCGGCGATGTCCTGGGCCGACTGCGGGGCCATCCTGGCGACGATCAGAGCGTGGTGCACGAGACCTCCTCGATGCGGTCGCGGATGAGGGCCATCTGGATGGGCGAGTTGCGGTTGATGATGTCGGTCATCCCGGCGTCGTCGACCGGGGCGTCGGGCTTCATGGCGAAGTCCTGCGTCCAGTGCATCCGGGTGCCGTCGGGAGTCTCCTCGTACTCCCACACGATGTTCATGTACTCGAACGGGCCGGTCTCGACCCGGCGGGCTCGGACGACGCGCTTCTCGCGGTCGGCGACCCGCTCCGAGACCCAGCTCCACACCTTGCCGTTCTCGTCGGGGTGCATGGTCAGGCGGAAGGTCACCGTGTCGCCCTCGCGGGACAGCACCTCGCAGGAGGCGTACTCGCTGAACAGCTGCGGCCATCTCTCCAGGTCGTTCGTCATGTCCCAGACGAGGTCGAGGGGCGCGGCGATGGTGATCTCGTTCTCGGTGTGTCCAGGCATGTCAGGCTCCCGTCGTGAGTGTGCCGTTGACGAGGTCGAGGAAGGCGCGGGGGCTCTTGCAGCGCTCCGCGTCGGTGGGCAGCGCCCGGCCGTGCCGGTTCTCCAGCTCGCCCACGATGCCGAGGAGGCCGAGCGAGTCCAGCCCGAACTCGGCGAAGGGGGCGTCCGCACGGGCTTGGAGGTCCTGCGGGTCGACGGTCACGCCGGCGGCCTTCTTCATCAGCGCGGCCAGTTCCTCGACGGTCAGTCGGGTCACTTCGGTGGTCATGTGCGTTCTCCTTGTCGTACGGGTGCGGGGTCGGTGCCGCCGGGCCGGCGCTCGTCCACGGCGCCGGCCGGGCGGCCGCCGTTCTAGACGGAGGTTCCGGGGCCCTTGCGCAGGATCAGCGCCGCGTTGGAGCCCATGAGGCCCCGGCTGAGGATCAGGGCGGTGCGCAGTTCGGCCGCGCGGGCGGTGGCGGTCACCAGGTCGATGTCGTGGCAGATGTCGAAGACGCCCGGCGTCGGGGGGATCTGCCCGTGCTCCATGGCCAGCGCCGCGGCCACGATGTCCAGCAGGGGTGCCCCGCAGTAGGACCGTCCGATACCGGTCTTGGGGGCCGTGACGGGCACGCGGGTGCCGTGCGGGCCGAGGGCGTCGGCGAGGGCGAGCGCCTCGGCGCGGTCCGCCTCGGGTACGCCCAGCGCGTCGGCGAAGACCACGTCGATCTCCTCGGGCGCGCAGCCGGCCTCGTCGAGGGCGCCCCGGATGGCCTGCGCGAGACCCTCCCGCGACCGGTCCCAGCGGGAGGCGCCGGTGAAGGTGGCGGCGTGTCCCGCCACGGTGGCCCGGACGGTCGCGGAGCGGCGCCGTGCCCGGTCCAGGTCCTCGACGATCAGGACGGCACCGCCCTCGGCGGGCACGAAGCCGCAGGCCGCGGTGGTGAAGGGGCGGTAGGCGCGGGCCGGGTCCTCGACCGTGCTGAGTTCGGCGTACCCGAGCTGGCAGACCCCCGAGTACGGGGCGAGCGGTGCCTCGGCGGCCCCGACGACGACCAGGTCCGTGCCCCGCTGCACGGCCCGGGCGGCGTGTGCGACGGCGTCCAGGCCGCCCGCCTCGTCGCTGGCCACCACTGAGCAGGGGCCCTTGAAGCCGCTGCGTATGGATATCTGTCCGGTGCTGGCCGCGTAGAACCAGGCGATGGACTGGTAGGGCCCGACGAACCGGGACCCCTGCCCCCACAGTTTCTGCAGTTCCCGCTGGCCGAACTCGCCGCCGCCGGACCCGGCCGCGGTGACCACGCCGACGGAGTACGGCGAGTCGGCGGCGGTGGTGCTCAGCCCCGCGTCCTTCAGGGCGGCGTCGGCGGCGGCCAGCGCGTAGTGGGTGAAGCGGTCGGTCTGGACGAGGAAGGTCTCCTCGATGAGCGCCGACGGGTCGAATCCCCGGACCTCGCCGGCGACGCGGAGGGGGAGGTGCTCGCAGCCCTCCCTGGTTATTCGGTCCAGTACGCTCGCGCCCTCCTTGACGGACTTCCAGTAGGTGTCCGGGTGCAGGCCGTTGGGCGCGACCACACCGATGCCGGTGACGGCGGTCTGTCGGGTGCGTATGCCACTACCACTCATCGTTTCCTCCCAGCCGGTCCCCTCAGAAGGACCGCGGACTGGAACCCGCCGAAGCCGCTGCCCACGGAGAGCACGTTGTCGAGCCTGCGCGGGCGGGCGGTGCGCGGGACGTAGTCCAGGTCGCACTCGGGGTCAGGGGTCTCGTAGTTCGCCGTCGGCGGCACCACCTGCCGGGCCAGGGCGAGTACGCAGGCGACGACCTCGATCGCGCCGATCGCGCCCAGCGAGTGACCCACCATGGACTTGATCGAGCTCATGGGCGTGTCGTAGGCGTGGGCGCCCAGGGACTTCTTGACCGCGGCGGTCTCGTGACGGTCGTTCTGGCGGGTGCCCGAGCCGTGCGCGTTGACGTAGTCGATCTCGGTGGGGTCCACGCGCGCGTGGGCCAGCACCTCGTCGATGGCCCGGGCCATCTCCAGGCCCTCACTGGTCAGACCGGTCATGTGGTAGGCGTTGCCGAAGGTGGCGTAGCCGCCGATCTCGCAGTAGACGTGGGCGCCGCGCGCCCGTGCGTGCTCCAGTTCCTCCAGGACGAGGACGGCGGCGCCCTCGCCCATGACGAACCCGTCGCGGTGGGCGTCGAAGGGCCGGGAGGCGTGCTCGGGGTCGTCGTTGTTGGGCGAGGTGGCCTTGATGGCGTCGAAGCAGGCCATGGTGATCGGGGAGATCGGGGAGTCCGAGGCCCCGGCGATGCAGAGGTCGGCGCGGCCCTCCTCGATGGTGTGGAAGGCGTAGCCCACCGCGTCGAGCCCGGAGGTGCAGCCGGTGGAGACGGTCTGCACCGGCCCCTGGGCGCCGAACCGCTCCGCGACGTCCGCCGCGAGCGTGCTGGGCGAGAAGGCCCGGTGCAGATGCGGCTCGGCGGCGCGGTGGTCGACGTCCCAGCGCCGGCCCCTTTCGCTGACCAGGACGTAGTCGTGCTCCAGGCGGGTCGTGCCGCCCACCGCGCTGCCCAGGGACACGGCCACGCGCCAGGGGTTCTCCGCGCCGAAGTCGACGCCGCTGTCGGCCACGGCCTCGGCGGCGGCCACCTGGGCGAACTGGATGTACCGGTCGGAGCGTGCGACCAGTTCGGGGTCGAGTCCGTGGGCGAGGGGGTCGAAGTCGCACTCGGCGGCGATGCGGGAGCGCAGTCCCTCGGGGTCGAACAGGGTGATGCCACGTGTCGCGGTACGGCCGCTCGAGAGGAGGTCCCAGAACGCGGACACCCCGATTCCTCCCGGAGCGACCACACCTATGCCGGTGACCGCCACCCGCCGGGTCACGACAGGACCCCGGGTCGCTCGGGCTGCCCGCCCTCCTCCTGGACGAGGGGGTACGGCTTGACGTCGTCGCTGATCTCCGGGGCCTCCGTGTCGACGTGGCCGAGGCTCGGCTTCGGTGCGAGCGGGCTCAGGTGGAAGACCATGCGGGCTTCCTCGTCACCGACGTTGCGGAAGCGGTGCCGCATGTCGATGGGGATCATGAGGCCCTGGTCGGAGCGGAGAGGAAACGTTTCGCCATCCAGGTCGACCTCCAGTCGGCCCTCGACGACGTACACGAACTCCTCGGAGTACGGGTGGTAGTGCTCGCTGATGCGTTCGCCCGGACGCATGATGGCCAGGCCCATGAACCCGCTCGTGGCACCCACCGTGACAGGGGTGAGCAGGGTGCGCAGGTCACCGCCGCGCTTGCGGTTGGGCTCGATCTCTCTCACGTCCACGACGCGCGGGCGCATCTTGTCCATGCTTCTGTCTCCAGGTCGGTCGGTGGGGGTGTCGGTCCCTGCGCGGTCAGGACTGCGCAGCCCTGCGGTCGGTGATCAGCTTCATGTCGGCGTGCGTCAGGAGACGGGTCGCCTCCCGCTCGCCCGTGGGCGCTTCGGTCACGCCCAGTGCGGCGCCGTCGAGCAGCCGGGCCAGTACGGCGGCCTTCCGCGGGCCCTGGACACCGAGCGCCCGGACCGGATCGGTCTCGGGGTCGCCGCGTACGTCGATGAGGCGGACCACGATGTCCTCGCGCTGGAAGACGGTGCTGCGGTGCACGGGGCTCGCCGGGTCGGCCGCCGCGGCCTCGTCCTGCCGGGAGAGCAGCCTGGCCAGGGCCATCCCGCAGCCCGCCCGCGCCGGGTAGTACAGGGCGTGGCGGGTGATGTCGTCCGGTTCGGGGCCGCCGCGCGCCACATGGTGGACGGCCGGCATGGCGGCGCGGACGAAGAAGGCCCGCGCGGACTCGGGGTCGGCCAGGTCCCGCTGCTGCTCCAGGTGCGGGTTGAGGGCCTCCTCGACGGCCCGCACCTGGGGTTGCCGCGAGACGTGCCGCAGCGCCGCCGTCAGGTCGCCCTCCACCTCGACCGTGCGGACGACCCGGTTGCCGTGCAGGAAGAGGGTGGTGCGGCGCAGCCGCGTGGAGTCGTCGACGCGGGACTCGGGCGGCGCGTAGCCGGCGAGGATCTCCGCGACCTTGGACTCGGAGCCGGGCTTGACGGTGAAGGTCAGGGCGTGGCGCGCGACGCCGTCGCCGAGTCGTGGGGCCGACTGGAGCCCGCCGATGCCCGGGCGGGCGCCGCCGGTCTCGCGGACGATGCCGTAGCGCATCGACCGCAGTTCACGGACGCAGTTCTGCAGGGGCTCGACCGTCTTGAGGTGCTCTTCACTGTTCACCCAGGCGAGGTACGGCGGGGCGGTCGCCCATTCGCTCGTGATGAGCCACTGGGACGGGTTCTCCAGGGACTGGCACAACTGGTCACCGAGGTGACCGGGAACCGACGCGACTCGGTCGCGCATCTGCTCGTACGCGTCGAGGAACTCCTGCTGGGCGCCTTCGTGGAGGTCGACCAGGAGGGTGACGCGCATCCTGGAGCCGTCGAATGCCGACTGGGATGTGTAGGGCGAAGTGGTCATCCGGCAGACCCTTCCTTCGCGGGAGCAAGCGGCGGCCGTCCGTGTTCCACCTGCGCGAACGCGGGTTTCGGCCCTGAGCCTTCATCGTGGGTCAGGGCCACGGGGTCCGCGAGCCGCGCGGGCCAATTGAGGGAACTGCCCGCCGAGCACGCCCGGATGCGGGTACGCGGAGCCCGCCGACACCACGTCAGGCGCCTGGCGGGCCGGGACCCGGGCGGGGGTCGTGCGCCGAGCCGCGGCGGAGGGGCACGCCCGAGTGCCCGTCCGCCGACGGGAGTTGGTCACGGCAGCACGACGCGCCGCGGCGTACGGCTCCCGTACGTGCGCCGCGGCGCGCTGCGGCCTATCGGGCCAGATACCGCTCCACCGTCTCCACCTTGGAGGTGAGACCGTCCGTCACGCCGGGCCTGATGTCCGCCTTGAGCACCAGGGACACGCGCGGCGCCCGTGCCTCGACGGCGGCCACGGCGCGCTTGACGACGTCCATGACCTCGTCCCAGTCGTCACCCTCGATGGAGGTGAACATCGCGTCGGTGCGGTGGGGCAGACCCGACTCCCGGACGACGCGGACGGCGTCGGCGACGTACTCCCCCACGTCCTCGCCGACGCCGAGCGGGGTCACGGAGAACGCGACGATCATGCGTTGACGATGCCTTCCTTGCGGGCGCGGGAGGCGATGACCGCGTCCTCCGCCTCGCGCTTGAGCTTGCGCTCCGCGAAGAAGCCACCGGCCGGGAGGACGGAGAGGACGAAGTAGAGCGCCGCGGTCTTCAGGGGCCACTTGGTGCGGTTCCAGGCGTCCGCCCAGAAGATCACGTACAGGATGAACAGAACGCCGTGGACCATGCCCATCACGGGCACCGCGTTGAAGTCGGTGGTCCGCTTCAGCACCGAGCAGACGAGCAGGAGCAGGAACGACACCGCCTCGGGGGCCGAGACGAGACGGAGGCGGCGGAGGGCGGTGGCGGTCTTGATGTCCACGGGTCACCTTCGGGAGAGACGTAGGTCGGCTCGGATCGTCTTGTGAACGCAAGCACAAGCACTTCGGCCCATTGTGGCAAACGCCGGACACCGGGTCGGGCCCGGGGTCGGGACGGGAGGGGGCCGGCGCCGAGTGAACTGGGGGACGACGAGGAGGAGGACGGGGCGCCGCCGGGGTCGACGGCCGGCCTGGGCAGGGGGAGCGCGCGATGGGGTGCCCCCGCTCGGGGAGAGCGCGGGCCGGACGGCGCGGGGCAGGCGGGAATCGCCGGACAGGCCCTGAGCCTGGCGTCGGACTCCCTGAGGGTGCCATCGGGGGTGAAGTCCACCCTTGGGATCTGTCGGCGGCGGGGCGCCTGCGGTTACCTTCGCTGCGTGGCGATGTTCCGACTTCAGGGCAGCAAGGTGCTCGCCGTCGACATGACCGGAGACGCCGTGAAGGCGAAGAACGGCTCGATGGTCGCGTACGACGGGCAGATGGCCTTCAAGAAGATGAGCGGCGGCGGTGAGGGCATCCGGGGGATGGTCACCCGGCAGCTCACCGGCGAGCAGATGACGATGATGGAGGTGAAGGGGCACGGGACGTGCTGGTTCGCGGACCGCGCCTCCGAGATCAACCTGGTGAGTCTCCAGGGCGACAAGCTGTACGTGGAGTCGAGCAACCTGCTCGCGACCGACGCGGGGCTCAGGACCGGCACGAGCTTCACGGGCCTGCGCGGCGCCTCGCAGGGCAACGGTCTGTTCACGACCACCGTCGAGGGGCACGGACAGGCGGCGATCATGTCGGACGGGCCGGCCGTGGTGCTGCGGGTCAGTGCGCAGTACCCGCTGACCGTGGACCCGGGGGCGTACGTGGCCCACCAGGGGGATCTGCGGCAGTCCTTCCAGTCCGGCGTGACCTTCCGCACGCTCATGGGCGAGGGCGGCGGCGAGGCGTTCCAGATCCGGTTCGAGGGAGACGGCCTGGTGTACGTACAGCCGAGCGAGCGGAACACGATCGCGGGGGACGTCTGACATGGGCTTCCGCGAGATCAACTCCAAGATGGTCGAGGCGACCGTCATGCCGGGGCAGCGGCTGTTCAGTCAGCGCGGGGCCATGCTCGCCTACAAGGGCGAGGTGTCCTTCACGCCCAACACGGCAGGCGGCCAGGGCGGGATCATGTCGATGATCGGGCGCCGGGTCGCGAACGAGGACACCCCGCTGATGACCGTCGAGGGCAGCGGCACGGTCCTCTTCGGGCACGGCGGCCACCACGTCCAGGTGATCAACCTCGCCGGGGACACCCTGTGCGTCGAGGCGGACCGTCTGCTCGCCTTCGAGGGGACCCTCCAGCAGGGCACGATGTTCCTGGGCTCACAGGGCGGCGTCATGGGCATGGTCCGGGGGCAGGTCAGCGGGCAGGGGCTGTTCACCACCACGCTGAAGGGGCACGGGGCGGTGGCGGTCATGGCGCACGGCGGCGTCTTCGAGATCCCGATCACCCCGCAGCGCCCCGTCCACGTCGACCCCCAGGCCTACGTCGCCCACCACGGCGACGTCCGCAACAAGCTGTCCACCGCACTCGGCTGGCGCGACATGGTCGGCCGCGGCTCCGGCGAGGGCTTCCAGCTGGAGCTCAGCGGCAACGGTGCGGTGTACGTCCAGGCGTCGGAGGAGAAGCTGTGAGTCACTACCCGGGCGCGGGGCCCACGATCCACGACCCCATGACGCTGCCGTCCGACGACAACGTCGACGCCTACACCTTCTGCGTGGAGCTCAAGGGGAGCCAGTGGTTCCTGCAGAAGGGGAAGATGATCGCCTACTACGGCTCGATGGAGTTCAACGGCATCGGGCACGGCCGACTGGACCGCCTTGTCCGTACGTCCTTTCATTCGCCTCTGCACGCGAGCGACTGGGTCGTGGCGGAGGGCTCGGGCAAGATGCTGCTGGCTGACCGGGCCTTCGACGTGAACTCGTACGACCTCGAAGACGGCAATCTGACCATTCGCTCGGGCAACCTGCTCGCTTTTCAGCCAAGTCTGGCCCTCAAGCAATCAATCGTGCCGGGTTTTCTGACACTCATCGGAACCGGCAAGTTCGTGGCCGCATCTAACGGTCCGGTGGTGTTCATGGAACCCCCGATCCGGGTGGACCCACAGGCCCTCGTCGGCTGGGCCGACTGCCCGTCGCCGTGCCACCACTACGACCATGGCTACATGACCGGCCTGATGGGCGGTCTACGTGCACTGACGGGCCTCGGAGGGGCCTCCGGAGAGGAGCATCAGTTCGAGTTCGTCGGAGCCGGCACCGTACTGCTCCAGTCGTCCGAGACCCTCATGACCGAGCAGGCCACGGGGTCGGTTCCGCCCGACGCCGGGGTGCCCGGCGGCGGGGCGCACACAGGCCCTTCACAACTGGCTGGGACACCGCGCCTTCCCGGACAGCTGGGAGACCTCCAGCGTCGCTTCGGGCTGTGAGCGGTAGTCTGCGGAGTGTGACATCGAACGTGTGCGCACACAGCCATGTCACAGAAAACCCTCACTAGTTCGCCTTTCAACTTCTTAGGTAGACTTCATTCATGGAGACCGAGACGGCCACCCGCTGGCTGACCGATGCGGAGCAGTGCGCCTGGCGCACCCACCTGGAGGTCAACAGGCTGTTGACGTACCAGCTCGAGAAGGACCTGCAGCCGTTCGGCCTGACAATGAACGACTACGAGATCCTGGTGAATCTCTCCGAGTCGGAGGACGTACGGATGCGGATGAGCGACCTCGCGTCCGCCACCCTCCAGTCCAAGAGCCGCCTCTCCCACCAGATCACCCGGATGGAGAACGCGAACCTGGTCCGCCGCGAGAACTGCGAGTCCGACCGCCGCGGGCTCTACGCCGTGCTCACCGAGCACGGCATGGAGACGATGCGGAGGGTCGCGCCGTACCACGTGGCGTCCGTGCGCAGGCACTTCATCGACCTGCTGTCCCCCGATTCCCTGACCGAGCTCGACAAGGCCCTCAAACCGATCGCGGAGCACCTGCGCGGTCAGCGCGGGCGTCCGTGACCCGGGCGGACCCGGTGCCGTCCGGTACCTACTGAACCGACGGGAGGCGGAGTTCGAACAGGGCTCCGCCCATCGGTGCCCGGCCCACGGTGAGCGTGCCACCGTGCCGTACGGCGACGTCGCGGGCGATGGCCAGGCCCAGCCCGGCACCGCCGTCGTCGCGGCTGCGGGCCTCGTCGAGCCGCACGAACCGCTCGAAGATCCGCTCCCGGTCGGCCTCGGGCACCCCGTCCCCGTCGTCGGCGACGGCCACGACGGCCCACGCGCCCTGCCCGGCCTCGTCCCTGCGGACGGTCACGGTGACCGCCGAGCGCGCATGCCGCTGGGCGTTGTCCAGCAGGTTGGTGAGCACCCGCCCCACCTGCCCCCGCGACCCGGCCACCTCCACGGGCTGTGCCTCCACCGTCACGCCGTCCCGCCCCTCGGCCTCCCGCCGGGCCAGCGCGGCGAGGTCGAACCGCGTGTCCTTGGGCCGCTCCCCCGCGTCCAGGCGGGCGAGCAGCAGCAGGTCGGCCGCGAGGTCCTGGAGTCGCACGGTGTCCTGCACGGCGCCGTCCAGGTCGAGCAACTCGGGGTGGGCGGCGCCCACTTCGAGCTGGGTGCGCAGGGACGCGATGGGGCTGCGCAGCTCGTGGGAGGCGTCGGCGACGAACCGGCGCTGGCGCTCCACGGAGCTCTGCAGCGCGGCCAGGGTCTCGTTCGTGGTCAGGGCGAGACGGGCGACCTCGTCGTGCGTGTCCGGCACCGGTACGCGCCGCGCGAGATCCTCGGAGGCGGTGATCGCGGCCATCTCGCCGCGGATGCCCTCCACCGGGCGCAGGGCGCGCCGGGTGACCAGCCAGGTGACGCCGGCGACGACACCGAGCAGCAGCGGGAAGCCGATCAGCATGACGGTCATGGCCGTGCGCACGGCGCCCTGCTCGGCGGAGAGCGGCGCGCCCGCGTACACGGTGAGCAGGCCCCTGCCCTTGACCTCGACCTGGACGGCCGCGAAGCGGTAGTCGTCGGTCTCGCCGTCGAGCGTGGCGGTGCCGTCGGTGAAGGTGGGGTGCTGGCTGATCTCGCCCGGTTCGAGGGAGGCGTCGTCGTCCGAGTCGTCGGCGGCCGCAGTGTCGTCGTCCGCGTCGTTGGCGTCGTCCGCGTCGTTGGCGTCGTCGGCGTCGCCGTCGCCCGCGCTCGCGGCCGTGGTGGGGGACGTCCGCGGCTGCGGCCGCACCGCGCCGGTGCCGGTGCCGCTGATCCGCTCCAGGTCCTCGCTGGCCGCGATCAGGGTCCTGTCCTCGTCGACGACCTGGACGGGTTCGTCGTTCTCCACCGACAGCGGCTTGTTCGGCGGCGTGATCGCGATGTCCGTCGCGACGGCCCGTGCGGTGCGTTCCGCCTCCGTGTCGGCCTGACCGATCAGGTTGGACCGCAGCGACAGCAGTACGGCGGTCCCGGCCAGGACCAGCGCCACGGCGACCACCAGCGTGGCGGCCAGTGTCGCCCGGGACCGGACGGAGCCGAGCAGACGGCCTCTCATGGCGTCGCCTCCAGCCGGTAACCGGCGCCCCGGACCGTCCGGATGAGCCCGGCGCGCAGCTTGCGGCGCAGGGTGCTGACGTACACCTCGACGATGTTCGGATCGCCCTCGTACGCGAAGTCCCAGACGTGCTCCAGGATCTCGGCCTTGGACACCACCTCGCCGGCCCGCAGCACGAACTGCTCCAGGACCGCGAACTCCTTGGCGGTGAGGGTCACTTCGTCGTCGCCGAGGAAGACCCGGCGGGCGGCGGTGTCGACCTTGAGGTCGCCGTGTACGTGCACGGGCGAGGCGCCGGCGCCCTGTCCGCCGCGCCGCAGCAGCGCCTTCACGCGGGCGACGAGGACGACGTACGAGAACGGCTTGGTGAGGTAGTCGTCGGCGCCGGTGTCCAGCCCCTCGGCCTCGTCGTACTCGCCGTCCTTGGCGGTGAGCATCAGGATCGGCACGTCCTGGCCGGCGGCGCGCAGGGCGGCGCAGACGCGGTAGCCGTTCATGCCGGGCAGCATGATGTCGAGGATCACCAGGTCGTACGACCCCTCCGAGGCCCGGTACAGCCCTTCCCGTCCGTCGTGGACGACGTCCACGGCATAGCCCTCGGCCGTCAGACCCCGGGCGAGGGACTGGGCCAGGCGTTTCTCGTCCTCCACGATCAGCAGGCGCATGCGTACAGCCTGGCAAAGCGAAGCTGAAGATCTCTTCAGGGGGCTTCAGGTTCCCCTCAGCGTCGGTTCGGCAGATTGGTTCCCGTCGCAGCCAAGCGACACGAAGCGACACGGAACGACGTGAACCGCAACCACCCGGGAGGGAACCTCATGAAGCGCAACATCGTCATCGCCACCGTCGCCGCCGCGGCACTGATCGGCGGCGGCACCGTCGCGGCCTACGCGTCCGGTGACGACAGCGCGCCCGCGCAGCGCCAGTCCCACGAACGGGTCGCCGACGACCGGGACGACAACGCGGACGACGCCGCGGAGGACCGGGCGGACGACCGGGACGACGACACCGCCGACGACCGGGACGACGACGCCGCCGAGGCCGGCGCGCAGGCCCGCACCGCCAAGGTCACCGCCGCCGAGGCGATCGCGGCCGCGCTGAAGCACACGCCGGGCACGGCCGTCGCGGCCGACCTGGACGACGACGGCTCGAACGTCTGGGAGGTGAACGTCGTCAAGGGCGACGGCGCCGAGTACGACGTCCGGGTCGCCGCGGACGACGGCAAGGTCCTCGGCGCCCAGCGCGACGACGACGATGACGACAACGACGGCCGCGAGGACCTCGCCGCGCTGAAGGGCTCGGGCGTGGACGCCCGCGAGGCCGCCCGGGCCGCGGCGGCGAAGGGCACCGTCACCGACGTCGACCTCGACGACGACGGTCCCGCGGCCTGGAGCGTGGAGACCACCAAGGGTGAGTGGAAGGTCGACCTGAAGACCGGCAAGGTCACCCAGGACCACGACGACCACGACGACCAGGACGGTCAGGACGACCGCGACGGCGCCGACGACTGACGTCGGGCCGCCGGTACGGCACCCCCGTCCCCCCTCTCCTCAGGGGCGCCCCCGTCATGGGTGGCGCCCCTCGCCGCTGCCGCCGCCGCGAGCAGCGTCACCGCTCCGGTCACCGCGAAGCACCAGCCCGTCGACAGCGGTCCGACCAGCAGCCCGGCGACCGCGGCACCGGCCGTACCGCCCGCGTTGACGGCCGTGTTGACCCAGGCTCCGGCCCGCACCCGGGTCTCGGGCGCCGCGGCCTCGTCCGCGATCAGGTACGCCGTGGTGATGGCCGGGGCCACGAACAGCCCGGCGACCGCCATGAGCGCCGCGAGCGCGCCGAGGCCCGGAGCGAGCCCCGCGCCGAGCAGGGCCAGTCCCAGACCCGCCGCCAGCAGCGGCAGCCGGACACCGGCCGGGACACGCCAGGCGACGGCGCCGTTGGCCAGCCCGCCGACGGCGCTTCCGGCCGACAGGGCGGCGAGCACCCAGGCCACGCTGTCGTCGCCGTGCCCGCGCCCCTCGGCGAACGCCACGACGAGCAGATCCGCCACGCCGAGGGCGAGACCGACACCCGCGGCGGCGATCACGGGCCGCCGGATCCCGCGCAGCACCCGACGCCGGCCCTTGCCGCGCGACTTCGCCTTCCCGTCACCGGGCGGTACGTCCCGCACCGCGGGCGAGGACACGAACCCCGCCGTCCCCGCGGCCATCAGTACCGCTCCGACGACGATCCCGAGGGCCGGCGGAGCGAAGCCGACGACCACGCCGACCAGCAACGGGCCCGAGACGAAGAGCAGTTCCTCGGCGACGCCGTCCAGGCTGTAGGCGCGCTGCACCAGCGCCCGGTCCTGGGCGAGCGTGCCCCACACGGCCCGCATGGTCGGCCCCAGCGGTGGGGTGCAGGCCCCCGCCGCGGCGGTCACGGCACCCAGGACGAGCGGTGAGGGGGCGCCCGGGCGCCAGACGACCACCGTCAACAGCCCGAGCAGCGCGATGTAGGCCCCGGCCATCGGCACGAGCGCACGGCGCGGCCCGTGCCGGTCGATGAGGGTCGCCCGCGCGGGCGACAGGAAGACGCTGGTCCCGGAGAACAGCGCCATCACGACACCCGCCACCGCGTACGACCCGGACGCCCGGGTCACGGCGAGCATCACGGACAGCGGGACGATCCCGTACGACAGCCTGCCGATCAGGGCGGCGACGAAGGTGCGGCGGGCATACGGAATGCGCAGCACTTGCGCATAGGAAGCAGACATGCGAGTTCCTCGAAAGGAGGCGTGAAAGGGGGACACCGAGGAGCCACGGGAGCGAGTGCTCGGACCGTGGCTCGGTGTGCGCCCTACGCCAAGGAGAGGAACATGCCGATCAACTTATCAGCGGTCGCGCGAAGTTGACCAGACTTCAGGCCCGCGTCAGCCCGGCCACCAGCTCGTCCGCGGCCCGGTAGGGGTCCAGGTGCCCGGCGACGATCTTCTCCGCCAGCGTCCCGAGGCGGCGGTCGCCGTGGAGGTCGGCGATGCGTTCGCGAAGCGCCGTGACGGCGATGGTCTCCACCTCGCGGGCGGCGCGGGCCAGGCGGCGTTCGGCCAGGACGCCGCGCTCCTCCATCCATGCCCGGTGCTTCTCCAGGGCTTCCAGGACCTCGTCGACGCCCTCGGCGCGGGCGGCGACCGTCTTGACGATGGGGGGACGCCAGTCGCCGGGGCCGCGGGACTCGCCGAGGCCGAGCATGTGGTTGAGCTCGCGGGCGGTGGCGTCGGCGCCGTCGCGGTCGGCCTTGTTGACGACGTACACGTCGCCGATCTCCAGGATGCCCGCCTTGGCCGCCTGGATGCCGTCGCCCATGCCGGGGGCGAGGAGGACGACGGAGGTGTCCGCCTGGGAGGCGATCTCGACCTCCGACTGGCCGACGCCGACCGTCTCGACGAGGATCACGTCGCAGCCCGCCGCGTCCAGGACGCGGATCGCCTGCGGGGCGGCCCAGGCGAGGCCGCCCAGGTGGCCCCGGGTCGCCATCGAGCGGATGTAGACACCGGGGTCGGACGCGTGCTCCGACATCCGGACCCGGTCGCCGAGCAGCGCGCCGCCCGAGAAGGGCGAGGACGGGTCGACGGCCAGGACGCCGACCCGCTTGCCCTGCTTGCGGTACGCGGTCACCAGGGCGGACGTGGACGTCGACTTGCCCACGCCCGGAGAGCCCGTCAGGCCGACCACGTACGCGTTGCCCGTCAACGGGGCCAGCGCCGCCATGACCTCCCGCAACTGCGGGGACGCCCCCTCCACCAGGGAGATCAGCCGGGCCACGGCCCGCGGCCGGCCTTCCCTGGCCTGGGCCACCAGGGTGGAGACGTCCTGCATCACAGCTCCGTTCACGAAGAGGTCCTGCACCGGTCCTGCCAAAAGGAGAACTCAGGCCTTGGGTACCCGCACGATCAGCGCGTCACCCTGGCCACCACCGCCGCACAGCGCCGCCGCGCCGACGCCGCCGCCGCGCCGCTTCAGCTCCAGGGCCAGGTGCAGGACGAGCCGCGCACCCGACATACCGATCGGGTGACCCAGGGCGATGGCTCCGCCGTTGACGTTCACCCTTTCCGTGGACACTCCGAGGTCCTTCATTGACTGCACCGCCACGGCGGCGAACGCCTCGTTGATCTCGATCAGGTCGAGGTCGGAGACCTCCAGGCCCTCCTTCTTCAGGGCATGCAGGACGGCGTTGGAGGGCTGGGACTGCAGCGAGTTGTCCGGACCCGCCACGTTGCCGTGCGCGCCGATCTCCGCGATCCAGTCCAGGCCGAGCTCCTGCGCCTTGGCCTTGCTCATCACGACCACGGCCGCCGCGCCGTCCGAGATCTGCGAGGAGGAGCCGGCCGTGATCGTGCCGTCCTTCGAGAACGCGGGACGCAGCTTGCCCAGCGACTCGGCGGTGGTGTCCGCGCGGATGCCCTCGTCCTTGCTGAAGAGGACCGGGTCGCCCTTGCGCTGCGGGATCTCCACCGGGGTGATCTCGGCCTCGAAGACGCCGTTCTTCTGCGCGGCGGCGGCACGCTGGTGGGACAGGGCGGCGATCTCGTCCTGCTCCGGGCGGGTGATGCCCAGGCGCGTGTTGTGCTTCTCCGTCGACTCGCCCATGGCGATGTGCTCGAAGGCGTCGGTCAGGCCGTCGTGCGCCATGGAGTCGAGCATCTGCACCGCGCCGTACTTGAAGCCCTCGCGGGACTTCGGCAGCAGGTGGGGGGCGTTGGTCATGGACTCCTGGCCGCCCGCGACGATCACGTCGAACTCGCCGGCGCGGATCAGCTGGTCCGCGAGGGCGATCGCGTCGAGGCCCGACAGACAGACCTTGTTGACGGTGAGCGCCGGGACGCTCATCGGAATGCCGGCCTTGACCGCGGCCTGCCGCGCCGGGATCTGCCCCGCCCCGGCCTGGAGCACCTGGCCCATGATGACGTACTGCACCTGGTCGCCACCGATCCCCGCACGGTCGAGGGCGGCCTTGATCGCGAAGCCGCCGAGGTCGGCTCCGGAGAAGGACTTCAGCGAGCCCAGCAGCCGCCCCATCGGGGTGCGGGCACCCGCGACGATGACGGACGTCGTGCCGTTTCCAGAAGACATGAGGTGCGATCCCCTTCCAGCCTGTACGGCCGAGGAGTGAACGAGGGTTTACTTCGAATGTACTGAGTGGCACTCCGTGCCGTCACCGGGCCGTCGGTGTGATCGCGCGCACGTTGCGTAACCATCCTCGGAGCGCTGCACTGAATCCATGCTGACGCGAATCGACCACATCGGAATCGCCTGTTTCGATCTCGACAAGACCGTCGAGTTCTACCGGGCCACGTACGGCTTCGAGGTGTTCCACTCCGAGGTCAACGAGGAGCAGGGCGTCCGCGAGGCCATGCTCAAGATCAACGACACCTCCGACGGCGGAGCCTCCTACCTGCAGCTTCTCGAGCCGACCCGCCCGGACTCGACCGTCGCGAAGTGGCTCGACAAGAACGGCGAGGGCGTCCACCACATCGCTTTCGGTACGGCGGACGTCGACGCGGACGCGGACGACATCCACGCCAAGGGCGTACGCGTGCTGTACGAAGCGCCCCGGCGCGGCTCCATGGGGTCACGAATCACGTTCCTGCACCCCAAGGATTGCCACGGCGTACTGACAGAACTGGTCACTTCGGCGCCCGTTGAGTCACCTGAGCACTGACCCTCGTACATATGGGCCGGTAGGGTTGGGGGCGGTCGCCGCTCACTCCAGGGTGACCCGGCCCCTCCGTCCGACGGGGGGACCGTCCGGGGTCCGGGTTTCGGGGGACGAGGGTCGGGGCAACAGCCCGTGCTCCGCCGTTGATCTGACACCATTCCCCGGGGGCCCCGTTCGGCGGATGGACGGTGCCCGTATGGAGAGACTTGCGACCAGGGGACGGATGGGACCGCGCAGTGCGGGGCTACGAACGCCAGGAGCGAGAGCCGGCGGCTGACGTCGACCACCTCTCTCGGTTCGAGGCCGAGATGGATCGGCTGAAGACCGAGCGGGAAAAGGCGATCCAGCACGCCGAGGACCTCGGCTACCAGGTCGAGGTGCTGCGCGCCAAGTTGCACGAGGCGCGGCGCACCATCATGTCCCGGCCTGCCTTCGACGGCGGTGACATCGGCTATCAGGCCGAGCAGTTGCTGCGCAACGCCCAGATCCAGGCCGACCAGCTGCGCCAGGACGCCGAGCGGGAGCTGAGCCAGGCCCGCGCGCAGACGCAGCGGATCCTCCAGGAGCACGCCGAGCAGGCGGCCCGGCTCCAGGCCGAGCTGCACCAGGAGGCGGTGACGCGCCGCCAGCAGCTGGACCAGGAGCTGGCCGAGCGGCGCCAGACCGTCGAGTCGCACGTCAACGAGAACGTGGCGTGGGCGGAGCAGCTGCGCGCCCGCAGTGAGCAGCAGGCCCGCCGGCTGCTCGACGAGTCCCGCGCCGAGGCCGAGCAGGCCATGGCGGCCGCGCGCGCCGAGGCCGAGCGGCTCACCACCGAGGCCCGGCAGCGGCTGCAGACGGCGGCCGAGGAGGCCCGCGCGGAGGCCGAGCAGATCCTGCGCCGCGCGCGTACGGACGCCGAGCGCCTGCTCAACGCCGCCTCCACGCAGGCCCAGGAGGCCACCGACCACGCCGAACAGCTGCGCAGCTCCACCGCGAGCGAGTCGGACGCCGCCCGCCGTCAGGCCACCGAGCTCAGCCGGGCCGCCGAGCAGCGCATGGCTCAGGCCGAGGAGGCGCTGCGCAAGGCGCAGTCCGAGGCCGAGAAGCTGGTCGCCGAGGCGAAGACGGCCGCCGAGAAGACGCTCTCCAGTGCCGAGTCGGCCAACGAGCAGCGCATGCGTACGGCGAAGGAGCAGGTCGCCCGGCTGGTCGAGGAGGCCACCAAGGAGGCCGAGAACACCAAGGCCGACGCCGAGCAGGTCATCACCGACGCCCGCGCCGAGGCCGAGAAGCTGCTCGCCGAGGCCGCCGAGAAGGCCCGGACGATCACCGCCGAGGAGAGCGCGACCGCGCTGTCCAAGGCGGCCAAGACGGCCGAGGACGTCCTCAACAAGGCGCAGGAGGACGCCCAGAAGACCACCAAGGCCGCCGCCGAGGAGGCCGAGCGGATCCGCAAGGAGGCCGAGGCCGAGGCGGACCGGCTGCGCTCCGAGGCGCACGACATCGCCGAGCAGCTCAAGGGCGCGGCGAAGGACGACACCAAGGAGTACCGCGCCAAGACGGTCGAGCTCCAGGAGGAGGCCCGCCGGCTGCGTGGCGAGGCCGAGCAGCTGCGCTCGGACGCGGTGGCCGAGGGCGAGAAGATCCGCGCGGAGGCCCGCAAGGAGGCCGTCCAGCAGATCGAGGAGGCGGCCAAGACCGCCGAGGAGCTGCTGTCCAAGGCGAAGGCCGACGCGGACGAGCTGCGCCAGAAGGCCACGACGGACAGCGAGAAGGTCCGCACCGAGGCCATCGAGCGGGCGACGACGCTGCGCCGCCAGGCCGAGGAGACCCTCCAGCGCACCCGTCAGGAGGCCGAGCGGCACCGCGAGGAGGTCGTCGAGCAGGCCGAGGGCATCAAGTCCGACGCCGAGCGCGCCGCGCGGGAGCTGCACGAGGAGACCGAGCGCGCCATAGAGGCCCGCCGGGCGGAGGCCGCCGAGGAGCTGACGCGGCTTCAGTCCGAGGCCGAGCAGCGGCTCACGGCCGCCGAGCAGGCGCTGACCGACGCCCGCGAGGAGGCCGCCCGCATCCGGCGCGAGGCCGCCGAGGAGACCGACCGGCTGCGCACCGAGGCCGCCGAGCGGATCCGCACGCTCCAGCAGCAGGCCGAGGAGGAGGCCGACCGGCTGCGCACCGAGGCCGCGTCGGACGCGTCCGCGTCCCGCGCCGAGGGCGAGGCCGTCGCCGTACGGCTGCGCTCGGAGGCCGCGGCCGAGGCCGAGCGGCTGAAGGCGGAGGCCCAGGACACCGCCGACCGGGTCCGTGCGGAGGCGCAGGCCGCCGCCGAGCGGCTCGCCACGGAGGCGTCCGAGACGCTGGCCGCCGCCCAGGAGGAGGCCGCCCGGCGCCGCCGCGAGGCCGAGGAACTCCTCGGCTCCGCCCGCCAGGAGGCCGACCAGGAGCGCGAGCGGGCCCGCGAGCAGAGCGAGGAGCTGCTGGCCTCCGCCCGCAAGCGGGTCGAGGAGGCCCAGACCGAGGCGGTGCGGCTGGTCGAGGAGGCCGACCGGCGTGCCACCGAGATGGTGTCGGCGGCCGAGCAGCACGCCCAGCAGGTCCGCGACTCCGTGGCCGGGCTGCACGAGCAGGCCCAGGAGGAGATCGCCGGGCTGCGCAGTGCCGCCGAGCACGCGGCGGACCGCACCCGCCGCGAGGCCGAGGAGGAGGCGGACCGGGTCCGCACCGACGCGTACGCCGAACGGGAGCGGGCCGGCGAGGACGCGGGCCGCGTCCGGCGCGCGGCGCACGAGGAGGCCGCGGCCGCCAAGTCCCTCGCCGAGCGCACCGTCGCGGAGGCGATCGCCGAGGCGGAGCGGCTGCGCTCGGACGCCTCCGAGTACGCCCAGCGGATCCGTACCGAGGCGTCGGACAAGATCGCCGAGGCGGACCAGGCCGCGTCGCGCACCCGGGCGGACGCCCGCGAGGACGCCAACCGGATCCGGTCGGACGCGGCGACGCAGGCCGACACGCTCATCACCGAGGCGCGCAGCGAGGCGGAGCGGCTCCAGTCGGAGACGGTCGCGGAGGCCGACCGGGTGCGCGCCGAGGCGCTCGCCAAGGCCGACAAGCTGGTCGGGGACGCCACGTCCGAGGCGGAGCGGCTGCGCGCCGAGGCCGCGGAGACGGTCGGGGCGGCGCAGCAGCACGCCGAGCGGATCCGCAGCGAGTCCGAGCGGGTCAAGGCCGAGGCGGCGGCTCAGGCCGAGCGGCTGGTGGCCTCCGCGCGCGAGGAGGCCGAGCGCACGCTCGACGAGGCCCGCAAGGACGCCAACAAGCGGCGCTCCGAGGCGGCCGAGCAGGTCGACAAGCTCATCAGCGAGACCACGGCCGAGGCGGACAAGCTGCTCACCGAGGCGCAGGCACAGGCGCACAAGACGACCGCGGACGCCGAGGCGCAGGCCGACACCATGGTGGGCGCCGCCCGCAAGGAGGCCGAGCGGCTGGTCTCCGAGGCGACGGTGGAGGGCAACTCCCGTGTGGAGAAGGCCCGTACGGACGCGGACGAGCTGCTCGTCGGGGCCCGCCGGGACGCCACCGCGATCCGGGAGCGCGCCGAGGAGCTGCGCGACCGCATCACGACCGAGGTCGAGGAGCTGCACGAGCGGGCCCGCCGTGAGGCCGCCGAGACGATGAAGTCGGCCGGCGACCGCTGCGACGCCCTCGTCAAGGCCGCCGAGGAGCAGCTGGCCAAGGCGCAGGCGAAGGCCAAGGAGATCGTCTCGGAGGCCAACTCCGAGGCGGGCAAGGTCCGTATCGCCGCCGTGAAGAAGGCCGAGGGGCTCCTGAAGGAGGCCGAGCAGAAGCGCTCCACGCTGATCAGGGAGGCCGAGGAGCTCAAGGCCGAGGCGATCCGCGAGGCCAGGCGCACGGTCGAGGAGGGCAAGCGCGAGCTGGAGGTCCTGGTGCGCCGTCGCGAGGACATCAACGCCGAGATCTCCCGTGTCCAGGACGTCCTGGAGGCGTTGGAGTCCTTCGAGGCGCCGTCGGCGGGCAAGGACGGCGGGGTCAAGGCCGGCGCGACGGTGGGCGCACCCCGATCGGGTGGCAAGTCGTCAGACGGCTAGCGCGGCGGGCGGTTTCCGGTGTCTCCTGGGGCCTTTGACCTAGTTTTTGGCAAGCCGTCCGACGGTTAGCCACTCAAAAGGGGTCTCATTCTCCAGATCAAACACGTATCCGCTCGATGACACACCGCTTCGGCCCCTAGGATTCCACTTATCACCTCACCGGTCTCATTCGACAGGAACCCCATGAGCGACACTTCCCCCTACGGCTTCGAGCTTGTGCGGCGTGGGTACGACCGCGCGCAGGTGGACGAACGCATCTCGAAGCTCGTCTCCGACCGCGACAGCGCTCTGGCCCGTATCACCGCCCTGGAGAAGCGCATCGAGGAGCTCCACCTCGAGACGCAGAACGCCCAGGCAGCCGTCAGCGACGCCGAGCCGTCGTACGCCGGTCTCGGCGCGCGTGTCGAGAAGATCCTGCGCCTCGCCGAGGAAGAGGCCAAGGATCTGCGCGAGGAGGCCCGCCGCGCCGCCGAGCAGCACCGTGAGCTCGCCGAGTCTGCCGCCCAGCAGGTCCGCAACGACGCAGAATCGTTCGCTGCGGAGCGCAAGGCCAAGGCCGAGGACGAGGGCGTACGGATCGTCGAGAAGGCCAAGAGCGACGCCTCCCAGCTGCGGGCCGAGGCACAGAAGGACGCGCAGTCCAAGCGCGAGGAGGCGGACGCCCTCTTCGAGGAGACCCGCGCCAAGGCCGCGCAGGCCGCCGCCGACTTCGAGACGAACCTCGCCAAGCGCCGCGAGCAGTCCGAGCGCGACCTGGCCTCCCGTCAGGCCAAGGCCGAGAAGCGCCTCGCCGAGATCGAGCACCGCGCCGAGCAGCTGCGCCTGGAGGCCGAGAAGCTGCGCACCGACGCCGAGCGCCGCGCCCGCCAGACGGTGGAGACCGCCCAGCGCCAGGCCGAGGACATCGTGGCCGACGCCAACGCCAAGGCCGACCGCATCCGTTCGGAATCCGAGCGCGAGCTGGCCGCCCTCACCAACCGCCGCGACAGCATCAACGCCCAGCTGACGAACGTGCGCGAGATGCTCGCCACGCTCACGGGCGCCGCGGTGGCCGCCGCCGGCACGCCGGCCGAGGACGAGCCGATCTCCCGGGGCGTTCCGGCACAGCAGTCCCGGTAACGCCACGGCGTACGGAGGCTGAAGCTTCCGCAAAGCCCTCTGCCGCTGGGGTGGCAGAGGGCTTTGTCCCGTTTTAGCGTGAGCGGCATGATTGAGCTCGAGGGACTGACCAAGCGTTACGGCGAGAAAGTCGCGGTCAACAACCTCACCTTCGCCGTCAGACCAGGCATGGTCACGGGCTTCCTCGGTCCCAACGGCGCCGGCAAGTCGACGACCATGCGGATGATTCTCGGCCTCGACCACCCCACCGCCGGGAACGTCCGGATCGACGGTACGCGCTACGACCGGCTCAAGGACCCGCTGAAGTACATCGGCGCCCTGCTGGAGGCCAAGGCCTGGCACGGCGGGCGCAGCGCCTACAACCACCTGCTGTGCCTCGCGCAGAGCAACGGCATCCCGCAGCGGCGGGTGACCGAGGTGCTGGAGACGGTGGGGCTCACGCCGGTCGCGAGGAAGAAGACCAAGGGCTTCTCGATGGGCATGGGCCAGCGGCTCGGCATCGCGGGCGCGCTGCTCGGCGATCCGCGGATCCTGATGTTCGACGAGCCGGTCAACGGGCTGGACCCCGAGGGCATCCACTGGATCCGCAACCTGATGAAATCCCTTGCCGCGCAGGGCCGTACGGTCTTCGTCTCCTCGCATCTGATGAGCGAGATGGCACTGACCGCCGACCACCTCGTCGTCATCGGACAGGGGCGGCTGCTCGCCGACACGACCATGGCCGACTTCATCGAGCGCAACTCCAAGTCGTACGTCCGGATCCGCACCCCGCAGCGGGAGCGGCTGCTGGACGTGCTGCACACGGCCGGGATCACGGCCGTGGAGAGGGGCAACGGCGCGCTGGAGGTCGACGGCGGCAAGGCGGAGCAGATCGGGGAGCTGGCGGCGCGGCACGGGGTCGTGCTGCATGAGCTGAGCCCGCAACAGGCTTCGTTGGAGGAGGCGTTCATGCAGCTGACCGCGGAGTCGGTGGAGTACCACGCGCACACCGAGGCGCCGCCTGGGGAACAGCGGCCGTGGGGCGAAGGCTGGAGGAGGAGCTGAACATGGCAGCCACCCAGGTCATCCGCTCCGAGTGGACCAAGATCCGGTCCGTGGCCTCCACCGTGTGGACGCTGTCCCTCGCGGTGGTGGTGACCATCGCGCTCGGCATGCTGATCTCGATCCTGTCGAGGAACGAGTTCGACAACATGAGCGAACGGGACAGGCTCTCCTTCGATCCGACGTTCATCAGCTTCGCCGGGATGAGCCTCGGTCAGCTCGCGATGATCGTGTTCGGGGTGCTCGTCGTCTCGAACGAGTACAGCACGGGCATGATCCGCACCTCGCTGGCCGCCGTGCCGCAGCGCGGCACCTTCCTGTTCAGCAAGATCGCGGTGGCGACCGGCCTCGCGCTGGTCGTCGGCATGGCCACCAGCTTCGTCGCCTTCTTCCTCGGGCAGGCGATGCTCGGCGAGCACCGGGCCGAGATCGGCGATCCGGGCGTCCTGCGCGCGGTGATCGGCGGTGGGCTCTACATGACCCTCATCGCGATGTTCTCGATGGGCGTCGCCGCGATGCTGCGCTCGCCGATGCTGTCGCTGGGCATCCTGATGCCGTTCTTCTTCCTGGTCTCCAACATCCTCGGCAACGTCTCGGCCACCGAGAAGATCGGCCGGTATCTGCCCGACCAGGCCGGCAGCAAGATCATGCAGGTGGTCACCCCGATCGACGACGAGACACCGTACGGCCCCTGGGGCGGGCTCGGCATCATGGCGCTCTGGGTGATCGCGGCGCTCGCGGGCGGGTACGTCGCGCTCAAGAAACGGGACGCCTAGAGGCGCCGCCGCCGCGAGGTTTTACTCTCCCTTGAGTGGAACCGTCAGCGCCTCGGTATCCTCCTAACCCTTACGGGGGGCGTGTGCCCCGCTGTCCTGAACCTTTCGATGGGTGCGGAGCATGATCGAGGCTGTCGGCCTGACCAAGCGCTACGGCGACAAGACCGCTGTGTACAACCTGTCCTTCCAGGTGCGGCCCGGCGCCGTCACCGGCTTCCTGGGCCCCAACGGCTCGGGCAAGTCGACGACGATGCGGATGATCCTCGGTCTGGACAACCCGACCGCGGGGCACGTGACCATCGGCGGCTACCCGTACCGCAAGCTGCCCAACGCCCCCCGCCAGGTCGGCGCCCTGCTCGACGCCAAGGCCGTGCACGGCGGCCGGGCGGCGCGCAACCACCTGCTGTGCCTGGCCCAGCTCTCCGGCATCCCGGCCCGGCGCGTGGACGAGGTGCTGGGCGTGGTCGGCCTCCAGGACGTGGCCAGGAAGCGCTCCAAGGGCTTCTCGCTCGGCATGGGCCAGCGGCTCGGCATCGCCGCCGCGCTGCTCGGCGACCCGCAGGTGCTGCTGTTCGACGAGCCGGTCAACGGCCTCGACCCCGAGGGCATCCTCTGGGTGCGGAACCTGATGAAGTCGCTGGCGGCCGAGGGCCGGACCGTGTTCGTGTCCAGCCACCTCATGAGCGAGATGGCGCTGACCGCCGACCACCTGATCGTCATCGGCCGCGGGCAGCTGCTCGCCGACATGAGCGTCAGGGACTTCATCGCGGCGAACTCCGCCGGGTTCGCCCGGGTCCGTACGCCCGACACCGAGCCGCAGCTGCGCGAGAAGCTGGCCGGCGCGCTGGCCGAGGCGGGCGGGCATGTGCTGCCCGAGCAGGACGGCGCGCTCCGGGTGACCGGGCTGCCGCTCCCCCGCATCAGCGACATCGCGCACGAGTCCGACGTACGGCTGTGGGAGCTGTCGCCGCACCAGGCCTCGCTGGAGGAGGCGTACATGCGGATGACGCAGGGCGCGGTCGACTACCGCTCGACGGTCGACCAGAAGGAGGGGCTCCAGCAGCAGCTGCCGCCGGGCGCGCAGCCGCCGATGCCGGTCCCGGGTCAGGGCCAGCCCGGCTGGTACGCCCCGCCGCCGCCCCAGCAGGGCGGGCAGCCCTTCGCTCCGCCGCAGGGCGGGCAGCAGGGGCCGTACGGCGCCCCTGGCGCGCCCGGGGCGGGCACGCCCAACCCGTACGCGCAGGGAGCTCCCCAGGCGCCTCAGGCGCCTCAGGACCAGGTCCCGGCGCAGCCCGCCCAGCCGCCCGCCGCGAGCGGTCCGGCCGCCGCGGGACACAACGCGAGAGGTCGCTGCGCGCGGCCGACCCGCACAGATCCGGC
>NZ_JBEXQG010000057.1:0-61021 GCF_040612485.1 Streptomyces sp. NPDC006385
GGAAGCACGGTAACGTGTGGAGGTGACCGGTACTAATAGGCCGAGGGCTTGTCCATAGAGGCTCGCGTCCACTGTGTTAGTTCTGAGGCAACGACTGTTTTTTTCCGGTCTTGTTTCATAGTGTTTCGGTGGTCATAGCGTGAGGGAAACGCCCGGTTACATTCCGAACCCGGAAGCTAAGCCTTATAGCGCCGATGGTACTGCAGGGGGGACCCTGTGGGAGAGTAGGACACCGCCGAACTCCTTTTAGAGGGCTGGACCCCGAACTTCGGTTCGCGGTCCAGCCCTTTTTTGTTCTGCGTCACCTGAAGTTCACGTTGCGCAACCACCATCCCAGGTATGGGTACTGCTGCAATGCTCAGGGCCGCCGGCATAGGACTCGGTGACGAGGTCGTCGTACCGGCCTTCGGGAACGTCGAAGTCGCCGAGGCCGTGGTCCTGGCGGGGGCGCTGCCGGTGTTCGCCGACATAGATCCGGTGACGTACTGCCTGGATGCCGCCGCTGTCGAGGCGGTCGTCACCCCGCGGACGGCCGCTGTGGTCGCCGTACATCGCTTCGGTCGTTCGGCGGATATCGCGCGGTTGCACGCAACAGGGCAGCGACATGCGCTGTTGGTGCTGGAGCAGGGTGAGTCCGAGGCTCCGTACGACGAGGTCGCTCAGCGCAGGCAGCGGGCGTCGTATCTGGATGCGAAGTTGAAGGGTGTGCACACGCCCGATGGTGGTGACGGGCACACGTATCAGCAGTACGTCGTGCGCGTGCCGGGGAATGGGCGGCCGGATCGGGATGCCTTTGCTCGGGCCGTGCGGGCCAGGGGAGTTGATTGCCGGGTGCCGGTGAAGACCCCCGTGCATCGGCTGCCGGAGTTCCGGAGGTGTGTGTCCCTGCCGGAGACCGAGCGGGCCGCGGATGAGACGTTGGCTTTGCCCGTCGACGCCGCTTTGACCAAGCGGGACATGCAGCGGATAGTGTCCGCCTGCAACGCGCTCGGAGGGCTGCTCCAGCCCGCCTTCTGAGCGAGTTTGGGAGCACGGGTGTGTTCGGGGTATGATCTATTCCGTTGCCGCGAGGGGAACTTCGCAAAGGCAGCAAGCCCCTATAGCTCAGTCGGCAGAGCGTCTCCATGGTAAGGAGAAGGTCAACGGTTCGATTCCGTTTGGGGGCTCCAGACAGAAAGGCCCCGCCCTTCCGGGCGGGGCCTTTTTCGTGCCCTTCTGCGGTGCCCTTCCTCAGTCCTTGTGGAGGCCCGGCACGCGCATGGCCAAAATCGCCATGTCGTCGGAGGGGGCGTCCGAGGCGAAGCGTTCGACCGCGCGCATGATGCGGGCCGCCACCGCGCCGGCCGTGAGGCCCGTGCAGCTGGTGAGGACGTCGGCGAGGCCGTCGTCGCCCAGCATGCGGCTGCCTTCACGGCGCTCGGTGACGCCGTCCGTGACGCACAGGAGGACGTCGCCCGGGTCGAGGGTGACCGTCTGCTCGTAGAGCTCGAGGTCGTCCATGACGCCGAGGAGCGGCTGGGGTTCGGCCGCCGGCTCTACCGTGCCGTCCTGGCGCAGGCGGAGGGGGAGCGGGTGGCCGGCGCAGACCACCTTCAGCTCCGCGCTGCCGTCCTCCTGCGGCCTCAACTCGCCGTAGAGGAGGGTCAGGAAGCGGCTGCGGGCGCCCTCGTCGAGGATCGCGGAGTTCAGGCGCTCCAGCACCGCCGGGCCGCTGAGGCCCTCGCGGGCCAGGAGGCGGAGTGCGTGCCGGGCCAGGCCGGTGACCGCCGCCGCGTTCGGTCCCGTACCGCAGACGTCGCCGATGGCGAAGCCGTAGGCGCCGTCGCTGATCGGGAAGAGGTCGTAGAAGTCGCCGCCGACTTCGTTGCCCTCGCCGGCCGCGCGGTAGATGACCTCGACCTCGACGCCGCCGATCTCGGGCAGCTCGGGTGGCAGGAGGCTGCGCTGGAGGGACTGGCTGATGGCCGTGCGCTCGGAGTAGAGGCGGGCGTTGTCCAGGGCGAGGGCGGCTCGGCGGCTCAAGTCCTCGGCGAGTTCCAGGATTTCCTGGCGGAAGTGTTCGTCCGTCGGTTTGCCGAGGGTCAGCATGCCGATGACCCGGTTGCGGGCGACCAGCGGGAGGACCACCGTCTCGCCGCCCACCGCGGACGCCGTGGCCAGCGTGGGGCCGATGCCCGCGCTGATGCGGCCGACCGGCTCGCCCAGGCCCAGGCTGCGCATGGAGGTGCGCAGGGCGGCCTGGTGGGCGGACTGGGCGGGGGCCGACCAGACACGGGCGCCGGGAGTGGCGATCGGCTCCGGTGGGGGGATCTTCGAGAGCAACGACTTGATGCCGTCGATGAGTTCCTCGTCCTCGTGCAGGACGTACGAGAGGTACGGGTCCGAGGCCTGGTCGGCGATCGTGTAGACGGCGCACCAGGTGGCGAGGGTCGGGACCGTCATCTGGGCCATCAGGGCCAGGGTCTGGTCGCGGTCGAGAGTGCCGGCGAGCAGGTCGGAGGCCTCGACGAGGAAGCTGAGTGAGCCTCGGCGCAGGCGTTCGAGTTCGCCGAGGCGGGCCGACTCCACCGCCAGTGCGATGCGGTCGGCGGCGAACTGGAGGCGCAGTGCCTCTTCGTTGGAGTATCTGCCGGGGGCTTCGGCGGCGACGCCGAGGGAGCCCGTGAGGCGGCCCTCGACCTTCAGGGGGACCGTGACGACCGAGCGCATGCCGGTGCCGCTCAGCAGGGGTACGGCGCCGGGGACCATGGTGAGGTCCTCGTGGACCGACGGCATGCGGGCTGAGCCGTAGCGGCCGGGGCCGGCTTCGACGGGCACGCGCGCGAAGCGCTGGCGGGCGGAGGGCAGGCCCGTCGAGGCGCGGACCTCCAACTCCGTTTCGTCGTCGGTCGCCAGGAGCAGGAAGGCGGAGTCGCCGTCGAGCATGTCGCGGGCGCGTTCCACCGTGCGCTGGAGGAGGCCGTCGAGGTCGTCCGGGGCGGGGGAGCCGATGAACACCTCGAAGGGGTCGGTGCTCTGGGCCTCGGTGGTGGTGGAGGTGTCGGAGGCCGGGACGCGTGACGGGGTCTGCAGGACGGCGCGTTCGTGGTCGCGGACCAGGAGGCAGACGGTGGACGGCTCGCCGCCCGTGTCGCGGACGCGGAGGTGGGAGGCGTACACCGGTGTGACGCGGCCGTTGGCGCCCCTTATGCCGTAGCTGCCTTCCCAGCGGGAGAGTTGGAGGGCCTCCGCGATGCCCGTGCTGGTGCCCGGTGTGTGCGGCCAGGCCGCGAGGTCGGTCAGGGGCTTTCCGATGACCTGCTCGGCCGCATAGCCGAAGAGGTCCTCCGCGTCCTCGTTCCAGGACGAGATGGCGCCCGTACGGTCGATCTGGACCACCGCGACGCGGACGCGGCCGTCGGCGAGCGGAAGGAGGTCGGAGGGCAGTGACGGGCCCGCGGCGCGAGTGCCCACCGGGCGTTCGGGAAGGTCGAGTTGGAACCAGACCTGCTTGTGCGTGGGCGTGTACTCGACGCCCCAGCGGCCGGCCAGGGCCGCGCACAGCTGGAGGCCGCGGCCGCCCTCGCGGTCGGGACTGCCCATGTTGACGGGCGAGCCCTGGAGGGGGATCTCGCGCTCCGGATAGCGGTCGGCCACCTCGATCCGTACACCCTCGTCACTGCGCAGGCACAGGACGTCCGCGGACGTGCCCGCGTGCACCACGGCGTTCGTCACCAGCTCGCTGGTGAGGACGACGGCGTCGTCGACGATGTCGGCGAAGCCCCAGCCCTGAAGGGTGTCGCGGACGAAGGAGCGGGCGCTCGCGACCGATCGCCCGACGGGATCGAAGCTGGCTGCCGCGCGCGCGGTGATCACAGAACTCCTCGACCGGTTGTCGACGTGCAGGGCTTCCGGGCCGACCGGCTCGTGCCGCTGGTGCGGCATCCGTGTGCCGTTCGGCCCGTCCGGGGGCTGTCCCCCCGGGATCAGTCCGGTGGTCATGTCCGGCTGTCCCTCCGATGCCCGCTCGTATGTGCCACCGCCCAGGCCGGACGGACCGGTGCGGCTGGACAGCCGCATGCAAGGTTACTTACCTTCGCCGTCGATGCGGATGCCGGTCTGCAGTGTTTCCGTCCGGAGGGTGTGCGGACGGTGTGCGAAGCTGCCGAACTGTTATGGCCGGGTTCAGCCGGGGTGAAACACTGGGCAAGCTTGTTGTGAAGGTCCGGGCAGGCTGAGTGTGATCCGCGTACCGCGGGCAGCAGCACGTGGAGTGGCCTGGTATATCCGGCAGGAATACGCAGCAGTAACGGGTACGGCGAGCAGTAGGACCCGAGCACAGCAGTAACGGTCGACCCCTGCGGGAGGGACACAGTGGAGTCTGGCGCAGCGACGCGGGGCACTAAGACGCGCGCGAAAGGCGGACAGTCCCTGAAGAACGAGCGCAAGGCGCGAGGTGGGACCACTGCCGTGGACACGGCTGCCCTGAACCGGCTGCTGGCGGCTCTGGTGTCGATGCGGGACGGGAACTTCCGCAAGCGGCTCACGGTGTCCGGTGACGGCGTGATGTCGGAGATCGCCGCGGTTTTCAACGAGGTGGCCGACCGCAATCTCCACCTGACGGGTGAGCTGTCGCGGGTGCGGCGCATGGTGGGACGTGAGGGCAAGCTCACGGAACGCCTGGAGACCGGGGCCTGCGAGGGCTCCTGGGCCACCGCCATCGACCATTCGAACGCGCTGGTCGACGACCTCGTACGGCCGGTGTCCGAGGTCGGACGGGTGCTGTCCGCGGTGGCCGAGGGTGATCTGTCGCCGCGCATGGAGCTGCGGACCCAGTCGCCGGACGGCACGGGGCATCCGCTGCGGGGTGAGTTCCTCAAGGTCGGGCGGACTGTCAACAATCTCGTCGACCAGCTGTCGACGTTCACCGACGAGGTCACGCGGGTGGCCAGCGAGGTGGGCACCGAGGGCAAGCTCGGCGGGCAGGCGCGTGTGCGTGGCATGTCGGGTTCGTGGAAGGACCTCACGGATTCCGTCAACACGATGGCGTACCGGCTGACGGCTCAGGTGCGGGACATCGCGCTGGTGACCACGGCGGTCGCCAAGGGTGATCTGTCCCGGAAGGTCACGGTTCATGTGGCCGGCGAGATGCTGGAGCTGAAGAACACCGTCAACACGATGGTGGACCAGCTGTCGTCCTTCTCCTCCGAGGTGACGCGAGTCGCCCGCGAGGTGGGCACCGAGGGCGAGCTCGGCGGGCAGGCCCAGGTGCCCGGTGTGGCCGGTGTGTGGAAGGACCTCACCGATTCGGTGAACCTGATGGCCGGCAACCTGACCGCGCAGGTGCGCGGGATCGCCCAGGTGACGACCGCGGTCGCCAACGGTGACCTGTCGCAGAAGGTCACCGTGTCGGCACGCGGCGAGGTCGCCCAGCTCGCGGACACGATCAACCAGATGACGGAGACGCTGCGGATCTTCGCGGACGAGGTCACGCGCGTGGCCAACGAGGTCGGCGCCGAGGGGCGGCTGGGCGGCCAGGCGAACGTGCCGGGTGCCGCCGGGACGTGGAAGGACCTGACGGACTCCGTCAACACCGTCTTCCGGAACCTCACCATCCAGGTGCGCGACATCGCGGCGGTCACCACGGCCGTGGCCAACGGTGATCTGTCGCAGAAGGTCACCGTGGACGTGGCCGGCGAGATGCTGGAGCTGAAGAACACCGTCAACGGCATGGTCGACCAGCTGTCGTCCTTCGGCTCCGAGGTGACGCGTGTCGCACGTGAGGTCGGCGTCGAGGGTGAGCTGGGCGGTCAGGCGCAGGTGCCGGGTGCCGCGGGGACGTGGAAGGACCTGACGGACTCCGTCAACACCGCGTTCCGCAACCTCACCGGACAGGTGAGGAACATCGCCCAGGTGACGACGGCCGTGGCCAACGGTGATCTGTCGCAGAAGGTCACCGTGGACGTCTCCGGCGAGATGCTCCAGCTGAAGAACACCGTGAACACGATGGTGGACCAGCTGTCGTCCTTCGCCGACCAGGTGACACGGATGGCCAGGGACGTGGGCACGGAGGGCCGGCTGGGCGGTCAGGCGGTCGTACCGGGGGTGGCCGGCACGTGGAAGGAGCTCACCGACTCCGTCAACGGCATGGCGGGGAACCTCACCGCGCAGGTCCGCAACATCGCGCAGGTGACCACCGCGGTCGCCCGTGGTGACCTCTCCCAGAAGATCGACGTCGACGCGCGCGGCGAGATCCTGGAGTTGAAGAACACCATCAACACGATGGTCGACCAGCTCTCCGGCTTCGCCGACCAGGTGACCCGGGTGGCCCGCGAGGTGGGCACCGAGGGCCGCCTCGGCGGTCAGGCGCAGGTGCCCGGCGTCGCCGGTGTGTGGCGGGACCTGACCGACTCGGTGAACGGCATGGCCGGGAACCTCACCGCCCAGGTCCGCAACATCGCGCAGGTCGCCACCGCGGTGGCGCGCGGTGACCTCTCGCAGAAGATCACCGTGGACGCGCGCGGGGAGATCCTGGAGCTGAAGAACACGCTGAACACGATGGTCGACCAGCTGTCGTCGTTCGCCGAGGAGGTCACGAGGGTCGCCCGCGAGGTGGGCACCGAGGGCCAGCTCGGTGGTCAGGCCGAGGTGCAGGGCGTCTCCGGCACCTGGAAGGACCTCACGCAGTCCGTGAACGGCATGGCCAACAACCTGACCCTTCAGGTGCGTTCCATCGCCGACGTCACCACCGCGGTCGCCAAGGGCGACCTGTCGAAGAAGATCACCGTCGACGCCAAGGGCGAGATCCTCGAGCTCGTCACGACGGTCAACACCATGGTCGATCAGCTGTCCAGCTTCGCCGAGCAGGTGACCCGGGTGGCCCGTGAGGTGGGCACGGAGGGCATCCTGGGCGGTCAGGCGCATGTGCCCGGGGTCACGGGCATCTGGAAGGACCTGAGCGACAACGTGAACCTGATGGCCAAGAACCTGACCATGCAGGTGCGCAACATCTCCCAGGTGTCGGCGGCGGTCGCCAACGGCGACCTGACGCGTCAGGTGACGATCGAGGCGCGCGGCGAGGTCGCGCAGCTCGCCGACACCATCAACACCATGGTGAAGACGCTGAGCTCGTTCGCCGAGCAGGTCACCAAGGTGGCCCGCGAGGTGGGCACGGACGGCATCCTCGGTGGTCAGGCGCACGTTCCGGGGGTGGCGGGCACCTGGAAGGACCTCACCGAGTCCGTGAACCAGATGGCGTCCAACCTGACCGGTCAGGTGCGCAACATCGCCATGGTCACGACCGCCATCGCCAAGGGCGACCTGACCAAGAAGATCGACATCGACGCGCGCGGTGAGATCCTCGAGCTCAAGACGACGATCAACACGATGGTCGACCAGCTGTCGTCGTTCGCCGAGGAGGTCACGAGGGTCGCCCGCGAGGTGGGCACCGAGGGACAGCTCGGAGGCCAGGCACGCGTGCGTGACGTCGACGGCACCTGGCGCGACCTCACCGAGTCCGTGAACGAGATGGCCGGGAACCTCACCCGGCAGGTGCGTGCCATCGCGCGCGTGGCGACCGCGGTGACCCGCGGCGACCTGAACCTGAAGATCGACGTCGACGCGTCCGGCGAGATCCAGGAGCTCCAGGACTACATCAACAAGATGATCGCCAACCTGCGCGACACCACGATCGCCAACAAGGAGCAGGACTGGCTCAAGGGCAACCTCGCCCGGATCTCCGCGCTGATGCAGGGCCGCCGCGACCTGGAGGACGTCGCCTCGCTGATCATGAGCGAACTGACGCCGGTGGTGACGGCACAGCACGGCGCGTTCTTCGTCGCGATGCCGCTCCTGGACGGCAAGGACATGAGTGCCGAGGCCGAGGACCAGTACGAGCTGCGGATGCTCGGATCGTACGGCTACTCGATGGGCTCCATGCCGACGTCGTTCCGGCCGGGTGAGGCGCTCATCGGCACTGCCGCGGAGGAGAAGCGCACGATCCTGGTGGAGAACGCCCCCAGCGGCTATCTGAAGATCTCCTCCGGGCTCGGCGAGGCCCCGCCGGCGCAGGTGATCGTCCTTCCGGTCCTGTTCGAGGGCAAGGTGCTCGGCGTGATCGAGCTGGCGTCCTTCACACCGTTCACGCAGATCCAGAAGGACTTCCTCAACCAGATCGCCGAGATGATCGCGACCAGCGTCAACACCATCTCCGTCAACACCAAGACCGAGGTCCTGCTGAAGCAGTCGCAGGAGCTGACCGAACAACTGCGTGAGCGGTCGGCCGAGTTGGAGAACCGGCAGAAGGCCCTCCAGGCGTCCAACGCCGAGCTGGAGGAGAAGGCCGAGCTGCTGGCCCAGCAGAACCGCGACATCGAGGTGAAGAACACCGAGATCGAGGAGGCTCGGCAGGTGCTGGAGGAGCGTGCCGAGCAGCTCGCGGTCTCCATGCGCTACAAGAGCGAGTTCCTGGCCAACATGTCGCACGAGCTGCGTACGCCGCTCAACTCGCTGCTGATCCTGGCCAAGCTGCTCGCCGACAACGCCGAGGGCAACCTCTCGCCGAAGCAGGTCGAGTTCGCCGAGACCATCCACGGCGCCGGCTCCGACCTGCTCCAGCTCATCAACGACATCCTCGACCTGTCGAAGGTCGAGGCGGGCAAGATGGACGTCTCGCCGACGCGTATCGCGCTCGTCCAGCTCGTCGACTACGTGGAGGCCACGTTCCGTCCGCTGACCGCGGAGAAGGGCCTGGACCTGTCGGTGCGGGTGTCGCCGGAGCTGCCCGCCACGCTGCACACCGACGAGCAGCGGCTGCTTCAGGTGCTGCGGAACCTGCTGTCCAACGCGGTGAAGTTCACCGACTCCGGATCGGTCGAGCTGGTCATCCGGCCCGCCGGGATGGATGTGCCGCAGAAGATCCGGGAGCAGCTGCTGGAGGCCGGTTCGCTGACCGAGGCGGACGCGCCGCTGATCGCGTTCTCCGTGACCGACACCGGCATCGGGATCGCGGCCAGCAAGATGCGGGTGATCTTCGAGGCCTTCAAGCAGGCGGACGGCACGACCAGCCGCAAGTACGGCGGTACGGGGCTGGGGCTGTCCATCTCGCGGGAGATCGCCCAGCTGCTCGGCGGCGAGATCCACGCGCAGAGCGAGCCGGGACGCGGCTCGACGTTCACGCTCTATTTGCCGCTGCACCCGAGCGAACTGCCACCGCACGGCTACCAGCAGCAGCTGCCGGCCCTCGACGCGGGCGACCTGGTGGCCTCGGCGGCGGACCTGGCGGAGCTGTCCGAGGTGGAGATCGAGACGCCGGCCGAGGTGCGGTCGTACCGGGAGACGCAGAACGGCGCCGCCGCACTCTTCAGGCGCCGCCGCAGGGCGGCGACCGAACTCGAACAGCGGCCGGCGCCGGAGCAGTGGTCGGCGGCGGAGCAGGACGTGGCGCCGCAGTCGCTGCGGGGCATCCGGTTCGGCGGCGAGAAGGTGCTGATCGTCGACGACGACATCCGCAACGTCTTCGCGCTGACCAGCGTCCTGGAGCAGCACGGCCTGTCCGTGCTGTACGCCGAGAACGGCCGGGAGGGCATCGAGGTCCTCGAACAGCACGACGACGTGGCGGTCGTCCTGATGGACATCATGATGCCGGAGATGGACGGGTACGCGACGACCACGGCGATCCGCAGGATGCCGCAGTTCGCCGGACTCCCGATCATCGCGCTGACCGCCAAGGCGATGAAGGGCGACCGGGAGAAGGCGATCGAGTCGGGCGCGTCCGATTATGTGACGAAGCCGGTCGATCCCGATCATCTGCTGGCCGTGATGGATCAGTGGATGAGGGACCAGTGACAGGAACCAACGGTGTTCACACCCAGTCGCTGACTCAGTGTGCTCGAGGTCGTGTAGAAGTGCGGGATTCGGGGAACCTTCTGGTCTCCTGCCGCGTTTCTGCTACGTGCACAGTGACATCGCGGTGACAGGGTGTGGCGACAGGCGGGGTGCGGCTACCATGACCGGCACGAGGGCGGGCGGCGTAAGGGAGTCGTCCCCTGGGGCGGAGCCCGGTGCACTGCCGGGGCGAGGAGGGCGGGCCATGGTGCAGAAGGCCAAGATCCTCCTGGTCGATGACCGGCCGGAGAATCTGCTGGCGCTGGAGGCGATCCTCTCTGCGCTCGATCAGACCCTGGTGCGGGCATCGTCCGGGGAGGAAGCGCTCAAAGCACTGCTGACGGACGACTTCGCGGTCATTCTGCTGGACGTTCAGATGCCGGGAATGGACGGTTTCGAAACCGCCGCGCACATCAAGCGGCGAGAACGGACCCGGGACATCCCGATCATCTTCCTCACCGCGATCAACCACGGCCCGCATCACACCTTCCGTGGCTACGCGGCCGGCGCGGTGGACTACATCTCCAAGCCGTTCGACCCGTGGGTGCTGCGGGCGAAGGTCTCGGTGTTCGTCGAGCTGTACATGAAGAACTGTCAGCTGCGCGAGCAGGCGGCGCTGCTGCGCCTCCAGTTGGAGGGCGGTGGCAAGGCGGCGGACGCGAAGGAGCCGGCGGGTCTGCTGGCCGAGCTGTCGGCGCGGCTCGCCGCGGTCGAGGAGCAGGCCGAGGCGCTGTCCAAGCAACTGGACGACGACTCGGCGGACGCGGCGGCGGTGGCGACCGCGGCTCATCTCGAACGCAAACTCACGGGGTTGCGGCGGGCGCTGGACGCCCTGGAGCCCGGCACCGGAAGCACGTCGTCGGTGCCCTCGCAGAACTGACGACGCCGCCCGGGATGTTGGCGGGTGGCATCGACTCGTCCTGCCCGTCACCGGCCGGTGAACCGGCGTCAGTTCGCCGCCCGGGCAAGGGCGACACGAACGGGTGAAGCAGTGGGCACACGTGTCCACTGTCTTCTCCACCGGTAACCTCACCTCCATGGCCTCACGTCCCTCCGCAGCCAAGAAGCCGCCCGCGAAGAAGGCGGCCGCTTCCGCGAAGGCTCCGGCGAAGAAGGCCGCCGCCAAGAAAGCCCCCGCCAAGAAGGCGCCGGCCAAGAAGGCCGCGGCGAAGAAAGCCGCGCCGCCGAAGCCGGCACCCAATCCCACCGGGGGCATCTACCGGCTTGTGCGTGCTGTCTGGCTCGGGCTCGCGCACGCCGTCGGCGCGGTGTTCCGCGGCATAGGGCAGGGCGCGAAGAACCTCGACCCCGCCCATCGCAAGGACGGCGTCGCGCTGTTGCTTCTCGGGCTCGCCCTGATCGTCGCCGCCGGCACCTGGTCCAATCTGCGCGGTCCCGTCGGGGATCTCGTCGAGATGCTGGTGACCGGCGCCTTCGGCCGGCTCGACCTGATCGTGCCGATACTGCTCGCGGTCATCGCCGTACGGTTCATCCGGCACCCCGAGAAGCCGGAGGCCAACGGCCGCATCGTCATCGGCCTGTCCGCGCTCGCGATCGGCGTGCTCGGCCAGGTCCACATCGCCGTCGGCTCGCCCGCCCGCAGCGACGGCATGCAGGCCATAAGGGACGCCGGCGGGCTCATCGGCTGGGGCGCGGCGACTCCGCTGACGTACACCATGGGCGAAGTCCTCGCCGTACCGCTGCTCGTGCTGCTCACGATCTTCGGTCTGCTGGTCGTCACGGCCACCCCGGTCAACGCCATCCCGCAGCGGTTGCGGCTGTTGGGCGTCAAGCTCGGGATCCTGCCCGACCAGGAGGACGCCGACGAGTTCACCGAGGACGAGCAGCGCTACGACGACCAGTGGCGTGAGGCGCTGCCGGCGTCGCGCAGCCGCAAACGGGGCCCCGCCCCCCAGGCGTACGACCCCGACGGCGCCGAGCAGGAGGCCCTCTCGCGGCGTCGCGGCCGCCCGAGGCGCTCCGCGGTGCCGCAGCCCGAGATGGACCGTCCCATGGACGCTGTGGACGTCGCGGCGGCCGCCGCGGCGGCACTCGACGGTGCCGTCCTGCACGGGATGCCGCCCTCGCCGATCGTCGCCGACCTCACCCAGGGCGTGAGCGTGGGCGACCGGGCGGAGACCACACCGGTGCCCACGCCGGTTCCGGCGGCGCGGCCCAAGCAGGAGCAGCTCCCCAGGACCAAGGCCCGGGATCTCACCAAGTCCGGGACGCCTGACCCCACCGAGTCCGGGGTCCCCGACCTCACCAAGGCCGCGCCCGAGGAGATCCGCGACCTGCCTCCGCGCGCCGAACAGCTCCAGCTGTCCGGTGACATCACCTATTCGCTCCCGGCGCTCGACCTGCTCGAGCGCGGCGGCCCGGGCAAGACGCGCAGCGCCGCCAATGACGCCATCGTCGAGTCGCTCACCACCGTCTTCACCGAGTTCAAGGTCGACGCGCGCGTCACCGGATTCACGCGCGGGCCGACGGTCACGCGCTACGAGGTCGAGCTCGGGCCCGCCGTGAAGGTCGAGCGGATCACCGCGCTGACGAAGAACATCGCGTACGCCGTCGCCAGCCCGGACGTGCGGATCATCAGCCCGATCCCCGGCAAGTCCGCGGTCGGCATCGAGATCCCCAACACCGACCGCGAGATGGTCAACCTCGGCGACGTGCTGCGTCTCGCGGCCGCCGCCGAGGACGACCACCCGATGCTGGTCGCGCTCGGCAAGGACGTCGAGGGCGGCTATGTGATGGCCAACATCGCGAAGATGCCGCATGTGCTGGTTGCCGGTGCGACCGGTTCCGGTAAGTCGTCGTGCATTAACTGCTTGATCACTTCGGTGATGATGCGTGCGACCCCGGAGGACGTGCGCATGGTGCTGGTCGATCCCAAGCGGGTCGAGCTCACCGCGTACGAGGGCATCCCGCACCTGATCACGCCGATCATCACCAACCCGAAGCGGGCCGCCGAGGCGCTCCAGTGGGTCGTACGCGAGATGGACCTTCGCTACGACGACCTGGCCGCGTACGGCTACCGGCACATCGACGACTTCAACGAAGCCGTACGGAACGGCAAGGTGAAGGCGCCGGAGGGCAGTGAGCGCGAGCTTCAGCCGTACCCGTACCTGCTGGTGATCGTCGATGAGCTCGCCGACCTGATGATGGTCGCGCCGCGCGACGTCGAGGACGCGATCGTGCGCATCACGCAGCTCGCGCGCGCGGCCGGCATCCACCTGGTGCTCGCCACGCAGCGGCCCTCGGTCGACGTCGTCACCGGCCTGATCAAGGCGAACGTCCCCTCACGGCTCGCCTTCGCCACGTCGTCGCTCGCGGACTCGCGCGTCATCCTCGACCAGCCCGGCGCCGAGAAGCTCATCGGCAAGGGCGACGGGCTGTTCCTGCCGATGGGCGCGAACAAGCCGGTGCGTATGCAGGGCGCGTTCGTGACCGAGGAGGAGGTCGCGGCGATCGTCCAGCACTGCAAGGACCAGATGGCGCCCGTCTTCCGGGACGACGTCGTCGTCGGGACCAAGCAGAAGAAGGAGATCGACGAGGACATCGGCGACGACCTCGACCTGCTGTGCCAGGCGGCCGAGCTGGTGGTCTCCACGCAGTTCGGTTCGACGTCCATGCTCCAGCGCAAGCTGCGTGTCGGGTTCGCCAAGGCAGGGCGGCTGATGGACCTCATGGAGTCGCGGGGCATCGTCGGGCCGAGCGAGGGTTCCAAGGCTCGTGATGTTCTTGTGAAACCTGACGAGCTGGACGGCGTGCTCGCGGTCATCCGCGGGGAGGCATAAAGGAGTCCGGAGCGGAAACAAGGAGGCAGTGGTCGCCTTGCGGGCGGGTGGGTGATGCGTCGATGCCTGATCGTGACTCACCCGTAAGGGATCATTGAGCAACCCTTTTCCCTCGGCGTACGTCAAGTTGAGCGAAGCGTCAAACCCGCAGCCCACCATCGGCGTGTCCGGCCATTCCGATGGCGTACAAAGTCCTACCGCCCGGTTGCCCCACCCTTTCGTACCCCCCCTAGACTGAACCTCCAGCACAGGTGGCTTAAACGCTCGAAAGGCGCCCCCGTGTCCATCGGCAACTCCCCTGAAGACGAGCGTCCGTTCGAAGACGTATCCGACGAAGACCGCCCCTCGATCGGCCGTGCCCTCAAGCAGGCGCGCGTCGACGCCGGGATGACCGTCGACGACGTCAGCAGCGCCACCCGGGTCCGCATCGCCATCGTGCACGCCATCGAGGCGAACAACTTCGCTCCCTGCGGCGGCGACGTGTACGCCCGAGGCCACATCCGGACCCTGGCCAAAGCCGTCCACCTCGATCCTGCCCCCCTCCTCGCCCAGTACGACGCCTCGCACGGCGGACGACCCGAGCCGACCCCGGCCGCCCCCCTGTTCGAGGCGGAGCGCATCCGTCCCGAGCGGCGCGGACCCAACTGGACCGCGGCCATGGTCGCCGCGATCGTCGTGGTGGTCGGGTTCGTCGGTTTCACCGCGGTCAAGGGCGGAGACGAGGGCGGTAGGTCCTCGGTCGCCGAGGGCGGCTCGACCGCTACCGCCGACAAGACCAAGCCCACTCCGAAGACCGACAAGCCGAAGGACCCGAAGCCCGAGCCGTCGGACAGCGCCATCGCGGCCATCCCGCAGGACAAGGTGACCGTCAAGGTCAGCGCCGTTGACGGCAGGAGCTGGGTCGGAGTCAAGGACCACAACGGTCGGCTCCTCTTCGACGACCTGCTCAAGCAGGGTGACTCCAAGACCTTCCAGGACAGCGAGAGGATCAACCTCGTCCTCGGTGACGCGGGTGCGATCGACCTGTATGTCAACGGCAAGAAGATCGATGACGACTGGCAGCCGGGCGCCGTGGAGCGCCTCACGTACACGAAGGGCGACCCGCAGGCCGGATAAGTCCGGCTGAAGGGTCGAGCACGGACGGGGTTGGCCAAGATCGGCCAACCCCGTCGACGTGGGCTGTCAGTGAGACAAAGTAGTCTTGAGCCCATGCCTGAACGCCGTACCGTCGCACTCGTCACTCTTGGCTGCGCCCGTAACGAGGTGGACTCGGAGGAGCTCGCAGGCCGTTTGGAGGCGGACGGCTGGGACCTCGTGGAGGACGCCGCGGACGCGGACGTCGCCGTCGTCAACACGTGCGGCTTCGTCGACGCCGCCAAGAAGGACTCCGTCGACGCACTCCTGGAGGCCAACGACCTCAAGGGGCACAACAGAACCCAGGCCGTCGTGGCGGTGGGCTGCATGGCCGAGCGGTACGGCAAGGAGCTCGCCGAGGCCCTCCCCGAGGCCGACGGCGTGCTCGGCTTCGACGACTACGCGAACATCTCGGACCGCCTGCAGACCATCCTGAACGGCGGCATCCACGCCTCGCACACCCCGCGCGACCGGCGCAAGCTGCTGCCGATCAGCCCGGCCGAGCGGCAGGAGTCCGCGGCCGAGGTCGCCCTGCCCGGACACGCGCCCGCCGACCTTCCGGAGGGCCTCGCTCCGGCTTCCGGCCCGCGTGCGCCCCTGCGGCGCCGTCTGGACGGCGCCCCGGTCGCCTCGGTGAAGCTCGCCTCGGGCTGCGACCGGCGCTGCACCTTCTGCGCCATCCCGTCCTTCCGCGGCTCGTTCATCTCGCGCCGCCCGAGCGACGTGCTGAACGAGACGCGGTGGCTGGCCGAGCAGGGCGTGAAGGAGATCATGCTGGTCTCCGAGAACAACACCTCGTACGGCAAGGACCTGGGCGACATCCGGCTGCTGGAGTCCCTCCTGCCGGAGCTGGCCGAGGTCGACGGCATCGAGCGCGTCCGCGTCAGCTACCTCCAGCCGGCCGAGATGCGGCCCGGACTGATCGACGTCCTGACCTCGACGCCGAAGATCGCCCCGTACTTCGACCTGTCCTTCCAGCACTCCGCCCCGGACGTGCTGCGCGCCATGCGGCGCTTCGGTGACACCGATCGCTTCCTGGAACTGCTCGACACCATCCGCGGCAAGGCTCCCCAGGCCGGCGTGCGCTCCAACTTCATCGTGGGCTTCCCCGGCGAGAGCGAGGCCGACCTGGCCGAGCTGGAGCGGTTCCTGAACGGCGCGCGGCTGGACGCCATCGGTGTCTTCGGCTACTCCGACGAGGAGGGCACGGAGGCCGCGACGTACGACAACAAGCTGGACGAGGACGTCGTCGCCGAGCGGCTGGCCCGGGTCTCCCGACTGGCCGAGGAACTCGTCTCGCAACGGGCCGAGGAGCGTGTCGGCGAGACCGTGCAGGTCCTCGTCGAGTCGGTGGGCGCCGAGGAGTCCGCCGAAGGCGCGTACGGCCGTGGGGCGCACCAGGCGCCGGAGACGGACGGCCAGGTGCTGCTCACGAGCGGCGCGGGCCTGAGCGTCGGTCGTATGGTCGAGGCGAAGGTGGTCGGCACGGAAGGTGTCGACCTGGTGGCCGAGCCGCTGCAGGGCACGCTCGCGTGTAGTGAGGAGGCGGGCAGATGACCGGAGTTCCGGCGTCCGCCGCGGGTGGCTCCTCCCAGGCGGGCGCGGCGGGCACAGCGCGTGCGATGAGCACGGCGGGTTCGGCCGGTTCGGCGGGTTCGGCCGGTTCGTCCAAGGCCGGTGGCTCGAAGGCGACCGGCGCCGAAACCGGTGGCCCGGGCGGTGCCAAGCCCCCGCGCGGTGGGAAGATCGCGGCCGCGGCCGTCAACCAGGCCAGCGTCTGGAACGTCGCCAACCTCCTGACCATGCTCCGGCTGGTCCTCGTGCCCGCGTTCGTCGCGCTGATGCTGGCCGACGGCGGATACGACCCGGCGTGGCGCTCGCTCGCCTGGGCGGCCTTCGCCATCGCCATGATCACCGACCTGTTCGACGGTCATCTGGCGCGGACGTACAACCTCGTCACCGACTTCGGGAAGATCGCCGACCCCATCGCCGACAAGGCGATCATGGGGGCGGCGCTGATCTGTCTGTCCGCGCTGGGCGATCTGCCGTGGTGGGTGACGGGCGTCATCCTCGGCCGGGAATTCGGGATCACGCTTCTTCGTTTCATCGTCATCCGGTACGGCGTCATCCCGGCGAGCCGCGGCGGCAAGCTCAAGACCCTCACGCAGGGCGTGGCCGTCGGGATGTACATCCTGGCGCTGACGGGGTGGCTGGCCACTCTGAGGTTCTGGGTGATGGCCGTGGCGGTCGTCCTGACTGTGGTGACCGGTCTCGACTATGTGAGACAAGCCATTGTGCTGCGCAGGCAGGGGATCGCCGAGCGCAAGGCCGCGTCGGAGGAGACGGAAGCGTGAATTCCACGGCCGCCGACGTGGTGCGACTACTCATCGTGAAGGGTGAGACGCTCGCTGTCGCCGAGTCCCTGACCGGTGGGCTGGTTGCGGCGGAAATCACAGACACCCCGGGGGCGTCAAAGGCGTTCCGCGGGTCGGTGACCGCCTACGCCACCGAGCTCAAGCATCGGCTGCTCGGCGTCGACGCCACTCTGCTGGCGGAGCACGGAGCGGTGAATCCGCAGGTAGCGGCTCAGATGGCGGCCGGCGTAAGGAAGGCTCTGGGTGCCGACTGGGGTATCGCGACGACTGGTGTCGCGGGGCCCGAGGGGCAGGACGGACAGCCCGTGGGGACGGTTTTCGTGGCCGTGGACGGGCCTTTCGACCAGGGTTCCGGTTCCGCCGCTGGCGGAAAAGTAGAGGCCCTGCGGTTGAACGGCGACCGTGCGGAAATTCGTATGGAGAGTGTACGGAGCGTACTCGCACTGCTCCTGAGGGAGCTTGTGAGCGAACACACTGGGAATGAGCGGGCACAGGATACGGAACGGAACGGGGGGTTTTGATGTTTGCAGCCCTGAGTGAACACGACATCGCTCCCCGCACGGCCGCGGCGCAAGGCGGTACGGTGGGGCGTGAAGGATGCGGCTACGCGGTCCGAGGAGGGAGCCACCGATGATTCTGCTCCGTCGCCTGCTGGGTGACGTGCTGCGTCGGCAGCGCCAGCGCCAGGGCCGTACTCTGCGCGAAGTCTCCTCGTCCGCCCGAGTCTCACTCGGCTATCTCTCCGAGGTGGAGCGGGGGCAGAAGGAGGCTTCCTCCGAACTGCTCGCCGCGATCTGCGACGCGCTGGACGTACGGATGTCCGAGCTCATGCGGGAAGTGAGCGACGAGCTCGCCCTCGCCGAGCTGGCCCAGTCTGCCGCGGCCACTCCCAGCGAGCCTGTACCCACGTCGGTCCGTCCGATGCTGGGTTCCGTGTCGGTGACCGGTGTGCCGCCGGAACGGGTGACCATCAAGGCGCCCGCCGAGGCGGTGGACGTGGTCGCCGCGTGACGGTGACGCCGGTGCGCGTGGGCTGACCATGCGCTGAAGGAGTTGTGTGAGGCCCCGGCCAGGGCTTCTCCAGGGAGACCCGGAGGAGTGCGGTCGGGGTTTCGTGCTGTGCGGACCCTGCGCGGTCCGTGCGGACCTTCGCGGTCCGTTTGCCGGTACGGGGCCCGGAAGCCATCGTGGAGGGTGTGACGGCGGCGCCTGACGCGCCGTGACGACGTTGGCCCGCGCTGCATCCATGTGCCCTTGGTGCGCCCTCCCGGCGGGTGAACGGGCGGCCTAGCCTCGGGCTGGAGGTGGGTGGATGGCACGGCCGATAGCGCGCTGGGGGGTGATCCTCGGGTGCGGTGTGCTGTGGTGGTGGGCCGCGCTGCGGCTTGCGCTGGCGCCCGACGCGGGAGTGCTGGAGGGCGCCGTGGCCGCCGGAGGGTGGGGGCTGAGCCTGCTGCCGGTGCAGTGTGTGCCGAAGGCGCGGGCCGCGGGAGCCGTCGATCCACGGCGGTGGGCGCAGGCTTGGCAGGCGGGGCGGACTACCACGGCATCGCCACACCGCCGTTCGGACGCAGGATCTGACCCGTTGTGAAGGACGAGGCGTCGGACGCCAGGTGCAGCACCGCGTGCGCGACGTCCGCCGGCTCGCCGACCCGGCCCAGTGGCGACATCCGGGCCATGAACGCCTCGGTCCGGGCCTGTGCCGCGGTGTCGTGGCGGTCGGTCATGGGGGTGCGTATCCAGCCCGGGGCGACCGCGTTGACCCGGATGCCGTGCGGGCCCATCTCCGTCGCCAGCGTCTTCGTCAGCTGCACGACGGCCGCCTTGGCCGCGCCGTAGCAGAGCAGTCCGGGGCCGCCGGTGTCGACGGCGCCCGAGGCCATCGTGATGATGCTGCCCTTGACGTGCTGGGCGAGCATCGCGCGGGCGGCCTCCTGACAGGCGTACAGCACTCCCCTGAAGTTGACGTTCAGTACCCGGTCGAGGTCCTCGTCGCGGGTTTCCAGGACCGGGCTGCTGTGCATGATCCCGGCGACCGCGGCCATCACGTCGAGACGCTCGCATGAGGCGACGGCCCGGCGGAGCCGGTCGCGGTCGGTGACGTCGAGGTGGTGGGTGCGCGCGGTGCCGCCGCTCGCCTTGATCAGGGTCGCCGTGTCGTGCAGGCCCTGTGCGTCACGGTCGGCGCAGTGCACGGCTGCGCCGGCCTCGGCGAGCAGGACGGCCGAGGCGCGGCCGATGCCGCCGGCGGCGCCGGTGACGAATGCGGTGCGTCCGCTGAGGTCGTACGCCTTGACGGCCATGACGGGACGGTACGAGGAGTTCTGACGGCCCGTCAATTAGTCGGGCGGCGCTGGGTTCCGTGGGACGTGGTCCGGCTGGGCGTCGTGCTCGGGACAGGGCCCGCCTGGCAGTTCGGGCACCAGTAGGTAGGGCGCTCACGGGAGCCGTCGCCCTGGTCGGCGGCGCGGACCGGAGTGGAGCAGCGCAGGCAGGGGCGGTTGGCGCGGCCGTACACGAAGAGGTCCTGGCCGCGGCGGCCCGTCGTACTGCGGATGGGGCGCTCGCGGTTGGCTTCCAGGAGCTTCTTGGCCAGTACGGGCAGTTGGGCGGTGTGCTCGGCGGGGAGCGCGCCGACCGGGAGCCAGGGCGTGACGCGGAGCAGGAAACAGAGCTCGCTCTTGTAGACATTGCCGATTCCGGCGAGGTTGCGCTGGTCCAGCAGGGCCTCACCGAGGGCCCGGTCGGGATCCCCGAGGAGGTTGGAGAGGGCGCGCTCGGGGTCCCAGTCCGGCCCCAGGAGGTCGGGGCCGAGGTGGCCGACGGCACGGTCTTCTTCCGTGGTGCGCAGGAGTTCCAGGACGGGGAGGCGGTAGCCGACGGCCGTACGGCCGGGACGGGCGTCGGGGGCGTCCGCGTCGGGGGCGGCGACGAGGATCACGCGGATCTGGTGGGCGGGGCCGCCCGTCCAGCGCTGCTGGTCGGCGTACACCTTCCAGGAGCCTTCCATCCCCAGGTGCGTGTGGAGCGTGAGACCGCCCTCGATGCGGGCGAGGAGGTGCTTGCCGCGCGGGGTGACGTCCAGGACGGTACGGCCCGCGAGGTCGATCGTGGCGTACTTCGGGACCCGGAAGTCGCTACGAGTCAGCGTCCTGCCCGCGAGGGCGCTGTGCAGCCGTCTCGCGGTCTGCCAGACCGTGTCTCCTTCGGGCATGGGTCAAGGGTGGCATGGGGTGGGTGACACGGGGTGGGGGCGGGGCGAGGGCTGGTGTGGTGGTGTGGTGGTGTCCGGTCAGGCGCGTAGGCGCAGGCCCCGGGGTGTCGCGATGAAGCCCGCTGCTTCCAGGAGGGTGCCGAAGGGGGAGGTCAGGGCCGAGGCGCCGTTCACGCGTTCCACCGTGACCGTGCCGAGGGAGCCCGCGCGGGCCGCTGCGGCGAGGGCCTCCGCTGCCGCGTGCAGACGGGGGTCGTCGGCGGGCTCGGTGTCCGGTGCGGCGGGCCAGGCCAGCAGTGTCTTGCCGCCACGCTCCATGTAGAGGGTCAGCTCGCCGTCGACGAGCACCACGAGGGAGCCCGCCTTGCGGCCCGGCTTGTGCCCGGCGCCGGTGGGGGGCTCGGGCCAGGGGAGGGCGGCGCCGTATGCGTTGGCCGGGTCGGCGGCGGCCAGGACGACGGTTCGGGTTTCGGGGGTGGGGCGGCGGGGTCCGTAGCCGTAGCTGGGGCCGGGGCCGGGGCCGGTGCGGGGGCCGGGGCCGGGGCCGTATGGCGTGCCGCCGTTGTGCCATGCGGCGGTCTGTGGGGTGCGTCGGCCGCCCTGGGGGCCGAGGTCGCGGGGGGAGACGTAGTCGCCGGGGCCCAGGTGGGCGTCGAGGAAGTCGTGGTCGAGGTCGGGGATGTCGTACGTGGGGGACCCGTCCGGGGCGTGGTCTGTAGGGGCGTTACCCGGATCGTTCCCCCTGGAGAGGTCGTCAGGGAAGCCGTACGTGTGGCCGTCGCCGTCGGGAGCGCCGAAGCCGTCGAGGGCGCCGGAGTCGTCGGAGGTGGTCGGGCCGGGCAGGCCGTCGCCGCGTTCGCGGGCGTTGGCCACCGCGCGGAGGCGGTCCACCGCGCCGTCCATCGCGAACTGGGCGGCGCCGAGTCCCTCGACCACGTAACCGCGCCGCGCCTGGCCGGTCTCCTCGAAGGCGGACAGGATGCGGTACGTCGCCGAGAAGCCGCCCTCGACGCCCTCCGCGGCGACCGCTCCCCGGGTGACCACGCCGTGCCGGTCGAGGAGGGTGCGGGCCAGGGCATGGGCCCGCACGGTGGGGTCGGGTTCGTGCGCCGGGAGCAGAGACCAGCGGCCGGCCACGGTCGGCGGGCCGGTGCGGGAGGTGGGGCGGGCGGCTGCCGTCAACGAGCCGTAGCGTCCGCGCGGGACCGTGCGCTTCGCGCGGTGGGCCGTCGAGCCGGCGGTGCGGCCCGAGCCCAGCAGGGAGCGCATGGGGGCGAGTGTGTCGTTGGTCAGACGGCCGGACCAGGCCAGCTCCCAGATGGCGTCGGCGAGTTGGGGGTCGGTGGCGTCGGGGTGGGTGGTGGCACGGACATGGTCGGCGATCTGGCGGAAGAACAGGCCGTAGCCGCCGGACAGGGTGTCCAGGACCGACTGGTGCAGCGCCGTGAGCTCCAGGGGGTGGGGCTGGGGCAGGATCAGGGGGGCTGCGTCCGCCATGTAGAGGGAGACCCAGCCGTCCTTGCCGGGGAGGGAGCCCGCTCCGGCCCAGACGACCTCGCCGGCCGCGGTGAGCTCGTCGAGCATCGCGGGAGTGTAGTTCGCTACGCGGGACGGCAGGACGAGCTTCTCCAGGGCGGACGCGGGCACGGACGCGCCCTGCAACTGCTCGATGGCACGGACCAGCCCGTCGGCGCCACGCAGCCCGTGCCCCCTGCCGATGTGCTGCCACTGCGGTAGGAACTGGGCGAGCGCGGCCGGTGGCACCGGCTCCAGTTCATGACGCAGGGCCGCGAGGGAGCGGCGGCGCAGACGGCGCAGGACCGACGCGTCGCACCACTCCTGGCCGATGCCGGCCGGGTGGAACTCGCCCTGCACGACCCGCCCGCTCGCCGCCAGCCGCTGGAGGGCGCCCTCCGTGACCGCCACGCCCAGGCCGAAGCGGGTCGCTGCCGTGGCCGACGTGAACGGGCCGTGGGTGCGGGCGTAGCGCGCGAGGAGATCGCCGAGCGGGTCCTTGACCGGCTCGGTGAAGGCCTCGGGGACGCCGACCGGCAGGGCGGTGCCGAGCGCGTCGCGCAGGCGGCCCGCGTCCTCGATCGCCGCCCAGTGGTCGGTGCCGGCGACGCGGACCTTGATGGCGCGGCGGGCGGCGGCCAGCTCCTGAGCCCAGTGCGGTTCGGCGCCGCGCTCGGCCAGCTCGGCGTCCGTGAGCGGGCCGAGGAGGCGGAGGACGTCCGCGACGCCTTCGACGTCCTTGACGCGGCGGTCCTCGGTGAGCCACTGGAGTTCTTGTTCCAGCTCCGTCAGCACTTCGGCGTCGAGCAGCTCCCGCAGCTCCGCCTGCCCGAGCAACTCGGCCAGCAGCCGCGAGTCCAGCGACAGGGCGGCGGCGCGACGCTCGGCGAGTGGTGAGTCCCCCTCGTACAGGAACTGGGCGACGTAACCGAACAGGAGGGAGCGCGCGAACGGCGACGGTTCGGGGGTGGTGACCTCGACGAGGCGTACCTTGCGGGACTCCAGGTCACCCATCAGTTCGACGAGTCCGGGGACGTCGAAGACGTCCTGGAGGCACTCGCGGACCGCCTCCAGGACGATCGGGAACGAGCCGAACTCGCTGGCCACCTCAAGCAGTTGCGCGGCGCGCTGACGCTGCTGCCACAGCGGAGTGCGCTTGCCCGGGTTGCGGCGCGGCAGCAGCAGCGCGCGGGCGGCGCACTCGCGGAACCGGGACGCGAACAGGGCCGAGCCACCCACCTGGTCGGTGACGACCTGGTCGACGTCGCCCTTGTCGAAGACGACGTCCGCCGCGCCGACGGGTGCCTGGTCGGCGTCGTACTCCGTGCCGGCCTTTCGCGGTTCCTGGTCCAGCAGGTCCAGGCCCATGAGGTCGGCGTCGGGCAGGCGCAGCACGATGCCGTCGTCGGCGTGCATGACCTGCGCGTCCATGCCGTACCGCTCGGAGAGTTTCGCGCCGAGGGCGAGTGCCCAGGGGGCGTGGACCTGGGCGCCGAAGGGGGAGTGCACGACGACGCGCCAGTCGCCGAGTTCGTCCCGGAAGCGCTCGACGACGATCGTGCGGTCGTCCGGGACGTGGCCGCAGGCCTCGCGCTGCTCGTCCAGGTAGGACAGGACGTTGTCCGCCGCCCACGAGTCCAGGCCGGCGGCGAGCAGGCGCAGGCGGGCGTCCTCCTTGGGCAGCGAGCCGACCTCGCGCAGGAACGCGCCGACCGCGCGGCCCAGTTCGAGTGGGCGGCCCAGCTGGTCGCCCTTCCAGAAGGGAAGCCTGCCCGGCACGCCCGGGGCGGGGGAGACCAGGACGCGGTCGCGCGTGATGTCCTCGATGCGCCAGGAGCTGGTACCGAGCGTGAAGACGTCCCCGACGCGGGACTCGTAGACCATCTCCTCGTCGAGTTCGCCGACCCGGCCGCCGCCCTTCTTCGGGTCCGCTCCGGCGAGGAAGACCCCGAAGAGGCCGCGGTCGGGGATCGTGCCCCCGGAGGTGACGGCGAGGCGCTGGGCGCCGGGGCGGCCGGTGATCGTGCCGGCGACGCGGTCCCACACCACGCGTGGGCGAAGCTCCGCGAAGGCGTCGGACGGGTAGCGGCCGGCGAGCATGTCGAGGACCGCGGTGAAGGCGGACTCGGGCAGTGAGGCGAAGGGAGCGGCCCGGCGGATCATGGCGAGAAGGTCGTCGAACTGCCAGGTGTCCATCGCCGTCATGGCGACGACCTGCTGGGCCAGGACGTCCAAGGGGTTGGCCGGGACCTTGAGGGACTCGATGGATCCGGTGCGCATCCGTTCGGTGACCACGGCTGCCTGGACGAGGTCGCCGCGGTATTTCGGGAAGACCACGCCGGTGGAGACGGCACCCACCTGGTGGCCCGCGCGGCCGACGCGCTGGAGGCCGGAGGCGACGGACGGGGGCGACTCGACCTGGACGACGAGGTCCACCGCGCCCATGTCGATGCCCAGTTCGAGGCTCGACGTGGCCACGACCGCGGGGAGGCGGCCTGCCTTGAGGTCCTCCTCTACCAGGGAACGCTGCTCCTTGGAGACCGAACCGTGGTGGGCACGGGCGATGACCGGGGGTGCGCCCTGCGCCGCGCCCGAGCCGCCCATGAGCTCGGCCGGGGCGTGGTGCTCGTCCAGGGTTTCGCCGGTGGCGCGCTCGTAGGCGATCTCGTTGAGGCGGTTGCAAAGGCGTTCCGCGAGGCGGCGGGAGTTGGCGAAGACGATCGTGGAGTGGTGCGCCTGCACGAGGTCGGCGATCCGCTCCTCGACGTGCGGCCAGATCGAGGGGCGTTCCGTGCCTTCGGTGCCTTCGGCCACCGGGGAGCCGCCCAGTTCGCCCAGGTCCTCGACGGGGACCACGACCGAGAGGTCGAACTCCTTGCCCGACTTCGGCTGGACGATCTCCACCTTGCGGCGAGGGGAGAGGAAGCGGGCCACCTCGTCGACCGGACGGACGGTCGCGGAGAGGCCGATTCGGCGGGCCGGCTTGGGCAGGAGCTCGTCCAGGCGCTCCAGGGTGAGGGCGAGGTGGGCGCCGCGCTTGGTGCCCGCCACCGCGTGGACCTCGTCGAGGATCACCGTCTCGATGCCGGTCAGGGCGTCGCGGGTCGCCGACGTCAGCATCAGGAAGAGGGATTCCGGAGTGGTGATCAGGATGTCCGGGGGGCGGGTCGACAGGGCGCGGCGCTCTGCGGCGGGGGTGTCCCCCGAGCGGATGCCGACCTTCACCTCTGGCTCGGGCAGGCCGAGGCGGACGGATTCCTGGCGGATGCCCGTCAGGGGACTGCGGAGGTTGCGCTCCACGTCCACGGCCAGGGCCTTGAGGGGGGAGACGTAGAGGACGCGGCAGCGTTTCTTGGGGTCGGCGGGTGGGGGTGTGGAGGCGAGCTGGTCGAGGGCGGCGAGGAAGGCGGCCAGGGTCTTGCCGGAGCCGGTGGGGGCGACGACCAGCACGTCCGAGCCCTCGCCGATGGCCTGCCACGCGCCGGCCTGGGCCGCGGTGGGCGCGGAGAAGGCGCCCGTGAACCAGCCGCGGGTCGCGGGGGAGAAGCCGTCGAGGGCTCGGTGCGGTTTGCTGACCATGCGTCCATCCTGCACCCCGGGACTGACAATGCGGCTGAGCTGGGGAAACGTCCTCGGCTTGGCGGTGAGCGGGGGTGCGCGTCGATGCCTGCGGCGCCTGTGCGGGTTCGGTGGGGTGCGCGCCCAGCCGTTGCCGTCGTCCCGGACAATGGGGGCATGGCAGGTTCGGGCGAGCGGGCACGGCACTGGCGGTACGCCGAGTTGCCCGGCGTTGATCTGCTGCGGGCCCAGTACGTCCGGAAGACGTTTGTGCGGCACACCCATGAGACCTTTGTGATCGCCGCCATCGCCGAGGGGGTGGAGGTCTTTCACCATCGGGGTGCCGATCAGTACGCGGGGGCCGGTGCGCTCGCGTTGGTCAATCCGGATACGCCGCATACCGGGCGGGCGGGGGTTCCTGAAGGGTGGCAGTACGGGGCCGTGTATCCGTCGCCGGAGGTGGTGGCGGAGATCGCGGCCGAGACCACCGAGATCCGTGGGACGCCGGGGTTCATCAGGCCGGTGCTGGATGATCCGTACACCGTGGGGCTGGTGCATCAAGTACTGCGTGCCGCGGACGAGGGGAACGCGCTGGCTGCCGACACGTTGCTTCGGGTTGCCGTGACACGGTTGCTGCGATTGAACGGTGGGGCGCTGCCGCAGCGGAAGGTGAGGACGGCGGGGGATCGGATCGCAGTACGCGCGCGTGAGGTGCTCGAGGCACGGATGGCCGAGCCGCCGAGTCTGGAGAAACTGGCCGCCGATCTCGGTACCGGGCCGTTCGCCTTGCTGCGGGCGTTCCGGGGTCTGTATGGGATGCCGCCGCATGCCTGGTTGACCGATGCGCGGGTACGGCGGGCTCGGCGGCTGCTGGACGCGGGTGGCTCGCCGGCGGAGGCCGCCGTTGCCGTGGGGTTCACCGATCAGCCGCATCTGAACCGGCACTTCACCCGGATCGTCGGCGTGCCGCCGGGGGCCTATCAGCGGGAGCGCAAGAACGTACAAGACGCGTGGCAGGGGCCGTCCTAGCGTTGCGGGCGTGGCAGAACAGGGAGCTCTTGAAGACCTCCGCGACGTCGGGGGCAAGCCCGACATGGTTGTCGTACGGGACGCCCTGGGTGTCGGAGTCGCCGTCGGGCTGTCTGGGTTCGCCTTCGGGGTGACGTCGGCGGGCAGCGGGCTCACCGTCGTGCAGACCTGCGCGCTCAGTCTGCTGGTGTTCACCGGAGCGTCGCAGTTCGCGCTCGTGGGGGCGCTTGCGGCCGGCGGCAGCCCGTTGACCGCGGCTGCGGGGGCCTTCTTCCTGGGCGTGCGCAACGCCTTCTACGGGCTGCGGCTGTCGCAGTTGCTCAGCCTCACGCGCGCGGTGCGGCCGTTCGCCGCGCAGTGGGTGATCGACGAGACGGCTGCTGTCGCCCTGGGGCAGCCGACGCGGCGCGGTGCGCGGATCGGGTTCCTGGTGACGGGACTGAGTTTGTATGTGCTGTGGAATCTCACCACGCTGGTCGGTGCGCTGGGGGCCGAGGCCCTGGGGGACACCGATGCATGGGGGATCGATGCGGCGGGGCCCGCCGTGTTTCTGGCGTTGCTCGCGCCGATGCTGAAGTCCGCGACCGAGCGCGTTGTCGCCGGTCTGGCCGTGGTTCTGGGGCTCGGGTTGTTGCCTGTGCTGCCTGCCGGTGTGCCTGTTCTGGTGGCCGCCCTCGCGGCGCCGGTCGTGCTGTGGGCCGACGGGCGTCGCAGGGGAGACGCGCGGGAGGAGGAGCTGTGAGCATCTGGATCGCGATCGGCATCACCGCTCTCGGCTGCTACGCCGTCAAGCTGGCCGGGCTGCTTGTGCCCGCGGGTGCTCTGGAGAAGCCTCTCGTCCGGCGTCTTGCCGCCCTGTCGCCCGTCGCACTCCTTGCCGCCCTCACGGCTCAGCAGACGTTCGGCGACGGGCATGCCCTGGTGCTGGACGCAAGGGTGGCCGGAGTCGCTGCGGCCGCCGTGGCGCTCGTCCTGCGGGCACCCTTCCTGCTCGTCGTCGCGGCGGCCGTGGTGGTGACGGCGGGGGTGCGGGCGATCGGTGGGTGAGGTGGGTCAGCCGATGTGGCGGCCGTACGCCCTGAGCGTGCGCAGCGCCTCGATCGTCACCATGGGGCGTGCCTCCAGGGCGGTGCCCGGTGCCCACTGGCGCCAGTGGATGGGCCAGCCGCCGTCCTCCTGCTGTTCGCCGGTCAGGTGGTCGAGGGAGCGGCTCATCTCGTCGTCCGTGAACCACGCGCGCGCGAGGGAGCGCGGTGTCTTCGCGTAGTCGTGCGGGAAGTGGTGCTCGCCGGGGGCATAGCCGGGGGAGACCGGGTAGGTGTCCAGGTTCTCCGGTTCGAGAGCCGCCAAGCGCTGTTCGCGCACCAGACGGCCGAGGCGATCGGCGGCTGCCTCCGCGCGCGTGCGGTCGGGAGCGGAGTCCAGGAAGGCCATGGCGGCCTCGATCTCGTAGGGGTGGGTCTTCTCCAGGGACTCGACCGCCTGCCAGCAGAAGTCCGTGGCCCGGAACAGCCAGGCGTGCCAGACCTCGTTGCGGTGCAGGGAAGCGACCACCGGCCCAGTGGCCAGGAGGGAGCTGGGCGGGTCGTCCACGATCGGGATGAAGGGGGCCGCGGGGTAGCCCCGCTGGCTGGGGTGGATCGCCGGGAGGGCGCCATCCGGGGTGGAGACCGACGTGAGGTAGCGGCATACGCGGTCCACGCGCTGTCCGCCGCAGCGTTCGATGGCGTCCAGGACGTGGAGTGCGTGACCGGTGTGCAGCGGCTGGCTGACCGGGCCGCGCAGATCGGGCTCCAGGGCATGGCCGTACCCGCCGTCCTCGTTGCGGTAGGCGTCCAGCGCGGTCTCCACCGGGTCGGCCGCGCCGTTCAGGAAGTGATACGCGAAGAGGCGCTGTTCGAGCACGCGCGCGGTGAGCCAGACGAACTGCTCGGCGCGGAAGATCGGGGAGTGCGCCGGGGGCGTCGGGGGGAGTGGGGGAGCTCCTGTTTCGGCCATGCGTCAGACCGTAGGGCGGAAAGTGGTCTCGGCAAGCGGTCCCGGCGTAGGCCCACTCTCAGGGGCGGGATACTGCACGCATGCGGTTGACGGTCTTCTGGCAGCGGAAGGGCCGCCGACCTGCGGAGATCTTCGCGAGTTAGCGCTATGACCTGCACTGTTGTGCGGAATCGAAAGCCCTCCGCGTCCCGGCCCGTCCCGCGTTGAAACTTCCTGAAAACTCCCTGGATTCGTGTGACTCTCAGTGTGCTTTACCTTCTGGTACGGGGCACCTGCTGGACGCGCTGGACGACGAGGTCGTGGCCGCGGTGGTCCTGGTGCCCTCACCTGGACAGTCCGGGGCCGGCCTTCCTCTGGTTTTGTTGACGGAATCCGACACCAGTTGTCGCTCAGGGCCGAGAACACCTCGTTTCGCCGGAGGGCGATGTCCGTGAGTTCAGTTCTGGCAACACTTGAGGGCTTTGCGGTGGGAGCATCGAAGTGCTCTGCGGGATGAGGGTGTGATGGCCCCACCGAAGTCCAAGGTCGACTTGTACGCGGCGATCCGCCGTGATGCCCGGGCAGGTGTGTCGTACCGGGCCTTGATGCGTGAGCACGGAGTCGGATTCCGCACGGTGAAGGCCGCGTTGGAGTCGGTCTGCTGGAGCCCCGGAAGAAGCTGCGACTTCGTGGGACGCGCCTGGGCTCCTCGGCCACTGCTCCGGGGCCAGGCTCATCAGCACCGCGAAGGTCGGCGCAGGCAGGCGCCGCAGGGGCAGAAGCTCCAGCGTGTACGGCAGCCCCGACGACAGCAGAGCCACAGCCAGGCCGAGCCCCAGCACCCCCGGCTCAAGCAGCGTGGTTCCCGCGGAGCCAATACCCAGCGGCAGGCTCACCAGCGCAGCCACCGCCATCGCCACAGCCAGACCGTCCAGCCGCGGAAAGCGGGCACCGGCCCGGGAGTTGAAGACGATATACGCCGCCCACATGGCGCCCGCACCGAGCGCGAAAGCGACGCCCGCCGGGTTGAGCCGGCCGAAGCCGTCCTGCCCTAGGAGGAAGACGCCAGCGAGCGCCAGCCCGGCCCACACCAGGCTCACCACCCGGCGCTTGGAGATGGCCGACAGCAGGAGCGGGCCGAGAACTTCCAGGTCACCGCCGGGCCCAGCGGAATCCGGTCGATGGCCTGGTAGAAGGAAGCGGACGCCGGGCACCGCGCCGAAGTGGCTGATCGCGCGCTGGTGCTGCGTGGGAGACAGGTCGACCGCATCGATGAGCGCGCCGTGTGCAATGGCGAGATGGACTGCGTAATGGCCGGCCCCGGAGCCGACGTCCAGGACTCGCCGACCGGTGATCGGACCGAGGACCTCGTTTCCTGGGCCGACGCCGTCCCAGAACCCCCACCTGAGTTGCGTCGGCACGGAGGCATGTAGGACCGGCTGAGCTGGTGTTGGCCGTAGGTAGTCCAGGTCTTGGCGTTGCGGGATGTATCGCTCAACTCTGCTGGCCTCCCGTCATATTGTCAGCGACAGCGCCGGGTGCAGCCGACGTGGCCCTCTCGTTACTTAGGTCCCGGTCGGTGATTCGCTTCATGCGCCGAGCGAATACGGACTTGGCATCGGGGTCCATGCGGGTCAGCGCGACCATGCCGGTGACGATGACGTCGCAGACTTCGGCTTCGACGTCATCGCAGGTGTTATCTAGGGTTGTATTCAAATACCTGCTGGTCAGAGCGCTCTATGGATGCCAGTTACGTGAGGCACGTCTTCTCTCGGTGGCGGAGGTCATCACCGCGTGCTCCTACGTAGGGCCAGCAAGCTCATTAGCTTGCGAGTGAATCGGTGCATGTGGGGGTCGAGGGTGTCCTCTGGTGTGGCGAGGACCTGGTCCAAGGAGAGCCACTTGATCGCGTCGAACTCGGCTTCGTCGAAGGAAGTGACCTGGCCTGCCTCTCCCCGCAGGACGTACTACAAGGACACGTCAGTGTGCTGCCCTTGGCCGCGAGTCCGTGTGACGGTGAGGAAGATCGGGCGGTCCCCGGTGATCAAGGCGGGTACGGCTTCGATGCGCAGCTCTTCGCGGCATTCACGACGGACCGTGTGCCACGGATCCTCTGTCGGCTCGACGTGGCCGCCGCTGGGAAGCCACAAGCCGGCCTTGCGGTGGGCAACGAGTAGGAGTTCCTCGCGCGTCTCATCGAGCACGACGAAGTAGCTGACCAGGTGCTTCGCGGGGGTGGCGGGTTTCAGTGTCCTGTAGAGAGGCGCTCCGCTGGTGATCCACTCTGCTGTTGCAGCGAGGTGTGTCCGCTCCTGATCGTCCCAGGGTTCGATGCCGCTGAGCACCTGCATCAGCTGGGCGCGGAGTAGTTGGTCGGGGGCGTTTGAGGAATCCATGGTGACCACGGGCACATGATGGCAGGGGAGCCACAACCTCTCGGGGGTCAAGTCAGCCAGCGCTAGCGGACGGGGCCCTGCTCGTCGATGAAGAAGTCAGGCGTTCCACAGAACACGTCAGTGGTCACCGGTCCGTAGGCGATATTGAAGGTGTCCAGCCAGTAGGACCAGTCCCGGATCCCCAGTGCGCTGCTGAAGCGGTAGTTCAGCTGCCAACGGACCCACTGCCCGGGAACGAGTCGCACGGCCGGCAGGCGTCGCCGCCGCGGCGGCAGGGCAAACAAAGGCTGCACCCGCGGGAAGACCCGCAAGCGTCCTTCGGCTTCACGGAGTTGGACATCGACCTTGCTCAGGTCCTCTAGAGCGTCATGAGGCTGAAAACCGTCCTCCTCACGCATGCGCACCACGTGCGCCAGCGACCTCGATGCATGTGGAAGAGGGAACCCGATCGGAGCGGCATTCCTGCGCGCGGCACTCTCACCTCCCCGAGACTCCTTGGTCCACGATGTCCGTACCCACTGCACGGTGATCTCCACGCCGGCTCACTCCCCGCTCAGCTCGTCGAGGATCTCGCCGTAGTAGCGGCGCCGTTGGCTCAGTGTCTGGGCGACCTCCTCGTCTGTGACCTGGGAGATCTTCCCGAGGTGCTCCAAGAGGTTGTCCCGCTGGGGATGGTCGGAGGCTTTGACGTACTCCGTGGTGATGGACACTCCGGCGGCGAGCAGCAGGTGGTGAGGAAGGCCGCACCAGGTGTCGAAGCTTCGGCAGATGGCTTCCCACAGGAGCCAGACGTCCTCGACGTGGCGTTCTTCGGCGATCCGCAGGGCGGCGAGTTCGATGCTGTGGCTGAATCCCCAGGAGTGCCCATGCCACCGTGTCTCCTGAAGCAACAGGAACCGGGCGAAGTTCCCGTCGTCCTGACCAGGGTCCCGGACCAGGGCTTCGAGGACCTGCTGCCTGTCCTCCCAGCGGGCGTCCATGGGCAGCCCATCCTCAGTGTGCTGCCCGTCGAACTCCAGAAGTTCCCATCGCTCGGGGTCCCCGCGCCACCATGCCAGGTCGGGTATCGCGGGACGGCTCATTGGCGTGTCTTTTCCGTGCGGGGAGGGGGCGTCGTTGCATGTGCGTGATCAACGTCGGCAGGGGCGACCCCAGCTTCGCACGGCTGCTGCTGGTATTGGGCCGCCTGCGAGCCACATGAGGGCGATCACGTTGAGTCGCGGTTCTGGTCGCGCATCATGTTCCGTAGGGCCGTCCGGGCGGCAGCCAGGTCGTTCTGTGCCTCGGCCAAATCATGGGCCGCCCTCGCCTGGTTGGCCACCACCGGAGGCGGCCCGATCTGCCCAGGGTCGATGTTCACAAGGACGGGAGGCCCCCCGCGGTCGGCCGCCTCCCCCGTGCGGGGGAGGCGGCCGCGACCTTCGGACGATCCCCGGACACCGGATCGGCGGCGACGATCGACGCACATGCCATCACACGTCAAGATCGGAGCATCATCGTGCTGAAGTGGACCCTGCGCGGTGCCGCCATTCTCGCCATCGCCGCCGCAATCGCTACCCCGGTCGCTGTGCCCGCCCCCGAAGCCGCCGTCGCCACACCGGCTGTCGCCGTCGTCGCGCCCGCATCCGGCCCCGACGCCCCGGGGGCCAAGCTCGTCTCCGCCGTCAAGGTGAAGGCGAGGTTGGATCACCTCGTCGCCTAGTTCCAGAGGCAGTCGCCGGTCCAGGTGGAAGGCCCCGAGCGAAGCGAAGGCGAAGGACCTGGAGGAGCGGGGCGACGGCCGCACTCTGCCCGCCAGGGAGGCCAGGCGCTGTCGGAACTTGCGCACATCTTGTTCTGGTCCGACACCTCAGTGCCTCCCGAACCGGTGTCGAAGTGCTGCCCCTTCTGGTGTACGAAGCCAGCGGGGCCGTCAGCCACTCCATCAGGACACGACTGACATCAGGACACGACTGACTCCCCCGGCTCGTCAGGTGTGGACGAGTCCTGGAGGTGCGGTGGGGCGCACCACATCCCCTCCGATGTGGGCAGTCTCGCCGGTGGGGAGGGCCTGCAATCCCACGAGGGCCCGTAGTCGGCCCTTTGGTGTCAGCTTGTCGATGACCTGCATGGTGGGCAGTACGCGCACATCGGCGCGTGGGTCGCGGTAGGTAAGGTGCCCGACCTCCATGCGGGTCATCGGCTCCGTCGCCAGTACGTGCGTGATGACCTTCCGGCGGCGCATCTGTACCCAGGCCAGGGCCACGCGCCGCGTGACGGGGAGGCCGCCCGGAGCGCCATGAAGCACACCCTGGGCTGCCTGCTCTGGAGTCTGGCCATCGTGCACAGCGCCGGTGGGCATCATGACGCCGCCGAGGAGGCCAACGACGACCAGTGCGTCCGCGCCCACCGGGACGAGTAAGGACACCCTGACGATCGGCGGTCGCCAGTCTTCGTACGGGGCCGTCTTCCGTACAGGCGCGGGACCGGCGCTGCGAGTCGTGGGGACGGGTGCCGTGATCGTGGACATCAGGATTCCTCTGCCACAGCGGCGACGATCTGTTCGAGGTGCTGCGGTTGGCTCGTGCTCGGTATGGGGGCTACGTGGTCGCCACGGTTGAGCGGTCAGTGAAGCGGGTCCTGTACTCCCGCCGTGCGCGCCAGCGAGCCGGCGTCGAGCGGCCGGTAGGGCACGTAGGGGATGCCCAGGCCCCGGCAGAGGTCCAATGCCGGATCGAAGCTGTCGGTCATGTTGAGGACGTTCTGAACGGCGGCCACAGTGATGTTCTTGCCTGCCGTGCGAATGGCCTCGGGGGTGACCTTCGACAGGCCGATGTGCCCGATCTGGCCGTCCTCCTGGAGGGCCTGGAGGACGGCGATCTGATCGTCGAGCGCCACCTCGGGGTCGATGCGGTGCAGGTAGCACAACTCCAGTCGTTCGACCTTGAGGCGGCGAAGGCTCGCTTCGACGCAGGCCCGCAGGTAGTACGGGTTGCCGAGCGGATACCAGTGTCCCGGCGCGGGGCGGACCATGCCGACCTTCGTGGCGATCAGCACGTGCTCGGGGTACGGGTAGAGCGCGTCGCGGATCAGGTGCTCGACGGTCTCCATTCGAGCCGGGACGGTTCAGGTGGGTACGTACCGGACTCGGCACTGAGGTGCCGGGAGAACGGTTCCCGAGCTCGGCTGACGCTCAGCGCGGACCACTGCCCTTATTGAAAACGATTTTCGAGACCGGTACTGTGTGTACGTCGTATACCTCGGGCATCCGGTCGTTCCGCTGCCTGGGGGTCGGTGTGTGCAAGGGGAGAGGGAACCGGCGTGATAGGTCGGCGTGCCGCGCTGCGCGGTGTCGTGGGAGGGGCGGCGGTGGTCGCCGTCGGCGGAGGGCTCGCGGGCTGCGGAAACAGTGGAGGGAAAGAGCAGCCGACCGGCGCCGAGGCGTCCGTCACTCCTCGCAAGGGCGGGAAACTGCGGGCGGCGTTCATCGGGGGGAGCGCGGAGTCCACCGACCCCACGCTCGCCGCCGGCGTCGGCGTCGACTACGTGCGAGCCCGGGTCGTCTGGGACGCCCTCGGTGAGCTGGACGGCGGCAAGCCCGTGTGGCGGCTGGCGGAGACCGTCGAGCCCAACTCCGACGCGACGAAGTGGACCGTGCGGGTCAGGAAGGGCGTCACCTTCAGCGACGGACGCCAACTCACCGCCCGCGACGTGCTGTTCAGTCTGCGCACGCTCGTCGAGAAGCGGAGCCCGCAGGGCGGCTTCGTCACGCACCTCGACCTCAAGAACGCCCGCGTCCGTGACGAGCGGACCGTCGAACTGCCCCTCACCATGGCCGACGGGTTCTTCGATCTCGCCCTCGCCCATTCGATGTTCGTGTTCCCCGACGGCACCAAGAACCTCGCCAAGGCCGTGGGCAGCGGGCCGTACGTGCTCAAGCAGTGGCAGGCCGGGCGCAGCAGTGTGCTGGTCCCGCGCAAGGACTACTGGGACGCGGACAATGGTGGGCCCCACCTCGACGAGCTGGAGCTGATCTCCGTCACCGACGCGGCCGCACGGCTCAGCGGCCTGAAGTCGGGCCAGTTCGAGTACGCCGGCGGGCTCGCCCTGACTGCCGTACGCACCGAACGCGGCAACAGTGCGCTGCGCATCGAGACGCCGCCCAAGGATCTGTGGGTCGACCTCAACCTCCCCATGAACCTCGGGCTGAAGCCCTTCACGGACGCGCGTGTCGTGCGCGCCGTGAAGCTGGCGCTGGACCGCGAGTCCCTGGTGCGGACCGTGACGCTCGGTCAGGGCGAGGTCGGCAACGACCTGGTGGGCGCGCACCAGCCGTACTACGACGACGGCATCGCGCAGACCGCGTACGACCCCGAGCAGGCGAAGAAGCTCCTCGCCGAGGCCGGGCAGGAGGGGCTCGCCGTCACGATCCGCACCTCCGACTACGACTACGGCACCGAGGAGAGCGCCACCGCGATGGTGCCGATGCTGGCGAAGGCCGGGGTCAAGGCGACGCTCGACAAGGTGCCTGCCGCGGACTACTACAGCGACTTCAAGACCATCCTCAGTACGCCCATCCAGACGGCCGCCTACCACCCCAACCCGCTGCCGCTGGCGATCCGTACGTACTACGGCTCGACGGCTTCCTTCCCGCTCACCGGCACCAAGGGCGCCGCCGAACTCGATCCGCTGATCGCCGCCATGAACCGCGCCACGCGGGAGGCGGATCGCCGGGCGCGCGTGGCGGACGTACTGCGGCATCTGCACGAACACGGCGGCGACGCGCTGTTCGCCCGGGTGCCGACGGTGTCCGGGTCGGCCGCGAAGGCGCACGGGGTGAAGTCGCGGGGCTACGCCGACTTTCCGAGTCTGCGGGACGCGTTCGTCGAATGAGATCGCAGCAGTCCCGGGTCTGTCGGCGCCCGCGCTCACACCCGTGGCCGGCGCGGAGCGCGGCCGCGCTGCTCGTGCTGTTCGCCGTGTCCGTGCTGGTGTTCGCCGCCACCGAGGCGGCGCCCGGCGACGCGGCCACCGCCCGGCTCGGCCCGCAGGCGTCCGCGCAGTCCGTGGCGGAGCTGCGGGCTCAGCTGGGCCTGGACCGGCCCGCGCCGCTGCGGTACCTCGACTGGCTCGGGCACGCCGTGCGCGGCGACTTCGGTGCCAGCTACGCGAGCGGGCGGCCGGTCGGCGAGGTGATCGCGGACCGGTTCGGCAACTCCCTCGTGCTGGGGCTCGCCGCCACGGCCGTGCTGGTGCCGCTCGCCGTGGGACTGGGGCTGTGGGCGGGGCTGCGGGCCGGGCGGCGCGGTGACCGGGTCGTGTCCGGTGCCGCGCTCGGGCTGGCCGCCGTACCGGAGTTCGTGACGGGTGCTCTGCTGATGGCGGTGTTCGCGGCCGGTCTTGGCTGGCTGCCCGCCGTGTCCCTGCTGGGCGCCGGGCAGGGGCCGCTCGACGAACCGTCCGTGCTCGTCCTGCCGGTGCTCACGCTGGTCTCGGTGTGCCTCGCCCAGAACCTGCGGCTGGTACGGGCCGGTGTGGCCGAGGCCGCCCGCTCACCGGCGGTGGAGGCCGCGCGGCTGAACGGGGTGCCCGAGGTCCGGGTCGCCCTGCGCTACGTCCTGCCCGCCGGGCTCGGCCCCGCCGTCCCGATGCTCGCCCGCTCCACCGCCTACCTGCTGGGCGGGGCGCTGGTCGCGGAGTCCCTCTTCGCCTACCCGGGCATCGCCGCGCTCCTGGTGGACGCCACGGCGGCCCGGGACGTCCCGGTGGTGCAGGCGGTCGCCCTGCTCGGCGCGGCCGTCGCGGTGGCCGCGAACCTCGTTGCCGACCTGGCCGTACCGCTTCTCGATCCTGTGCAGAGGCGGGCGCGATGACCCTGATCTCCGAACGTCCGCCCGCCGTGGCGGCCCCCGAGTCCGACCGGCCGGTGCGGCGGCGATGGCGTGGGCGGGCCGCGCTGGTCGTCCTGCTGCTGGTCGCTGCCGTCGCGCTGCTCGGACCGCTGTTCGCGCCTCACCCGGTGACCGAGCCCGTGGACATCCCGTACGCGCCAGGCAGCGGCCAAGCCCCGCTGGGAACCGACCGGTTGGGCTCCGACGTGCTCAGCCGGGTGCTGTCCGGTGGCCGCTCCCTGCTGCTGAACGGGCTCGCCGTCACGGCCGCGGTCTGTGCACTGGGCGCGGTCGCCGGGATGACCGCCGCCTGCCGCAAGGGATGGACCGACACCCTCATCCTGCGTCTCGCCGACGTCCTGCTGGGGCTGCCCGCCTTCCTGCTGCTGAGCGTGGTGGTCGTGGCCACCGGGCGCGGCACGACGGGCGTCGCACTCGCCGCCGGGCTCGTCCTGCTGCCGGAGAGCATCCGCGTGGTCAGGGCCGCGACCCTGCGCATCCTCTCCCAGGACTACGTGGAGGTCGCCGTAGCCCGCGGCGAGCGCACGGTGAGCGTTCTGGGGCGCGAGGTGCTGCCCAACCTCGCGCCGGTGCTCGCCGCCGACGCCGGGGTGCGTTTCCTCGGCGCGGTCACCGTCGTCGCCACCGCCGCCTTCCTCGGATACGGCGCCCAACCACCCGCCGCCGACTGGGGGTTGATGGTCCTGGAGAACCGCGACGGCCTCACCCTCCAGCCTCTCGCGGTCCTCGTGCCGGCGGTGCTTCTCCTGGTCCTCCTGCTCGCCACGAATCTCCTGCTCGACTCGGCGTTCCCCGGACCGGACGTGCGGGCCGTCGGCCGTCGACGCAAGGCCGCGCCGGGTGGTGTGGAGGCGGCGGGGACTCTGCTGTCCGTGCGGGGGTTGCGTGTTGAGCGTGACGCAGGACGCGCAGTACTCGACGGTGTGGATCTCGACCTCCCGCCCGGCGAACTCCTCGCCGTGGTGGGGGAGTCGGGCAGCGGCAAGACCACGCTCGTCCTCGCCGCGCTGGGGCACATCGCCCCGGGGCTGCGGCACGCGGGCGGTTCCGTACGGCTCGACGGTCAGGACCCCCTGACACTGGACGAGCGTCGGCTACGGCGGCTGCGCGCATCTGTATGCGGATACGTCGCCCAGGATCCGCGCACCGCGCTCGCCGCGCACTTGCGAGTCGGCACCCAGATCAGCGAGGTGCTTCGGGCCCGCCGAATACCCAAGGAGCGGTGGCCGGAGCGGATCGAAAGGGCGTTGCGGCTTGCGGGACTCGACCGGCCGCAGGAGGTCGTTCACCGCCTGCCGCATCAGCTCTCCGGCGGTCAGCGTCAGCGGGCCGCGCTGGCAGCCGCACTAGCCGCGGAGCCCCGGCTGCTCGTCCTCGACGAACCGACCAGCGCCCTCGACACCGTCACCGCCGCCGCGTTCCTCGCCGACCTGACCCGGCTGCGGCGCGAGACGGACACCGCTGTCCTGCTCGTCTCGCACGACCTCGCCTCGGTCGCCTCCGTGGCCGACCGGGTGGCCGTCATGGACGGCGGGCGGATGGTCGAGATCGGGCCCGCCGAGACCGTGCTCAGGGATCCGGCGAGTGAGCGCGGGAAGGCGCTGGTCGCGGCGGCCCGTCCGGGCGCTCCCACAACCGCGGACTCCACAACCGCGGACTCCACGGGCGAGGGCGCACTGCTGCGCGCGTCCGACATCTGGCTCGTCCGCGACAAGCCCGTACTTGACGGGGTTGGTCTCACCCTCGACCCGGGAGACTGCCTGTCCGTGGTCGGCCCCTCCGGCTGCGGCAAGACCACCCTGCTGCGCTGTCTCGCCGGACTCGACATCCCCACGCGAGGCGACATCCACCTCCACGGTGCGGTGCTCGCCGGGGACGTACGCCACCGCGAACCCGGACAGCGCCGCCGAGTGCAGCTCGTCCCCCAGGACCCGTACGCCTCACTCAACCCCCGCCACACCGTGGCCGCGATCGTCGGCCGGCCGCTCGTGTTCCGTCCTGACATACCGGCGGTACGGCGATCGGCGGAAGTGGAGCGGCTGCTCGCCCAGGTCGGCCTGGACCCGGAGCTGGGCGGACGGCTCCCCGGAGCCCTGTCGGGAGGTCAGCGGCAGCGGGTGGCCCTGGCACGTGCGCTGGCCGCGGGACCCGAGGTGCTGCTCTGCGACGAGGTGACCAGCGCGCTGGATCCGTCGGTGGCGGCCGCGGTCACCGAGCTGATCGCGGGTCTGCGGGCGGAGTTGGGGATCGCCGTCGTCATGGTCACGCACGACCTGTCGGTCGCCGCCCGTCTCGGCGGCCGGGTTGCAGTGCTGCACGAGGGGCGGATCCGTGAGACGGGGCCGGCGGCCCGGGTGCTGAGCCGGCCCGGGCATGACGTGACCCGTGCCCTGGTGGCGGCGATGCCGAAGAGGGCGCGGGCCGCTGGAGAGGACGTGACACGGTGACCTTAGGGTGGCGGTATGCCGAGCTCGACGACCGACAGCGACGGAACGCGCCCCGGGAACGGGAAGCGCCGCGCCCCGCTGAACCGGGCGACCGTCGTGGCCGCCGGACGGCGGGTCGCCCGCGACGAGGGGCTGTCGGCGGTCACCCTGCGCCGTGTCGCGGCGGAACTCGGCGTGACGGCCATGGCGTTGTACCGGCACGTGGGCGACAAGCGGGAGTTGCTGGTCGCGATGCTGGACGACGTGGCCGAGCAACTGGTGCTCCCGGACCGCGACGGCTCGCCCTCGGACCGGCTGGTCCTGGCCTTTCGCGCGCTGCACGACCATCTGACGGCCGAGCCGTGGGTGGCCGAAGTCCTCAAGGCCGGCGAGCTGTTCGGGCCGCGCGCCTCGCGGTTCGTCGAGCATGTGCTCGCCCTGCTGGAGGAGGCGGGGCTCAGCGACGACGAGGCGGCCGACGCCTACTGGGCGCTGTGGTGGTACACCTTCGGGCACCTGTCGTACCTGCCCGCGCTGCGGCCCGAGGGCCGCCCGGCCCGGCATGAGCTGATGACCCGAGTCCGCATGACCGAACATCCCCGGCTGGCCCGGATGCTGGCCCGCCCGCCGCGCCAGGCGGCGGCGGAGGACGCGTTCGTGCCCGGCCTGAAAGCCCTTCTGCGGGGCCTGTTGCCGCCGAACTGAGCCGGGGGCCGCCGGATCGAGCACGCGGTGTACCGCTGCCGTCCGCCCGCATGTATACGTCGTATACCCATGTCTGCAAGGGGTTTGCCCATGACCCAGGACGTACGCCAGGAGCCGGCCGCCGACGAGACCGGCCCGCCGGCCGGCAACGGCTGGCTGCTCGCCACGACATCACTGGCCGCCGTGCTGATGACGCTGGACATCACCGTCGTCAACGTCGCCCTGCCCGAAGTCGCCGCCGATCTCGACGCCGGACTGACCGGCCTCCAGTGGGTGGTGAACGCCTACACGCTGGTGTTCGCGGCGCTCCTGCTCCCCGCGGGGGCGCTGTCCGACCGGATCGGGCGCCGGAACATGTTCCTCACCGGCGTCGCGGTCTTCACCGTCGCGTCGGCGGGCTGCGGCGCCGCACCCGGCGTCGGGACGCTGATCGCCTGCCGCGCCGTGCAGGGCCTGGGCGGTGCGATGGTGATGTCGACCGCCCTCGCCCTGATCGCCGGGGCCTACGAGGGCCCGCGCCGCCAGTCGGCGATCGGGATGTTCTCGGCGGCGGGCGGCGCCGCGGCCGCCCTCGGCCCGCTGGTGGGCGGTGCCGTGGTCGAAGGTCTCGACTGGCGGTGGATCTTCTACGTCAACCTGCCGGTCGGTGCCCTCATCATCGCCGGCGCCGCGCTGCGCGTACCCCGGGAGCGCAAGGGCGAACGGCCGCGCCCCGAGGGCCGGTTCGACCTCGTCGGGCTGCTGCTCGCCGCCGGGGCGCTGCTCGGTCTCAACTACGGCCTGGTGACCGGCCCCGAGGACGGCTGGACCTCGGCCTCCGCCCTGCTGCCCCTGGTGGCCGGGGCGCTGCTCGTCGCCGGGTTCACGGCGTGGGAGACACGGCGCCGGGACGCGGCGATGTTCGACGTACGGCTGCTGCGAGTGCCGTCGTTCACCGGCGCGATCGTGCTCAGCTTCGTCTGCCGCGTCGTCAGCTTCGGTGTGCTGCCGTATCTGATCCTGTGGCTGTCCGGGATGCTCGGTCACAGCCCGCTGGGCACCGGGCTGCGGCTGCTGGCGATGACCGCCTTCATCATGCTCGTCGCCCCGTTCAGCGGGCTTTTCCTGAAGCTGATGCCGACGCGCGGCGTCATGGCGCTCGGCACGGGCATCACCGCTGTCGGGCTGCTCACCATGGCGCGCGTCGGGCCCGACGACTCGTGGCTGGTCATGCTGCCCGGCCTGGTGCTCCTCGGCATCGGCGGGGCGATCGCCTTCCCGCCGCTGATGGGCATAGCCGTCGGGGTGGTGCCGCCGGAGCGGGCCGGGATGGCGTCCGGGATGACCAACACCTTCTTCCCGCTCGGCACGGCGGCCGGAGTGGCCGCCTTCGGCGCCGTGTTCAGCACCCGCATCGACAGCGACCTCGACGACACGCGGCTCGCCGCGCTGAACGTCCCGGAGGGGATGCGGCAGCAGGTCCGGGACGCTGTGGCCGCCGGGCAGTTCGGCTCGCTCGAACGGGCTCTGCCCGCCGCGGCACGCGAACCGGTCCTGGACGCGGCCCGCTCCGCGCTCACCGGTGGCCTGGCGACCATCTGCGTCGCGGCGGCCGTGGTCAGCCTGCTCGCCGCCCTCGCCTCGTGGACCCTCATCCGCGACCGGGACCAGCTGACCGCGAAGGAGGCGGCGGATGGCCCTGCCTGACACCACCGAGCGCGACGTCCCTGACACCACCGACCACGACCTCTACGGTCCGGCCGCCGAGTTCTACGACCTCCTCGCCGCCCCCGCCTGGGCGCGGCTCGGCCCGCTGCTGCGCCGGGCACTCGACCGCGTCGATCCCGGGCACGGGCCCCTGCTCGACATCGGCGCGGGCACCGGGCTGTCCACCGAGGCCGCCGCCGACGCCGTTCCCGGCGCCCAACTGCTGGCGGTGGAGCCCTCCGCCGGGATGCGCATCGCGCTGTCCACCCGGCTCGCCTGCCGTCCCGAACTCGCCTCGCGCGTCACCGTCACCGCGGGCACGGTGAACGACGCGCGGCTGCCGCCCCGCCTGTGCGCGGCCGTCGCCCTCGGCGTCGTAGGACACCTCGGACCTGCTGAACGCGCCGCCCTGTGGCGGCTGTTGAGCGAGCGGCTGGCGCCCGGAGCTCCCGCCGTCGTGGACGTCCTCGACCGCACCGCACCCCCGACCCGGGCCCCGCTCCGTCTGGCGACCCGTCGCGTCGGCGCCCTGGACTACGAGTCGTGGAGCGAGGGCGCCGACGACGGCTGGACCCTCACCTACCGCGTGCGCGACGGGGAGACGGTCGTCCGTGAGCACGCCGTGCCGCTTCCCTGGTCGGGGATCGGCATCGACGACCTCGCCGAGGAAGCCGGCGCCGCCGGGCTCGTCTGCACGCCGCTCGGCCCCGATTTCGCCGTACTCCGATCCACCACCACCCGAGAGGAACTCTCATGACCGGCGCGGCCCTCGCGGACTCGCGAGCGGGCACCCCCGACACCGCCCCCCAGCCACCCGAGGACCCCGGCAAGCCGCCCGGCCTCGGAGACTTGCTCGCCCCCGTACGCGGGCGCCTGATCGCCGCGGTCGTCGCCCAGGCCGCCGCCGCTGTCTGCTCGATGATCCCGTTCATCGCGGTCGCCGAACTCGCCCGCGCCCTGCTGGCGTCCGGCGGCCCGGACGAAGGCCGTGCCTGGGCCGCGGCCTGGACCGCCGTGGCCGCCCTGGTGGCCCGGCTCGTGCTCTACGCGACCGCCGGCGTCCTCACCCATCACGCCGACGCCGACCTCCAGTTCGGGCTGCGCCGCCGCATAGCCGGGCACCTGGGGCGGCTGCCGCTCGGCTGGTTCACCGAGAACAGCTCGGGCGAGGTGAAGAAGGCGGCGGGCGACAACATCTCCGCCCTGCACCACTTGATCGCGCACACGGCGCTGGAGGTCACCTCGGCGATCGTGGCGCCGCTGACCGCCCTGGTCTATCTGCTGACCGTGGACTGGCGCCTCGCCCTCGTCGCCCTGCTCCCGCTCCTGCTCGGCGGCTACTTCTTCAAGCAGGCCATGTCCGGCGGCGAGGAGGTGACGGCACGGTTCTTCGGCGCGATGGGCGCCGTCAACGCGGCCGTCGTCGAACTCGTCCACGGCATCACGGTGATCAAGGCGTACGGCCGCACATCCCGCGCCCATCGCGCCTACGACGACGCCGCCGACAGCTTCTCCGTCTTCTTCCGTGACTGGATCATGAGCACGACGCGGGCCAGTACGTCGGCCGCGCTCGCCCTGTCCGGCCCGGCCGCCCTGCTCCTCGCCACCGCGGCCGGCACCCTGTTCGTCACCCAGGGCTGGACCGACGCGCTCGACCTCGTGCCGTTCGTCCTGCTGGGCCCGGCGCTGACCGGGTCCGTGATGGGGCTGGCCCAGTCCGGGCACGCCGTCCAGGGCGGCATGCAGAGCGCCCGCGAGCTGCAAGCACTGCTGTCCGTACCGGCCCTCCCCGAGGCGTCCGAGGCCGCGGCGCCGGGACAGGACGGCGGTGTCGAGCTGACCGGCGTCGGCTTCAGCTACAACGGCGCCACGGACGTCGTGAGCGGCATCGACCTGACCCTGCGGCCCGGCACCGTCACCGCCCTGGTCGGCGCCTCCGGCTCGGGCAAGTCCACCCTCGCCAGACTGGTGCCCCGCTTCTGGGACCCGACCGCCGGAACGGTACGGATCGGCGGCACGGACGTACGGGACATCGCCCCGAACGACCTGTACCGCCAGGTGTCCTTCGTCTTCCAGGAACCCCACCTGCTGCGCACCACCGTCCGCGACAACATCCGCCTCGGCCGCCCGGACGCCGACGAAGCAGCCGTGGAGCAGGCCGCGCGCGCCGCGCACATCCACGAACGGATCCGCGCCCTGCCGCGCGGCTACGACTCGGTGATCGGCGAGGACGCGCTGCTCTCCGGCGGCGAGTCCCAACGCCTCTCCGTGGCCCGCGCGTTGCTCGCCGACGCCCCCGTCCTCGTCCTGGACGAGGCGACCTCCTTCGCCGACCCCGAGTCCGAGGCCGCAGTCCAGCGGGCCCTGTCCGCGCTTGCCGCGGGCCGCACCCTGCTGGTCATCGCCCACCGGCTCGCGACGGTACGGGACGCCGACCACATCGTCGTCCTGGACGGCGGACGCATCGCCGAACAGGGCACCCACGCCGAACTGCTGGCCCTGGACGGCCGCTACGCCCGCATGTGGGCCCTCCAGCAGAAGGGAGCCGCGCGATGACCGCGCTGCTGACACGCGTACTGGGACGGGAGCAGACGGAGGGGCTGCGCCGCGTCCTGCTGTGGGCGGCCGTCGCCGCCGCCCTCCAGGGAGTGGCTTACGCGCTCTTGGTACCGCTGCTGACCCGGCTCCTCGGCGACGACCCCGAGGCGGCCTGGCCCTGGGTCGCCGCCCTCGCCGTCGCGACGGTCGCCTACGGGGCCGTCGCCTTCACCGCGGCTGTGCGCGGCAACCGCTTCAGCGCCGACCTCGGGCGCACGCTGCACCACCGCATCGGTGACCATGTCGTCGCCCTTCCGCTGGGCTGGTTCGGCGGCGAACGCACCGGTGCGCTGGGCCAGTTGGCGGGACAGGGCGTGGTCCAGGTGATGAACGCCGCCGCCAACCTGTTGCGGCCGCTGTGCAACGCCTTCGTCACGCCCGCCGTCGTCGTTCTCGCCACGTTCGTCTTCGACTGGCGGCTCGCGCTGGCCATGGTGGTGGCGGCGCCCGTCGCGGCCGCCGCGTACCGCTGGTCCGGGCGGCTGATGTCCCGCGTCGACCGGCAGTCCCATGCCGCCGCCGTCGAGACCGCGGACCGGCTGGTGGAGTTCGCCCGGCACCAGCCCGCGCTGCGCGCCTTCGGGCGGACCGCCGAGGATCACGAACTCCTCGACGCCGCCCTGCGCGAGCAGCAGGCCAAGGCCCGCGCCGCCGTACGTATCGGCGTACCGGGCATCGCGGGCTTCGCGCTCGCCGTGCAGCTCTGCTTCACCTGCGTCCTGCTGCTCGGCACGGTTCTGGCGGTGGGTGGATCGGTCGGTGCGGGTGAGCTGATCGCGGTCCTTGTGCTGGCCGTGCGCTTCGTCGAACCCATGGGTGCGGCGGCCGAGTTGGGGGGCTCCCTGCGGGTCGCCCGCGGCACGCTGGAGCGCCTGGACGAGGTGCTCGCCGCCGATCCGCTGCCGCAGCCGGAGACCGAGGCGCCGCTCCCGGAGGCGTACGGCATCGAAGTCGACGGTGTCTCCTTCGGCTACGGCGACGGGCGCACCGTGCTCGACGGACTCGACCTGCGTGTCCCGGCCGGGAAGACGGTGGCGCTGGTCGGTCCCTCCGGCTCGGGCAAGACCACGGTGACCAGGCTGATCGCCCGTTTCTGGGACGTGACCGCGGGCACGGTCCGTGTCGGCGGGGCGGACGTCCGTGACCTGACGACGGATCAGCTGATGGCGCGGCTCGCCATGGTCTTCCAGGACGTGTACCTCTTCGCGGGCACGATCGAGGAGAACATCCGCGCCGGACGGGAGGACGCCACGGACGAGGAGGTGCGCGAGGCCGGTCGGCTCGCGCGGGTCGACGAGATCGCCGAGCGGCTCCCGGACGGCTGGAACGCCCGCGTCGGCGAGGGCGGCGCGGCCCTGTCGGGCGGGGAGCGGCAGCGGATCTCGCTGGCCCGGGCCCTGCTCAAGCAGGCCCCGATCGTGCTGCTCGACGAGGCGACCTCGGCGCTCGACGCGGAGAACGAGGCCGCGGTCCAGCAGGCGCTGGGAGCACTCACCGCGGATCGGACGGTTCTCGTCGTGGCCCACCGCCTCGACACCATCCGGGGCGCCGATCTGATCGCGTTCCTGGATGGCGGGCGGATCGTCGAGCAGGGGACGCACGAGGAACTGCTGGCACTCGGCGGGCGCTACGCGGCGTTCTGGGGTGAGCGGGAGCAGGCGAGCGGGTGGCGGCTGGCGGTGCGTTCCTGAACAGTGCCCGAGTAGGCGGAAGGGCGGCACGGTGGGTTACCGTGCCGCCCTTCCGCCTGTGGGTCACCCGGTGGGCGCGCAGGTCACCAGGTGGATGCCGGTTCCCGTGACCTGGCGGCCGGTGATCCGCAGCCCGGCCCGGGCCACCAGGTCGTCCAGCTGCCGGGGCGTACGTTCCCGGCCGCCGAACAGCACCAGCAGCCGTAGATCCATGGCCGCGGCGACGTCGGCGCGGCGCCCGTCGGTGACCAGGTTCTCCACGACAAGGACCCGGCCGCCCTCGCCGGCCGCTTCGGCACACCGGCGCAGGATGTGTTCGGCCTCTTCGTCGCTCCAGTCGTGCAGCACCCAGGTGAGCAGATACAGGTCCGATCCCGCCGGCAGCGGGTCGAAGAAGCTGCCGGGATGCACCGAGGCACGCTCCGCCAGCCCGGCCGACGCCAGCGCGCGCCGCGCCTCCTCGGCGGCCTCGGGGAGGTCGAGCAGCGTGCCGCGCAGCGCGGGGCGCGCGGTGAGCAGCCGGGCGAGCAGGGATCCGGAACCGCCGCCGACGTCCACCACGTGCCCGCGCTCGGGCCAGGCGTACGCCGCGACGACCTCCGGGGCCGCGAACCTGGTGTGCGCGGCCATCAAGTCGGCGTAGGAGCAGGCGAGTCCGGGGTCCTCCAGGGTGTCCTGCCACAGGGACCGGCCGTGCACGAGAGGGTAGGCGGGCTCCCCGGTGCGCACGGTGTCCAGCAGGCGCCCGAACGCCTGGTCCATGCGTCCGCCCATGCCGTCCAGATCGTACCAGGCGCGCAATCCGAACGCCCCGCTGTCCTTGAGGAGTTCGGCTGCGGGCGTCAGGGCGTACGTGTCCTCCTCCGGCTCGGCGAAGACGCCCCGGCCGGTGAGCACGCGCAGCATGCGGCGCAGGGCGTCCGGGTCGGCGTCCGCGGCCCGGGCGAGGTCGGGCAGTGCCGTGTGACCGGCGGCGATGTGGTCGGCCAGGCGCAGGGTCGCCGCGACCCTGATGGCCCACGGGGTGACGAGGTCGGCGAGCGCGGCCAGGTCGACCCGCGAGGGGGCGGCTTGGGGAAGGGTGGTCATGTCGTTCAGCTCCAGCTCCAGCTTCGGCTTCAGGGGAGTACGGGGTGCACGGCGGCAGGGGCGGACGCACCGCAGGCGTCGAGCACGGTTGCGACAACCCGCTCCACCTCCGCGACCAGGTAGAAGTGACCGCCCGGCAGCACCAGACTGCCGAACGCCCCCGACGTGGCGCTCTGCCACGCCGCCATCTCCGCCTCCGTCGCCTCCTCGTCGCGGTCCCCGGTGAGGGCGGTGAGAGGGCAGCGCAGCCGGGCGGCGGTGTCCGGACGGTACGTCTCGATGAGGCGGTAGTCGGCCCGTACCGCGGGCAGCAGCACCGCCCGCACCTCGGGGTCGTCGAGCAGGGTGGCGTGGGTGCCGTCGAGGCGGCGCAGTTCGGCGGCGAGGCCGTCGTCGTCCCGCAGGTGGACCGTGCCGGGGCGCTGGCGGCGCGGTCCGGGACGCCCGGAGACGACCACGTGCCGTGGGCCCGTGCCCGATGCCTCCAGCCGCAGGGCGGTCTCCCAGGCGACCGAGGCGCCCATGCTGTGCCCGAACAGGACGTGTTCCCGGCCCGGCCGGTCGGCGCGCAGCGCTTCGGCCACGGCCCCGGCAAGCTCGTCCATGGACTCGGCGGCGGGTTCCGTGAGCCGGTCCTGGCGGCCCGGGTATTGCACGGCGACGAGCTCCACGTGCGGCGGCAGCAGCCGGGCCCACGCGGTGTAGAAGGCGGCGCTGCCGCCGGCGTGCGGACAGCACACCAGCGACACATGTGCCGTGGGGCGGGGCAGCGGGCGGCGGAGCCAGGAGGAAGCAAAGCTGGTCACAGGAGTCACTCCAGGTGGACGGGAAGCGCGGCGGGGCCGCGGCTCATGAAGTCGCCGGCACGGCGGAAACGGAAGCCGGGCGCGAGCCGCAGCTTCGGATACCGCCCGATCAACACCTCGGCCACCACCCGTAGTTGGAGCCGGGTGAGGGAGGCGCCGAGGCAGGCGTGCGGGCCCTTGCCGAACGCCAGATGGGCGCGCAGTCCCGGCCGGCCGGGCCGGAACGCGTCGGCGTCCGCACCCCAGCGGACCGGGTCGCGATTGGCGGAGGCGACGACGGCGACCACCCGTTCCCCGGCCCGTACGGGCGTGTCGCCCACGGTGGTGTCACGGGTCGCAGTGCGCATCTGCCACAGCGCGGGCGGGTCCAGGCGCAGCGACTCCTCGATCGCCTCCGCCAGCCCCTCGGCCCGCCAGTGGTCTTCGCTCAGCAGCCGCAGCACCAGATTCCCCAGCGCATGGCGGAGGTTGGGCGCTCCGGCCACGATCAGGAAGTGCAGGAAGGTCACCGCCTCGGCGCGGTCCAGCCGCTGCAGGACACCGCTCAGCCCGCCGGAGCCGTCGGTGGTCCGCAGCGCCCAGCGCTCGAAGGCGGGCCACTCGGCGTGCGCCCGGTGGCCCAGCAGGTCGGTGAAGGTGCCGGCCCAGCGGTCGTAGTCCGCCGCGTCGATGTCGTCCACTCCGCAGAACGCGGCCAGGACGGCGCGTGGCAGCGGCGCGGTGAACGCGGGGACCAGGTCGGTGTCCTGCTGGAATCGGTCCGCGTCCTGCTGGAGGCGGTCAGCCAGCGCCCCGGCCCGTTCCCGCACGACGGGTTCCAGCTCCGCGACGACGGTCCGGGCGAAGGCGGGGGAGAGGAGCCGACGCAGCCGCGTGTGCGCGGGCGGGTCGAGCTGGGAAAGGGCCAACTCCCGGTCCGCTTCGGGTGTGTCGGGTACGGAGGTGTTGTTGCGGCGGCTCGACCAGAGAGCCGGGTCCGCCAGCACCGCCCGCACGTCCGCGTCGCGGACCACCACGTGCCAGCCGGGCAGCGGCGTGGAGACCGGCCGTTCGCGGCGCAGCGCGGCCAGCCGGGGATACGGGTCGTCGGTGTGACTCAGGTCCAGCGGGTTGAAAGCGGCCGTCGAGGTGGTCATGGGTGCCCCAGCCCCTCGCGCTCACGCACCGCCGCGACCAGGTCGGGCGCGGTGACCGGCTCCGGCGCGGGGCGGCGTACCAGGTCCGGGTAGCCGAGCCGGGCCGTGAGGTCCTGCCAGATCTGGCTGAGGGTGAGGTGGTACTGGCCCGCGCGCATCGGGTCCTCTCCCGCCCCGGCCGCTTCCGCCGTGGCCCGCAGCGCCCGCCGGACGCCGTCCGGCCACACGTCGGCGTACACCTCCCGGTGCGTGGGCGCCTCGGCCGGGCCGACCGGCTGGACGCTCGGCAGGTGCACCAGGCGGTGGGCCTCGGCGTCGAAGTCCAGCTCGCCGTCGTCCCCGCGCGGGGCGGGCAGCGCCGGGCTCCACAGGACCGGGCCGTGCGTCCCGGCCAGGATCAGCGTGCCGCCGCTGAAGCCCAGGGTGGCCCGGTGCAGCAGGTGGGTGTGGTTGTCGGGGTCCTCCGGGTCGAGCTGGTTCAGGACACGCAGGGTGAGGGGGACCCCGGAGAGCCGGCCCTCCAGGGTGGTGAACGGCCCGCCACTGGACACGGGGTCCCCGAGCTGCCAGGGCCGCAGTCCGCCGAGCGCCTGGCCGAGGATGTCGATCAGGTCGTACGACACATGGACGGCACACCACCCCTCCGCGTACAGCACGTCCTGCCGCTCGGCCAGATGGCGGGCCGCCGCGAGGAAGCGGCGCACGGGAGCCAGGTGCGGATAGAACGTGTTGAGCCGGTAGTGGACGTTGTGGCGGCGGGCGGTGCGCAGGCAGGCGGCCAGTTCCACCTGGTGGATCGGATGCTCGTGCAGCACGTGCACCCCGTGCGCCATCAGCCGCTGCGCGAGCGCGGCCCCCTCCCCGCCGCCGACCCCGTTGGGCACCACCACGCAGGCCAGGTCGGCGTGCCGGGGCACCTCGTCCGGGTCGGTGAGCAGGGGGACGCCGTAGCTTTCCGCGCATGCCTTGGAGCGGGCGCTGCCCCGGCCGAGGACGCCGGTCAGCCGGAACGGGAAGTCCGCCGAGGGCTTCCGGAAGGCACTGAGGTACACGCGGCCGAAACCGGTGCCGCAGACGACGACTCGGTTCACGGGAGTCACAGGATTCCTTCTTCCAGGGGGAGTTCGGCGAGCGGCCTGTCCAGCAGCCGAAGCCCGGTCACGGCCGGGGCCTGGGCGATACGCCGGGTGAGGTGCGCCGGATCGGGGAGTTCGGCGAAGTGCAGCTGTCCGGGCGGGAGTTCACCGTTCAGCACGGCCGATGCCGCGTGGGCGGCGGTGGTTCCGGTGAGGGCGGAAGAGTCCGTGCCGGTGAGGACGAGCGCGCGTCCGTCCAGCTCGCAGGTCACGGCCTGGTACGGCGCGCGGCCCGCCAGATCGGTGAGCGTGGCACGCGACAGCTCGTCCGCCGCTTCGTCCACGGCCCGGCCGCCCGGCGCCAGTCCCGCGCGATAGCGGTCGAGAACCGCGCGGGTGTGCTCGCCGCCGAACACCGTGTACCAGCGCACCTCGCCGAGCCCGTATTGACGGGCGACGGCCACGGCCTCCTCGGTGAGGTACGGGATCGCCGTCACGGCCCCGGGGAAGTACGGCAGCCTCGCCTCCCGCTCCACCGCGAGCGCCCCCGGCACCCGGCGCCCGTCGCGCCAGACGGCCGTCACCTCGCCACCGGGGCGGGCAAGCCGGTCCATGAAGTCCCGGGCCGCGGCGGGCGGGAAGTGGGGGAGCCCGCCGACACGCACGGTGAGGGTGCCGCCTTTGCCCTCCCAACCTTGTGTGAGAAGCCCGGGCAGCAGCCCCGCCAGCCCCGGCATCAGCCCCGCCCCGATCACCGCCGTCCGCCACCGCAACAGCCGCTCGTACGGCGGCGGTTCGGACAGTTCGGCCGTGTCGTTGACGTCGACCAGATCCGCGCCCGCCGCGAGGGCCGCGGCCGCCACCCGGTGGCCCACGGCCCGGACCGGCCCGGTGGCGTTGACGACGACACGGCACTGGGCGCAGAACGCGGCGAGGGCCGACGTGTCGGTCACGTCCACCGGGTCCGGCCACAGCCCGGCCTCCGCGGGCAGGGGCAGGCCGGGCCGACGGCGCACCGCCGCCCGCACCGGCCCCACCCCGAGCCGCAGCAACTCGTCCAGCACGGCCCGGCCCACCGCCCCGGCCGCCCCGACCACGCCCACCGCGACCGGCGCGGTACGGCCTCGGTTCACGGTGTGCCTCCGGCAGCCGCGGCCACCTGGTCGGCGTGCGGCGCGCGCAGGCAGCTGAAGTGGTCGCCGTCGACCTCGACCACCGTCAGATCACCGAGGCACACCTCACGCCACAGCTCGTCCGCCTCCTGCCCGAAGCCCGCGAGGAACCGCAGCCGGCCCCGCGGCTGGACGAGGGTGATGTCGCCCGCGTACGGCTGGGTGCTGTGCAGCGACGCGGCGGCGAAGGCGTGCCGGAACACCCGGTACAGACCCGGCACGTGGGCGGCGTCGCCGTCCCCGCCGAGGGTGCGGGCGATCGCCGCGAGCCGCTCCGCCTGAGGCACGTCGGCCAGGGACCGCATGCGGCGGGCCACCGCCTCCAGGCGCGGCTCACCGCACAGGGCGGCGAAGGCGCCGGACGGCACCCGGCCGGGGGTGGCGTCGAGGACGGCCCGCAGCGCCGCCCCCAGCTCCTCCTCCTCGTCCGGGTAGCCGGCCGCCGCCGGGTCCGCGCCGAGGACGCGGGCGAAGGCGTGCTCGATCAGCAGCTCGTCCTCGCACACGAAGGCGGGCGGGCTGCTGCTGACCACCGTCAGCCGCTCGACGTGCGCCCCGCCCTCGGTGAGCTGCCGGGCGATCTCGGTGGCGAGCTGCCCGCCCAGGCAGTACCCGGTGAGCCGGAACCGGTCGGCACCGGTCGCGGTCAACCGCCGTACGTGCTCGGCCGCGAGCCGCTCCACGAACTCCTGAGCCGGTATCTCCGTGCACGCCTCGACATCGCCGACGGCCAGGCCGACCAGCGGTCCGTACGCGGTGAGCCGGGCCGCGAGGTCCCGGTACGGGGCCATGGTGCCGATGCCCTCGTGCACCAGAACGTGCAGCACCCCGCCGTGTGGCGCTTCGCCGAGGGGCAGCAGCGCACTCGCCTCGCCCGTACCGGCCCCGGAGACCTCCGTCCCGCGCAGATGGCGGGCCAGGTCGGCGACCGTCGGGCGGTTGAGGAGCTCCCGCAGCAGGGTGTCGAACTGCTGGTCAGCCGCCTGCGGCACCTCCTCGATCAGCCGCGCCGACAGCTGGGCGAGCAGCAGCGAGTCCGCGCCCAGGTCGAACAGGCTTCGGTCGCGCGGGACGACCGTCACCCCGAGTGCCACGGCGGCCACCGCGGCGAGCCGCTCCTCCAACTCGTCGGCGGGCTCGGCGGTCTCCGCCACGGCGACGGTGTGCTGCTCCTCGGCCGTGACGGCCGCCCGGGCCCCGAGGGCCTTGCGGTCCACCTTGCCGTTGGACGTGAGAGGGAGCGCGTCGAGGACGTGCAGCGCGGCGGGCAGCATGTAGACCGGCAGCCGCGCAGCGAGGTGGTCGAGGGCGTCCGCGGGATCCACCAGGGCTCGGTCGGTCTTGAAGCGTACGGCGAAGACGTGCTGGCCCAGCGGCTGAAGCGGGTGGCCCTGCTCGGGCAGGCAGAGCGTGTTCTCGCCGCCGGCCTCGGCGAAGAGGCGCAGCCACTGCTCGCGGGTGACGAAGGTGGCGTCCGTGTCGTCCGCGCGCCGCAGGTCCTCCGCCCCGGTCATCATGAACGCCTGCGAGATCAGGATCTCGTAGTGCTCCCGCGTCGGCTCGGTGACCAGCAGCAGCCCGCCGGGCACGAGCAGCGAGCGCAGCGCGGTGAGCGCCGCCGCCGTGTCCCGGGCGTTGTTCAGCACGCCCGCGCACACCACCGCGTCGAACGAGTTCGCCGCCAGCCCCTGCTCGGCCGGGTCACGGTCCACGTCGTACAGCCCGTACCGCAGCCTCGGATCGTCCCCGAAGCGCTCGCGCGCCTTGTCCAGGAAGAACGGGCTCACATCGGTGAACAGCCACTCCACCTCCCGCCCGTCCAGCGCGGCCAGCGCCCCGGCGGTACTCGCCCCGGTCCCGGCACCCACCTCCAGCACCCGCAGCGGCCGTCCGGGCGCCCGCTCCTCGGCCGCCGTGCGCAGGGCTTCGGCGACGACACGGTTGAGGTAGGCGGACATGACGTTCTCGCGGTAGGCCGCGTCGGCGGTCTCCATCCGGGCCGCGGGGAAGAGGAGGTCGACCGCGGCGACCCGGTCGTCCATCAGCGCACCCAACTGGTCCGCGTTGGCGCGGAGATAGTCCAGCAGGTCGCGCGGACCCAGCTCGTCGCTCCATACGGCGGCGACCCGGTCCCAGGCGTCGGCGGCCGAGGGCGGCGTGGCGCTCAGCCGGTACCGGCCGGCGTCCTGCTCCAGGACACCGTCCGCGTGCAGGACGCGCAGCCAGCGCCGGAGCAGGCGGTGGTGGCGCGGTACGGCGGCTGCCTGCGCCACCTCGTCGGCCGTGTGGGCCGCCCCGGGCCCCGTGAACAGGCCGCGGGCGTGCAGCGCGTCGAGCATGGACGCCAGCGACGCCTCGTCCAGCAGCCGTGCGAACTCGGCGATCCGCTCCGGCTCGGCCACCTCGAACGCGTCGGCCGCCTCCCGGGCCCGCCGCACGACGACACCACCTGCCTCGGCGACCGGGGCCACCCGTGCCGGTTCCGCGAAGGCGACCAGCCGGCGTTGCAGCGGATCGTCGCCGACGGCGAGCACGGCTGCCCCGCCGACGGCCGGATGCCCCGTCAACGCGGCTTCGATCTCGGCGAGTTCGATGCGATGGCCCCGGATCTTGACCTGCCCGTCCTCGCGCCCCAGGAACTCGATGTCCCCGCTGGGCAGCCACCGGCCCAGATCACCGGTCCGGTAGAGCCGCTCCCCGGTGACGGGATGGGTGACGAACCGCCGTGCGGTCGTCTCCGGGTCCCCGTGGTAGCCGAGCGCCAGGCCGCTGCCGCCGATGCACAGCTCGCCCGGCACCCAGTCCGGCCGCGGCCGCAGGGCCTCGTCCAGGACGTGGAAGGTCTGGTTGGCGAGCGGCCTGCCGTAGAGGATGCTCGGCCGGTCCGGATCCACGGGCTGCTCGATCGGATGGTGGATGGACCAGATCGCCGCCTCCGTCGCCCCGCCCAGGCTGATCAGCCGCAGCTCCGGCAGCAGTTCCCGTACCCGGTCCGGCAGGCGTACGGGGATCCAGTCGCCGGACAGCAGCCCGAGCCGCAGCCCGGACAGCCCCGCCACGGCGGCCTGACCGGCGCCGGAGGCCAGGTAGTCGTACAGCATCTGGAGCTGCGCGGGCACCGAGTTCCACAGGGTCACCCGGTGGCGGGCCGCGAGGTCGGCCCAGTGCGAGGGGTCGCCGCGGCGCTCGGCGTCCGGTAGGACGACCGCCCCGCCGTGCGCGAGCGGCCCGAACAGGTCGTAGACGGACAGGTCGAAGCCCAGCTGGGCGAGGCCGAGGACCCGGTCGCCGCGGCCCACGCCGAACCGCTCGTCGATGTCGGCGACCGTGTTGAGCGCGGCCCGGTGGGAGACCACCACGCCCTTGGGCTCGCCGGTCGAGCCGGAGGTGTAGATGATGTACGCGGCCTGGTCGGGGCCCACCGGTCGCGACTCCACGACCTCCGACGGCTCAAGCGTGTCGACGGTGATCGTCGGCAGCTCGTACGAGTCGTCCAGGCCCGACCGCGTGAGTACGGCGACTGCCCCGCTGGACGCCAGGACCTTCGTGCGGCGGGCGGGCGGGTGGACGGTGTCGACCGGCACGTACACGCAGCCCGCGTCCAGCGCGCCGAGCACGGCCGGGACCTGCTCCCAGCCCTTGTCCATCACGATCGCGACCCGGTCGCCCGGCGCGACCCCGGCCGCCCGCAGCCGGGCGGCCACCGCCCGGGCGTACCCGGCGAGTTCGGCGTAGGTGAGGGTGCGGTCGGGGGCGATGACCGCCGGGCGGTCGGTGTGCGTGACGGCAGCGGCGAACACGCGCTCGTGCAGCAGCCCTTCGGGCAGGGGCCGCCCGGTGGCGTTGACCTCCGCATGCCGGGCCGCCTGCGCCTCGGGCAGCCGCACCGGGTCGGTGCTGTCCCACGGAGCGTCCGAGACGGCCAACTCCCTTACGAGAGAGGCGAACGCGCCGAACGCGTCATCGGCCAGGCCCTCCGGCAGGACGCCCTCCCGCACGTCCCAGCCCAGCAGGATCTCCCCACCCGACTCCATCACCTGGCAGTCGATCCACACCTGCGGCGTCTGCGTCACGCCGTACACGACCCTGCCGGGACCCGTGACCGGCACCTGAGTGCCCTGAAGGGTGCTGGTGAACACGACCGGCATCAGCGCCTGCCGGTCCGAGCGGCGGGCCGCCTCGCGCAGCACCTCCACGCCCGAGTACAGCCCGTGGTCCAGGTCCTCGAAGAGTCGCCCGCCGAGCGCTCGGGCCCGTTCCGCGAACCCCTTCTCGGCGTCGGGCTCGACGGCCAGCAAGGTCACGGACGTGAAGTCGCCCACGACCCGGCCGATGTCGGGGTGCACGGGGCGCTTGGCGAACACCGGCAGGTTGAGCGTGAAGCGCGGCTTGGCACTCCACCGGCCGATCACCTCGGCGTAGGCGGCGAGCAGCACGGTGGACACGGTCAGGTCGCGCCCGGCGGCCCGCCGCCGCAGCGCCGCCGACTCCTCGGCGGTCAGCCGGTCGGCCAGCCGCCGGAACCGCACGATCCCGCCCGACTCCTCATTCAGCACGGGGAGTTCGGGCGCGGACGGCAGATCATCGAGCCGGTCCAGCCAGTAGGCGCGGTCGCGGGCCCAGCGGGCGCTGTCGCGCAGCCGCCGCTCGGCGAGCACGTGATCGCGGAAGGACACCGGTACGGGTTCCAGGGCACGGTCGGGCGCGAGGCACAACTGCTCCAGCTCGCCGAGCAGTTGCTGCACCCCGGAGAAGTCCGTGACGAGCAGGTCGACGGAGAGGTGCACGAGCAGCCGCTCGGGGGCGTGCGTGAGCCGCACGTCGAACAGCGGCCAGGCAGCCGGGTCGTAAGTCCGCTGTGCCAGCTCGCCACGGAACCGCTCCGCGTGCTCGGCACCCGCCACCGGGATGTCGTACGGCGGCAGGTCCTTGAGCACCTGCTGCCCGTCCGGGTGGTACACCGTGCGCAGCGCGTCGTGCCGCTCGACGAGTGCCCGCCACGCGTCGGCGGCCCGCTCGGGGGCGACGCCGCCCGGCAGTTCGTACTCCAGGTAGGCGTGGCAGCCGATCCCGCCGTAGGGGAAGGCGTCGGTGCGGCCCAGCAGGTACGAGGACTGCACCTCCGTCAGCGGGAACGGCAGGTGCCGGCCGTCCGGGTCAGGTACCAGCGGCTCGGCGAACGGGTCCCGCAGATACGTGAGTACGGCGTCCCGGTCGGCGCGCAGCCGCTCGCGCAGTTCCTCGGTGAGGGCGCCCTGCGGCGCCCGGAAGCGGATACGGCCGTCCTCCTCCCACAACTCGACTCCGGCGGCGGCCAGTTCCGATACCAGCTCGGCGGCGCTCACAGCTCCCCCTCTTCCCAGTTCTGATCGGTGGTGCGGTCGGTGATGCCGGCCACGGCGGCGGCGAGCGCGGCCACGGTCGGGGCGGCGAAGAACTCCCGCAGCGGGACCTCCACGCCGGTGCGTTCGCGCAGCCGCGCGATGAGGCGGGTGGCGAGCAGGCTGTCGCCGCCGGCCGCGAAGAAGCCCTGCGCGCGGCCTGGGAACGGGGCGTCGGGCAGCAGCTCCGACCAGAGCGCGGCGACGAGTTCCTCGGTGGCGCCGCGCGGAGGGCCGCCCCCGTCGGCTTCTGCTTCGGCAGCCGTCGGTGCGGCAACGGCGGACTGCTCTCCCGCCCGGAGACCCGTGGTGAGGATCAGCGCCTCCCAGTCGTCGGCCGTGACCAGGTCTTCCAGCAGGCCGAGTTGTCGTGCCATCAGCGATTCGGTGAGGTCGTCGGGCAGCAGCCCGGTCACCGCGTCCCAGGTGAGCCGGAGCCCCTCGGCGTCCTCCAGCACCTGGTGGTCGAGCCAGACCTGCGGGGTCTGGGACACCGACCAGTGCGGCGGGGTCAGCAAGCGGGCCCGCTCGTCGTCGATGCCGAGCGCGCTGGTGAACACGACCGGCATGGCCGCCTGATCGGGGCCGCGCTGCTGGGCGAGCTGCCGCATCACCCACACCGCCGACACCGCCCGGTGGTCGAGGTCGGTCCACAGGCGGGCCTGCAGGCCCCGCAGCCGGGCGAGCCAGGACTCGCCCGCCGCCGGGTGGTGGGCGGCCAGGAGCAGCGACGTGAAGTCACCGGCGATCCGGTTGATGTCCGGGTGGATCTCCTGCCGGTCGAAGAGGGTGAGGTTGACGGTGAGTTCAGGACTTCCGGCGTGCTCGCCGAGCGCTTCGGCGTACACGGCGAGCAACAGCACGGAGGGCGTGATGCCGTAGCCCCGGGCCCGTTCCTTCAGCCGCTCCCACCTCGCGTACGGCAGATGCGTGGCGCGGCGCTCGAAGCGCGGGCGGCCGACCGCCGACGGCTCGCGCAGCAGCGGCAGCCGGGGCGCCGGGGGCAGCGAGGCGAGCCGGTCGCGCCAGTACTCCTGGTCGGCCGCCAGCGCTTCGTCCGGCGGCTGGGCCGAGGCGAGGTAGTCGCGGAACGTCACGTCCACCGAAGGGAGTTCGGCGTTCGGGTCCTCCCGCAGCTGCCGCAGCTCGGTGAAGACGATCATCATGCTGAGGCCGTCGAGGACCAGGTTGTCCAGGCTGACCCCGATCCGGGTCCGGCGCTCGCCGTCCGGCGTGGTGTAGTGCACGGCCCGTACGTCGAACAGTGGCCAGCGGGCGGGGTCGAGGACCTGGTGGGACATCTCCTCGCGCAGCGCGGCGAGATGCTCCTCGCCGTCCCGGACCGGGATGGTGAAGTCCGGCACCTCGGCCTCGGGGAGCACGCGCTGCCGTCCGTCCTCGTCGAAGACGGCCCGCAGCATCGGATGGCGGGCGATGAGCCGCCGCCAGGCCCGTTCCAGCCTGGCGATGTCGGCGTACTCCTCGTCGGTCTCGCTGTAGTAGTGCGAGCCGACCCCGCCGAGGTCGAGCTGTGCGGTACGCCCGATCCAGTACGCCCGCTGCACGTCGGTCGCCTCGAACGGCTCGTGCGCGTGCGCCGGATGGCTCACCAGGACCTGCGTGGCGGGCTTCTTCGTGCCCAGGGTGAGGGTGGCCGCGTAGTCCTTGAGTACCGGGTGGGTGAACAGTGCCGCGATGCGGGCGCCGCGTACCCCGGCCTCGCGCAGCCGGGCCACGAGGCGCGTGGCGAGCAGGCTGTCGCCGCCGAGTGCGAAGAACTCGTCGTCCCTGCCGACCTGTTCGGCCCCGAGCAGCTCCCGCCAGGCGGCGGCGACCAGCTCCTCGACCGGGCCGGCCGGCTGCCGTGTCACGGCGGACGACACCCCTGGACCGGCCGCGCGCTCGGCGAGCGCGGCGCGGTCCACCTTGCCGTTGGCGGTCAGCGGCAGCCCGTCCGGCAGGAGGAGGAGCGCGGACGGCACGGCATGCGCGGGCAGGCGGTCGGGGAGACGGCGCTCGACCGCGGCGAGGTCCAGCGGTCCCTCGGGAACCACGAACGCGGTCAGCCGCTGCTGCCCCCGTGGTCCCGTCGCGACGGTGATCGCGCGGGCGATTCCCGGCTGCGCGAGCAGCGCCGCGTCGACCTCGCCGAGCTCGGTGCGATGGCCCCGGATCTTCAGCTGATGGTCGCGCCGCCCCAGGAACTCCAGCAGCCCGTCGGGCCGGTAGCGGCCGAGGTCGCCGGTGCGGTACCAGCGCTCCCCTCCGTCGGTCACGAACCGGTCGGCGGTGCGCTCGGGATCGCCCCGGTAGCCGGTGGCCACCCCGGCTCCGCCGATCCACAGCTCGCCCGGCACCCAGTCCGGGCAGTCCTCGCCCAGCGGACTCACGACCCGGAAGCGCTGTGCGCGCAGCGGCGTCCCGTACGGCACCGACGGCCAGCCCTCCGGGGCGCCGGCGCTGGCGTCGTACGCGTTGGACCAGATGGCGGCCTCGGTGGCACCGCCCATGGCGATGAGCCGGCAGCCGCTCCGGGAGGTCAGGCGCGCGTGCAGGTCCAGTGGCACCCAGTCGCCCGAGACCATGGCGAGCCTGAGCGTGGGGGGTGCCTGCCCCGCCGACGCGGTGAGCAGCATGTCCAGCAGCATCGGTACGGAGTTCCAGACGGTGACGCCGTGCCGTGCGGCCAGATCGCGCCACCGCTGGGCGTCCCTGCGCTCCTCCTCGGCGACCAGGACGAGCGCGCCTCCCGCGCCGAGCAGTCCGAAGATGTCGTACACGGACAGGTCGAAGTCGAGCGCGGAGACCGCCAGGACGCGGTCGCCGGGGCCGATGCCGTGCCGCTCGTTGATGTCCTCGACGGTGTTGGCGGCGGCCCGGTGGGTGAGTTCGACGCCCTTGGGCTCACCGGTGGAACCGGATGTGAAGATCACGTATGCGCAGGAGTCCGGGGCGGTGGTCAAGGGGGCGGGGAGAGGGGCGGGCAGCGGCTCGGAGAGGAAGTCCGCGTCGAGGACGCATCGGGCCCGCGACGCGGCGAGCATCCGCTCGCGTCGCACCGGAGGCTGGTCGGCGCCCACGGGGACGTACGCGGCCCCGGCCGCCAGCACCCCGAGCACGGCGCTGATCTGGTCCGGCCCCTTGGGCAGGGACACGGCGACCGTGTCACCGGTGTCGACCCCGCGCGCGGCCAGTGCGGCGGCGATGCGCAGCGCGCGTTCGCGCAGCTCGCCCCGGGACATCACACCGTCGTCGCCCCAGAGCAGGGCGGGGGAGTCGGGCTCGGCGGCGGCCCGCTCGAAGAACGGCAGGTGCAGGGCGTGTGCGCCGCCGGGCTTCCCCGTGGCGTTGACCTGTTCGCGGACCGCACGCTGTCCCTCGGGCAGCAGGGCGGGCCGGGGCGTCTGCCAGTCGCCGTCGCACAGGTGGCGCAGCAACTCGTCGAAGGCGGCGGACATCGTCTCCACCAGCCCCTCGGGGAACAGCTCCCGCACCGCGTCCCACTGATGGCGCAGAGCCCCGTCCCGGCCCTCGTACACCTGGAGGTCGAGCCAGACCTGCGGGGTCTGGCTGACACCCCACACACGCGGCGGGAACCCGTCGGGCGCGTCCATGGACACGCCGTCGTCGACGCCGAGCGCGCTCGTGAACACCACCGGCACGGCGGCCTCCGACTCACCACGTGCCCGGGCCAGTTCGCGCATCACCCACACCGCGGACACCGAGCGGTGGTCGAGGTCGCGCCACAACTGCTCCTGGAGCCCGCGTACGCGGGTCAGCCAGTGCTCGCCGGGGCGCGGACGGTGGGCGGCGAGCAGCAGCGAGGTGAAGTCGCCGAGGACCCGGTTGATGTCCGGGTGGATCTCCTGGCGGTCGAACAGGGTGAGGTTGACGGTGAGCTCGGGGCTCTCGCTCCAGGTGCCGAGCACCTCCGCGTAGGCCGCGAGCAGCAGGGTGGAGGGTGTGACGCCGTGCTCGCGGGCGCGTTCCTTCAGCCGCCGCCAGCGGTCGGCGGTCAGGAGCCCCGACGTGCGCGTGAAGCGGGGGCGGCCCAGCGTGGCCGGGTCGCGCAGCAGCGGCAGCCGGGGCGCCGGTGGCAGCTCGGGCAGCCGGTCGCGCCAGTACGCCTGGTCGGCGGCGACCGTCTCGGGCGCGGGGCGGACGGAGGCGAGGTAGTCGCGGAACGTCGGCTCCACGAGCGGGAGTTCGGCGTCCGGATCGGCGTACAGCACGCCCAGCTCAGTGAAGACGGTCATCATGCTGAGGCCGTCGAGGACGATGTTGTCGAGGCTTACGCCGATGCGCGTCCTGCCCTCCCCGTACCGCACGGCCCGTACGTCGAACAGCGGCCAACGGGCGGGGTCGAGGACCTGGTGGGACATCTCCTCGCGCAGCGCGGTGAGATGTTCCTCGCCGTCCCGGACCGGGATGGTGAAGTCCGGCACCTCGGCCTCGGGGAGCACGCGCTGCCGTCCGTCCTCGTCGAAGACGGCCCGCAGCAT
>NZ_JBEXQG010000058.1:0-59689 GCF_040612485.1 Streptomyces sp. NPDC006385
GCTCGAAGATCCACTTGATCACCGAGCGGACTGGTTTACCCCTCTCGATCGGCATCTCCGGCGCGAACCTGCACGACAGCCAGGCCCTTGAGCCGCCCGTGCGCGGCATCCCGCCGATCCGCTCCCGCCGCGGCCCGCGCAGGCGACGGCCTGCCAAGCTGCATGCGGACAAGGGATACGACTACGACCACCTGCGCCGATGGCTGCGCAAGCGAGGCATCCGGCATCGCATTGCCCGCAAGGGCATCGACTCCTCCACCCGCCTGGGCCGCCACCGCTGGACGATCGAGCGCACGATGTCCTGGCTGGGCGGCTGCCGCCGACTGCACCGCCGCTACGAACGCAAGACTGAGCACTTCCTGGCCTTCACCGCCATCGCCTGCAGCCTCATCTGTTACCGCAGACTCGCCAAATGAGACGACGTCTAAGGCCCAAGCCGTGGATGGAAGCCTCCACTCCCCGACGCTCCTCTTGCGATGGCAAGATGCCTGATCACGGACGAGCACGCGGGAGATCCCATGAACGATCAAGGCACCCCTCTCTCGGCAGAAGGCTTCAGCATCTTCGCCGTCGACGCCAACTGGCCGGAATCACGACAGGTTATGGGGCACGGCTACAACGAAGTCACCGGCGACACCCATGTGTCCCTGTGGTTCGGCTCCCCGTACTACGACCCCCAGGTCGAGCACCTCACGGTCTTCAGCGCCTCCTCCGGAAATGCAGAGGCCGGCGAAGCTCTGCAACGGGCTTTCGAGATGTACTACCACCCTGGCGAGGAACCCCCGGCCGACTTGCCGGACTCCGAACCCGTCACCATCACCACAGACGGGAAACCCATGACGTTCGAACTCTGGCGCAACAGCAGCAACCGTTACTGGATCGCACGGGGATGTGTCGAGAGCACTGAAGTGGTCCTGTCCGGCTACGAGATCGAACCCAGCGAGCTCAGCCTGGTCCGCGTGAGGGACCTGACCTCGTTCCACAACCCCTTCGAGTCCCTCAGGTAACCGCACTACGCGGCGACCCTCAGTCCATTGTCCAATTCGTCTTTCAAGAATCCTCATCAGCGGCTCGCGCCGCTGCACTGGCAGGCCCGACACCTTGTGCTCGTCGCGCGGGTCGCCCTCCTCCGACTCGATACCTCGCCCAAGCCCTGGGGGAATGCCAGAAGCCCGGCCCCCATAAGGAGATGCTGTTGGTTAAGACGATGTCTAAGTCAGGTAGCTAGACCTCTGCACGTTCATCCGTACGCGACTCTGCACTTCAGCTCGTACGCCGACACCGCACCGTTCGGAGGAGCCCGAACGGGGCGTCCCCCATACGCTCTGTTCGGAAAGTCCGCGACTGCCGCCTGGGTTCATGAGCGGGGCGCGGGCCCGCTTCCACTTCGCTCAGCCCAGCGATGCCCCGGTTCGGTTCCGTTGTGGACATCCAGGTCAAGGACGTCACCGTCCCCGTCGAACGCGCCCCCACCCGCTGCCGGAACGGTTTGCGGTGAGTTGGAGCGGATCTACCGCACTGCGGGAGTCGGCCGGCGAGGGCCACGACCGAGCCCTCGCCGCCCACCGGCAGGCCGCACCGCCGAAGCCGTCTCCGTCTGAGCCGCATGTGCGAGGAGAACTGCCGGTGCACTCGCCGGGGTTTCCGTCTTTATCCGCGCTTGGACATGCACTGCGTGAACGCGTAGTAGATGTTTCGACCGCTTCCGCTTTCCTTGCCGCTCCACACGCTAGAGGCGACAACCTGACCGTCCTGACGGCGGCACTTCGCCTCCGTGGCAGGTATGTCCGCCCCTGCTGCCGCCGTGGTGTAACGGACGGTCCCCAAGACGACCCACCTTTCGGCGGCCTGCGCTGGCGTGGTCGCCAGTCCCGCGAACACGGCGGCGCAGAGCGCTGACACCGCGGCCCCACGAATCACCCTCTTCCTGGCAGCTCTGTTCTTCGTCATCACGGTGGTCATGTCGTGCCTCCATCTTCTGTGGGGGATGTTGCTGATCATCATGGCACGGCCGATCTTCGACAGGAACATGAGCAGACCGTCCGGCCTATGGAGGTGTTGGCCCGGCAACACGCGTTTCGTCGGCCCCCAAAGCGGTCACGAAGACCAGGCAATGCGCCACGAAAAGCCGGCGTTGGTCCTGACAGGTCCGAATTCTGTCGACCGGGGCAAGAGAGGCTCGAAGATCCACTTGATCACCGAGCGGACTGGTTTACCCCTCTCGATCGGCATCTCCGGCGCGAACCTGCACGACAGCCAGGCCCCTTGAGCCGTTGGTGCGCGGCATTCCCGCCGATCCGCTGCCGCCGCGGCCCGCGCAGGCGACGGCCTGCCACTACGACCACCTGCGCCGATGGCTGCGCAAGCGGGGCATCCGGCACCGCGTTGCCCGCAAGGGCATCGAGTCCTCAACCCGCCTGGGCCGCCACCGCTGGACGATCGAGCGCACGATGTCCTGGCTGGGCGGCTGCCGCCGGCTGCACCGCCGCTACGAACAGTCGATACGGGCCCTCACCGCCTCCGCAGCCTGCCGGTCGGTCAGCCCCTCCACGAACTGCACCAGCACCAACGCCAGCCGCCCAGACGACCAGGCAGGCTTCCCCCGCGCGGGAAACAGGCCCGCGAACTGCTCGTAACTGAACAACGGACCCAGTTCGTCCCACACCCGGATCGCCAGGCTCCCCCTCGGGAAAGCCGCACGAGCCACCCGCACCGTCTCCGCCGGAACCTCGCCAGGCCCCTCCGGCCGCATCGACATCCACACCCTCCCCCAACGACATCGGCTCCCAAGACCACAACCAGGTCTTGGGAGCCGACGTCACGCAAGGGCCCGAATTCACCAACAGCATCCCATTCGGGAGGGTCGGGCTTCTTCCCCCTGGCTGAGGGGCGCCGTCGATCGCTAGGCCGGCGCCCGCAGCAGTCGCTCCCGGGTGGCCTCGGGCAACACCCGGCGCAGGACCGGTGCCGTCGAGCTGAGGGAGGCGGCGAAGGCTGCCACGAGGTCGTGCGGGACGCTGGAACCGAAGGAGGCCGCCCACAGGCAGGGAGCGCCGAGCGCGGGCTCGGCCCATGCCTGCCATCCGGACAGTCCCGCCTCGTCGGCCGCGGTGGTTAGGGCGCGCGGGTCGGCGTCCTGGATGAGGGGCGGTACGTCGCCGAGGCTGATGTGTGAGGTGAACGTCGGGTCCGTCGCTGCCGCGTGGGGCTGGTCGATGTCGCGGAGCCATCCGTGTGCGGCGACTGCCGCTGCGCGGTAGTCGGGCCTGCAAGGCCCCGTGACAGAACGTCCGCGGATTGCCGGGAACCCAGCCGTCCCCTTCCTCCGACTGCTGTGGAGGAGCAAAGAGGGGGAAGGAGGGGCATGGACGGACTGGACGTCGTGATGCGCGAGGTCGCCTGCCGTCACGGCCGCGTCGAGGCCGTACGGGACGTCGACCTCGACATCGCGGCAGGCCGGCGGGTGGCGCTGACCGGCACCAACGGCTCGGGCAAGACCACATTGCTGCGGGCCGTCCTCGGGCTGCACCGGCAGAGCGGCGGCCGGATCCTGGTGGGCGGCCGCGATGCCCGCAGCGCGGCGGAGTGGGCGTGGCGGCGCCGGGCGTGCGCGTGGATTCCGCAGAAGCCCGCGGTCGGCCGGTTTCCTCTGCTGGTGGAAGCCTTATCAGAAGGGAGACCTGATGGACACGAAGACCGGTCACGTGGTCGAGGACGCTGACGGCGTGTCGGTTGCGGTGCTGGACCGGAGCGTTGACGGTGCCGGTGTGGCGAACGCGATGACGAAAGGCCGCGTTCCCTGGTGCATTCTCGCCCCCCCCGCCAGCGGGAACGTGTACCTCAGCCTGCATTCCTCAATGCCTGCCAGGGTTGACTGAGCGAGCTCACTACGACGGCTGAGCACCTTGCGGCAGTGGACGTTGCCGTACTCGTCGCAGAAGGCCAGGGTCAGTGACGGTGCCGCCGTGACACGCAGGTGCAAGTCGGAGATGTGCGGAGATTCAGAGAGTGGGCGCCTCAGCGGACCGTCGGCGGGTGCTCATCCTGTTGTCCGTCCGGTGGTTAGGCGTCTCGGCGTCAGAAGGACGGGGGAGTGCAGGCGCTGATCACGACGACAGGCACCTCGCCGATGTTCGCCCACCAGTGCGGCAGGGATGCCTGCAGTGAGATCGTGTCGCCCGGCCCCAGGTCGTGCGCGTCGTCGGCCACGTGGGCCTGCAAGCGGCCTTCCAGCACATGGACGGCCTCTTCGCCCTCATGCTGGAAGGGCCTCGCACGACCATCGAACCCGGGCGGTACCACACATCGAATCATCTCCAGCGGCCGCTGGAGATCGGGTGTGAGCAGTTCGTAAACCACTTGTTCCTGCGGCAGTACCAGCTTCTTCCGGCCGTCGGAAGGGACGACGGCACACTGCCTTCTGGGGAGGACGTCGCTCTTTGTGTCAACGGGCTCGTCGTCCGGTGTCGTCTTGTAGAAGAGATGCGCCAACGGCACATCGAGTGCCGCTGCGATTTTCTGCAGGGTCAGCAGGGACGGGTTTCCTTGCCCTCGCTCGAACTGGCTGAGCAGACCCTCGCTGATCTCCGCGGCGGCTGCGAACCTCTTCAGCGACATACCGCGCTGCGCTCGCGCGTCGCGAAGCAGCCGGCCGAGCGCACGAGTATCAGCAGTTTCCTTGGCGACCGCCCGGGTGTCACTGGCTCTCATGACGGAATGCGGGTCGTGGCTCTCCTTGACGGACATGTCTGGGAAGTGTGCACCAAGGTGAGCCCACCCACAAGATGCTGAGGATCCTCGGTTTGATGAGTACCGTCGCCCCAGCAGCTGTAGTAGTACGTCGGTGTATGGTCCCGATCCTCCGCGTGCGGTGGTGACGAGGCCGGCGTCCTGGAGGACGGTGGGTCGCGCGGGGAGGAGTCCTTGCGGTTGGCTTGGCGTGCAGCGAGTCGGCTTCGGCCGGGTGACCGGGGTGGCCGCATCGTCGACTTGGCCAGCTCGGAGGTATCCCTCCGGTCTCTCCCTCTCAGGCCGGCAAGATGCTCCGCTTCACATGCTGATCGGCGCACAATATTTTGCGGACACCCCCTTGACCGCCCTTCGATGGACTGCCATCCTCGTGCCACATTCCAGCTCGACGTTCCACGATGTGGCACACGGTAAGGACTGTTCGAATCTTTCCCTTGGCTGACACGTACTTAGGCACATCGTTATCGGAGGGCAGCTCGCGTCACGGCGGCTGACGTACGTTCCCTGCTCAACACAATTCGCCTTAGCAACGCTGCGGCCCAGCTCCGATTCCCCGACGACTCCCTCACGGAAATATCAGCAGCCTGTTGTGTCGGGGCCCAACGTGCGCACCCGACGATCGGAAGGAAACCCTTGTGTCCGTCAGGAAGCGTGTCGCCGTTGTAGGCGTCGGTACGATGGGCAGCCAGGCCGCGTGGCGGCTGGCGGCCCGTGGGGCGGAGGTCGTCGGGTACGACCGGTTCGCGCCAGGCCACGATCGCAGCGCCGCGGGCGGAGAGACACGGATCTTCCGCAGCGCGCACTTCGAGGAATCCCGGTGGGTGCCGCTGCTGAAGCACGCCGACGTGCTGTGGGAGGAGCTCCAGCGGGAGACCGGCCGGGAGCTGCGCCGGCTGACCGGATGTCTGCTGATGGGCCCCACCGAGCACCGGCAGATGGCCACTGTCCTGGAGTCCATCGCCGAGCACGGCCTCGATCATGAGGTGCTCGACGTGGATGCGCTGGCCAAGCGTTTCCCGCAGTACCGTGTGGAGGATGGTGACGCGGCCGTGCTCGACCGCCGGGCGGGCTTCATCCGGCCCGAGCTGACCGTCCAGACCGCGGCCCGCCGCGCCGAGGAGCTGGGCGCCCGCATCCGCCGCTACACCGAAGTGAAGGAGATCGTCCCGGTCGGCTCCGGGGTGGAGGTCCGCACCGACTCCTGCAGTGAGCGCTTCGACTCGGTCGTTGTCACCGTCGGCCCCTGGGTGAACGACCTGCTGCCCGAGCTGCCGTGGGAGGTGGAGGTCCGCCGGCTGGTCAGCGCCTGGTACACGCCCACCACTGAGGCGTGGTTCGGTGAGGAGCGTCCCGCCTTCATCCGTACCGCCCCGCATCACTTCTACGGCCTGCCCTCCCCGGACGGCGTCTCCGTCAAGATCGGGCTCAACCGCACCCTGCACCGCCTGATCGACGGCCCCGACCGGCTGGAGCGCACGGTCCAGCCGGAGGAACTGGAAATCTTCACCGAACTGCTCGGCCGCTTTCTGCCGGACCTGCACCCGGACCCGACCCGCCTGTCCGTCTACATGGAGGGCTACACCGAGAGCGACCGCCCCTTGGTCGGCCCGCTGCCCGGCGCCGGTAACGAGAAGGTGATCCTGCTCGCCGGGTTCTCCGGCCACGGCTTCAAGCTCTCGCCCGCCTTCGGTGACATCGCCGCCGACCTTGCGCTGGACGGGGACTCCGCCCAGCCGATCGACTTCATCTCGACCGTCGGCCGTATTACGGCCTGAGTGCGCCACGTTGGGCGGCATCGGGGCCTGAACGAGGAACGACATGACACTGATCATTGGCCCGCTGCGGGCCGAGCCGGGCCGCAAGACCCCCGGCACCGTCCCCGTTGACCTCGGTCCCACGACCGTGGACATCCCGCTGATCCTGGTCAACGGTTCCCGCCCCGGTCCGAGGGTCGCGCTGACCGGCGACATCCACGGTGGCGAGTGCGTCGGCACCGACGCCGCCGCCCGCCTCGGCGGGCTGCTGGAGCCGGACGACGTCGCCGGCCAAGTGGTGATCTGCCCCGTGGCCACCCCGCCGGGCGTGTACGACGGTCGCCTGGGCAAGTCCCCGTTGGACGGCGTGAATATCAACCGCGTCTTCCCCGGCGACCCCGAGGGAGAGCGACACCGAGCGGCCGGCGGCCTGGCTCCTCGAGAACGTGATCGGCGGTGCCGACGCCAACGCGGACCTGCACAGAGGGGGCATCGACGAGCCCCTGGGCTACGGTCTGTACCGGCTGCTGCACCACCTCGGCGTCATCGAGGCGCCCCAGCACGTCACTCCGGTGACCGTCCAGCCGCGCGAGTGGGCCACCGGGCAGCAGATCCTCTACGGCATGAACGGACTCACCGTCGCCCCCGGCGCGGAGCTCGCCGCCATCGCTCAGCCGCACGACTGACCGGCACTGCCCACACGCCCGTCGGCAGCACCCCCTGACCCACCCCTCTCACCCCGAACAGCTGGTCCCCACGCGCGAGTTTCAGGAGATTTGTCATGAATGATCACGTAATCGGTCGCAGAGCGCTCCTGCGTGGAGCAGGCGGCCTCGCCGCCATCGCCGCCCTGCCCTCCCTCTCCGCCTGCGGCACCGGCACCAGCCGCACCCCATCCGGCGGCAAGGGCGGCGCCAAGACGGTGATCGTCCGCAACAGCGGCGGTTCATACGGCGAGGCTCTCCAGAAGGCGGTCTACACGCCGTTCATGCAGGAGACCGGCATCAACGTCCAGGTGGTCAACCTCCAGGCCACCCAGATGCAGGCGCAGATCAAGCAGGGCCGTCCCCAGTTCGACCTTATTGACATCGGGATGATGGACCTCGCCAAGTTCACGGCCCAGGACGCCCTGGAGACGCTGGACCCGGACCGGATCAAGAGCCTGAAGAGGGCGAAGCTCCCCAAGAACCAGGTCACCGACCATTCCGTCGCCTACAGCCTCTATGCCAACTGCATGGGGTACCGCACCGACGCCTTCGGGGGCCGTAAGCCGGAGTCGTGGGCGGACTTCTGGGACACCAAGGCGTTCGAGGGCGGCCGCTCGATGTGCAACCCGGACGCCGACCTGCCGGAGCTGGAGTTCGCGCTGCTGGCGGACGGCGTTCCGATGGACAAGCTGTATCCGCTCGACGTGGACCGTGCATTCAAGGTGCTGAGCCGGCTCCGGTCCGACATCAAGAAGTTCTGGGATGCCGGGCCGCTCCCCGGTGTGCTGCTCAGCCGCCAGGAGGTGACGATGTCCACTGTCTGGGACGGCCGGCTCGCTGATCTGCAACAGCAGGGCGTCCCGGTCGAGCGTCAGCTCAACGGCGCCCGCCGCCAGTTCCAGGGTTACGCCATCGCCAAGGGCGCGGCCCACGTGGACGCCGCCTACCAGCTCATGGACTACGCGCTGCGTCCCGAGGTCGCGGCCGCCCTGGCCAAGGTCTTCCCGACGAGCCCATCGTCCCCGGTGGCCTACGCCAAGCTCACCAAGGAGGAGCGCAACGCGCTCGTCGGTGCGCCGCAGTACTACGACAAGGGCTTCGACGTGGACATCGACTGGTGGATCAAGAACGAAGCGGCTGTCACCAAGCGCTGGTTGGAGTGGGCTCGTGGCTGATTACGGTGTGGTCGCACCGTCCGTCGAGGTGGCCGGCGCCAAGCCGGCCACCGCGACCGGCAAAGCCCTGTCGGTCGTGGCGCTGCGCAAGACATACGGGGACGTCGTCGCGGTCGACGAGGCGTCCATGGAGATCGCCGCCGGGGAGTTCGTCACCTTCCTCGGCGCCTCGGGGTCGGGCAAGACCACGACCCTGATGATGATCGCCGGGTTCTGCGAGCCGGACTCCGGCACGATCACGGTGGGGGGCCGCGACGTCACGCGGCTCGCCCCGCAGAAGCGCGGCCTCGGCTTCGTCTTCCAGCAGTACCTCCTCTTCCCGCACATGACGGTCAGTGAGAACGTCGCCTTCCCGCTCACGCTGCGCGGCGTCCCCAAGAACGAGATCCGCAGGCGGGTCGGGGAGACCCTGGAGATCGCCGGCCTGTCCGGCTTCGGCGGCCGCCGTCCCCGAGAGCTGTCCGGTGGTCAGCAGCAGCGCGTCGCCCTGTGCCGCGCGCTGGTCTACCGCCCGCCGGTCATCCTCATGGACGAGCCGCTCGGCGCCCTGGACAAGAAGCTGCGCGACCAGCTCCAGGTCGAGATCAAGTCCATCCAGCAGGAACTCGGCCTGACCGTCATCTATGTGACGCACGATCAGGAAGAGGCGCTGGTCATGTCCGACCGCATCGCGGTGATGCGCAACGGCAGGATCGAGCAGTTCGACACGCCCAGGGAGCTGTTCGAGCGGCCGAGGACGCCGTTCGTCGCGGACTTCATCGGCGCGGCCAACTTCCTCGAAGGCCGCATCGAACGGCACACCGACGAGCACACCCTGGTCCGCCTGGACCAGAACGGGAGCCTGCTGACGGCACGCCGTCACGACCTGGCCGCCGGTGCGACGGTCAAGGTGGCCGTCCAGCCCGGCCGGCTGCGGGCCGGTGCCCCCGTCGACGGCTTCTGCAGCGGAACGGTGGAGACCGCCACGTACGTCGGCACCATCGTCCGCGCGGGCGTGCGCATCGACGGCGGTGACGGGCCGCTGCTGCGCCTGGAGGTGCCCGCCGGCCGCGGACCCGTCGGCGGCGAGCGGGTCGGGGTCACCGTCGACCCCGAGGACGTCAACCTCTATCCCGCCGAACAGGGCGGGTGAGCCATGGCCGCCACCCTGACCGCGAACGCCCCCGCACGGCCGCGCAAGCTGCTGGCCTCCCGCAGAACGCGGGTGGGCATCCTGTACGCGCTGCCCGTCGTCGTCTACCTGCTGGTGCTGTTCGTCTACCCGATCCTCAGCACGCTCTTCCTCAGCCTGAAAAACCCCGACGGATCGCTGACGCTGCACTGGTACGTCGACGCGCTCACCGGCGTCAACCTCTCCGTGCTGTTCACCACGATACGGATCTCCGCGGAGACGGCGCTGTTCAGCCTCGTCTTCGGGTTCGTCCTGGCGAACGCGATCTCCCGCCTGAAGCCCCTGTGGGCCGGTGTGGCCATGCTGATCGTGGTCGTGCCGCACTTCATCAGCGCCCTGGTGCGCACCTACGGCTGGATCATCCTGCTCGGTGACAAGGGCCTGGTGAACGAGACCCTCGGCAACCTGTGGGTCCCCGGGGCGCCGTTCCAGCTCCTCTACAACGAGATCGGCGTCGTCATCGGCACCACCTCGGTGATGCTCCCCTACACCGTGCTGCTGCTGTACGGCGTGATGCGCGGCGTGGACCGCCGGCTGCTGGCCGCCGCGGCCAGCATGGGCGCGGGCCGCGTGACGATCTTCTGCAGGGTCTACCTGCCGCTGGTCGCCACCGGCCTGGCCAGCGCGGGACTGCTCAGCTTCATCCTCTCGCTGGGCTACTACATCACCCCGGCCCTGATGGGCGGCCCCGACCAGACCATGATCGCCTCCCTGATCAACCAGCAGGTCATGAAGCAGAACCAGTGGAACGGGGCGGCCGCCGAAGGCGTCGTGCTGCTGCTGATGACCTTCGCCGGACTGCTCCTGGTCAAGCTCGTCACCTCGATCGGCGCCAGCCGGAAGAAGAGGAGCACACCATGATGGAGCTGCGCAGCACCCTGGGCGGGCGGATCGCACTGACCGCCACCGCCACCGTGATCCTGGTGTTCCTGGCCCTGCCGATCCTCGTCATCCTGGTCACCTCGTTCAGCAGCAACGCCTTCGGCTCCTTCCCGCCCGAAGCGTGGACGCTCAGCTGGTACAAGTCGCTGTTCGCCGACGGCAGCAAGTGGCCGGCCGCCATGTCGACGAGCGCGCTCATCGCCTGCATGAGCACCGTCTTCTCCCTGCTCATCGGCGTGACCGCGGCGACCGCGCTGACCCGCAGCGAACTCCCGCTGCGCTCCGCGGTCTACGCCCTGATCCTCGGACCGCTGCTCATCCCGAGCATCGTCACCTCCCTCGGCCTGTTCCTGCTGTTCGAACCGGCCGCGATGCTGGGCAGCCCGCTGGCCATCGCCCTCGGCCACACCGTGATGGCCGCGCCGATCGCGGTGCTCATCCTGATCGCGACCCTGCGTGGGATCGACGAACGGCTGGAGGACGCCGCGGCGAGCATGGGCGCGAACCGGCTCACCATCGCCCGCAGGATCACCTTCCCCCTGGCCGCCCCCGGAATGATCGCGGCCGCGATCTTCTCCTTCATCACCAGTTTCGACGAGTTCTACATCTCCCAGTTCCTCTCCTCGGCCGACACCATCACGCTGCCGGTGCAGATGTACAACTCCCTGACATTCGACATCGATCCCAGCGTGACCGCGGTCAGCGCGCTGCTCATCGCCGGCGCGATCCTCGCGCTCGTCCTGGTGGCCCTGGTTCGCTGGCTCGGCTCCGGACGGCAGGACTCCCTGCTGTCGGTCGAGACCGCGACAGGGATCGCCGCCCCCGGAGGTGAGACCGTATGACCGCCACCGCTCAGCGGCATCTGCTGCTGAACATGACCGCGAACGGATCGCTCGTCCCACCGGGCAGGGAACTGTTCGTCGTGCGCCACGGCGAGGGCCCCTACGTCGACGACGCGGCCGGAAACCGCTACATCGACGGCCTGTCCGGGCTGTACTGCTGCCAGATCGGCTACTCCTACGCCGACGAGATCGCCGAGGCGGCGGCGAAGCAGCTGCGCGAACTGTGCTACAGCCCCCTGTGGTCGGAGTCCGCGCACCCCACCGCGCTCCAACTCGCCGAGCGGCTCGCCTCCCTGGCCCCGGCCGGCATCGAGCACGTCTTCTTCAGCGGCGGCGGAGCCGAGGCCGTGGAGACCGCCTGGAAGATCACCCGCAGGTATCACACCCTGCGCGGCGAACCGCAGCGGACCAAGGCCATCGCCCGCCGCGGCGCCTACCACGGGCTCACCCTCGGGGCGCTGTCGTTCACCGACGACCCCGGCCTCACCGAGCCCTACGGGCCGCCCGCGGTGGAGACCCACTTCGTCGCCAACACCAACCGCGGCGCCCTGGAGCAGCCGCTGGACGAGGCCGCCTTCACCGAGTACCTGCTCGCCGACGTCGAGGCCACGGTCCTCGCGGCGGGACCGGAGAGCGTGGCGATGCTCATCGTCGAGCCGGTGCAGAACCGGGGCGGTTGCATCACCCCGCCCGAGGGCTACTGGCAGGGTCTGCGCCGGCTCGCCGACCGCTACGGCTTCCTGCTGGTCGCCGACGAGGTGATCACCGCCTTCGGCCGGCTCGGCGAGTGGTTCGGCGGTGAGTGCTACGGCGCCCGCCCCGACATCGTCACCGTCGCCAAGGGCATCACCGCCGGCTACGCCCCGATGGGCGCGACCCTGGTCGCGGACCGCGTCGCCGAGGTGATCAACCGTCCCGGCGAGGTCCTCAACCACGGCTACACCTTCAGCGGCCACCCGCTGAGCGCGGCGATAGCCCTGCGCAGCCTGGACATCATGGAGCGGGACGGCATCCTGAACAACGTCCGCCGGCACCAGGACCACCTGGCGCAGCGCATGGCGTCCCTCGGGGAACTGCCGATCGTCGGCGACGTCCGCGGCGCGGGATTCTTCTACGCCGTGGAGCTCGTCGGCGACCTCGACGGCGGCGGCTTCAGCGACCGGGCCCGTGCCGAGCTGGTCGTCGACCTGATCCCGCGCCGCCTGCGCGAGGCCGGCCTCCTGGCCCGTGTCTACAACCGCGCCGCCCCGCTGGTGCAGATCGCGCCCCCGCTGATCAGCGACCGCGAACTCCTCGACCGTATCGCCGGGATCATCACGGCCACCCTCGACGAGGCGTCGGCCCGCCTGTGACACCCGCTTCTCGACACACTTCTGAAAGGAACGACATGTACTCCATCGGTCCGCTGACCGTCGCCCCCGGCGAGCGCGCCCAGGGCCTGATCCCGGTCGGCACCAGCACCTACGGCGTGGAACTCGGCATACCGCTGATCGTCGTCAACGGCGCCCAGGACGGCCCCGTGCTGTGCGTGGACGCCGGTGTCCACGGCGACGAGTACGACGGGCAGGAATCGATCCGCCGCGTCCTCGCCGAGGTCGACCCGGCGACCCTGCGCGGCACTGTCGTCGGCATCCCCTGCATGAACACCCCCGCCTTCGAGGCGGCGGCCCGCACCAGCGGCCTGGACTACCTCAACCTCAACCGCATCTTCCCGGGCGACGCGGACGGCTCGTACTCGCTGCGGCTGGCCGCCACCTTCGTCGAGCAGGTCGTTCCCGCCATCGACGCCCTCGTCGACCTGCACACCGGTGGCACCTTCGGTGAGATCGCCCCGCTCGTCATCCTCCAGGGCGGCTACGAGGAGCTGGCGACGGACCTCGCCCTCGCCTCCGGGCACGAGCTGGTCTGGAAGGGCGGCAAGTGGGGCGGCACGGTCCGCCACCCCACCCTCGCGGCCGGCAAGCCCGCCATCACCATCGAGGCGGGCGGCGGCACCTACCGCGAGGCCAACGTCGAACTGCACATCAAGTCCATCCGTAACATCATGCGGCAGCTCGGCATGATCGACGGCGAGGCGGAACTGCGCGACGCGTACACGACCGTCTCCGGCACCTTCGCCCGCTCCGCCGCAGGCGGCTTCTTCCTCGGCCACGCCGAGCCGGGTGAGACCTGCAAGGAAGGCGACCTGATCGCCCACATCGTCGACCACTACGGCAACACGCTGGAGGAGGTCCGCGCCCCGCAGGACGGCGTCGTGCTCTGGGTGCGCCGGATCCGTACCGTCCGCCCCGGTGACGAGGTCGTCATCTTCGGCGAGATCCAGGGAGAGATCCGGCCATGAGCGGCGCACTCCCGCTGACCGAGCTGCTGCTGATCGACGGCAAGGCGGTCCCCGCCGCCGACGGCCGCAGCTTCACGGTCCTCGACCCGTCGGAGGGGACCGCCCTCGCCGAGGTCGCCCTCGCCGGGGCGACGGACGTGGACCGTGCGGTGGCCGCGGCCCGGACGGCGTTCACCGCGCCCGAGTGGGCACGGATGCGCGCCGCCGACCGGGGCAGGCTGCTGTACCGCGTCGCGGAGGCGATCCGGCGCGAGGGCGACTGGCTGGCCCGCCTGGAGAGCCAGGACGTCGGCAAGCCGCTGAGCCAGGCGAAGGCCGATGTCGAGGCGGCCGCCCGCTACTTCGAGTTCTACGCGGGCGTCGCCGACAAGCTCGGCGGCACGACCATCCCGCTCGGCCCCGGCCTGATCGACTACACCGTGCGGGAGGCGATCGGTGTCTCCGGTCAGATCATCCCGTTCAACTACCCGCTCCAGAACACCGCGCGCGGCTCCGCCCCCGCCCTGGCGGCAGGCTGCACGGTGGTGCTCAAGCCGTCGCCCGAGGCTCCCCTCACCCCGCTGGAGATCGGCCGGATCGCCCTGGAGTGCGGCCTCCCGCCGGGCGTCCTCAACGTCGTCCCCGGCGACGGCGAGACCGGCGCGGCCCTCGCCGGGCACCCCGGCATCGACCAGGTCACCTTCACCGGCTCGGTGCCGACCGGCATCAAGGTCGCCCAGGCGGCCGCCGCCAACGTGGTGCCGTCGGTGACGGAGCTGGGCGGCAAGTCGCCGATCGTCGTCTTCGCGGACGCCGACTTCGACCTGGCGCTGAAGGCGATCCTGGGCGCCTCGTTCAGCAACGCCGGCCAGATGTGCTCGGCCGGCACACGGCTGCTGCTCCAGCGCGGCGCCGAGGAGTTCCTGGACCGGCTGGTGGAGAGGATCGCCGGGCTGCGGGTCGGCCCCGGCCTCACGGACCCGGACATCGGCCCGCTGGTCGCCGCCCGGCAACGCGACCGGGTGCTGGACTACCTCGAACTGGCCCGGCAGGAAGGCGCCGTGGCGCGCGTCGGCGGCGGTGCCCCGTCCGACCCCGCGCTGTCCGGCGGCTACTACGTGGAGCCGACGGTCCTCACGGGCCTGACGAACGACGCCCGGTGCGCCCGGGAGGAGATCTTCGGTCCCGTCATCACCGTCATCGACTTCGACGACGCCGACGAGGCCCTCCAGATCGCCAACGACAGCCCGTACGGCCTCGCCTCCTACGTCTGGACCCGCGACATCGACAAGGCGATGCGCCTGGCCGAGGGCATCCGGGCCGGCCAGGTCTACGTCAACGCCACCGGCGTGGGCACCGGCGTCGAGCTCCCCTTCGGCGGCTACAAGCACAGCGGCTGGGGCCGGGAGAAGGGCCTCGAAGCCCTGGCGAGCTACACGCAGACCAAGAACGTCTGCATCGGATTCGGAGACCGGACATGAGATACCGCACCCTGGGCGAGCGAGGCCCGACCGTCTCCGTCGTCGGCGTCGGCGGCAACAACTTCGGCTCCCGCCTCGACGAGGACGGCACGAAGGCCGTCGTCCACGCCGCCCTCGACGCCGGCATCACCCTGTTCGACACGGCCGACATGTACGGCGGTTTCGGCGAGCGCGGCGGCGCCCGCGGCGACGGCGAACGCCTCCTGGGCGCAGCCCTCAAGGGCCACCGGGACAAGGTCGTCCTGGCCACCAAGTTCGGCATGGAGATGGGGCCGGAGGCCGACCAGTACGGCCGGCGCGGCGCCGGCCCCTACATCCGGTACGCCGTCGAGTCCTCCCTGCGCCGGCTCGGCACCGACCGGATCGACCTGTACCAGTACCACGAACCGGACGGCGTGACCCCGCTTCAGGAGACGATCGCCGTCCTGCGGGAACTCGTGGACGAGGGCAAGATCGGCTACATCGGCTGCTCCAACCTCCCCGCCGAGCAGCTCACCGACGCCTTCGTCTCCACCCAGGCCCGCTACCACCTGCTCGACCGCAGTGTGGAGAACGACCTGATCCCCGCCTGCCGACGCCACGGCCTGGGCCTGCTGCCGTACTACCCGCTGGCCAACGGCCTGCTCAGCGGCAAGTACCGGCGCGGGGAGGAACCCCCGCCCGGCAGCCGCCTGTCCTGGCGGCAGGGCTGGCTCACCGACGCGGCCCTCGACCGGGTGGAGGCCCTGACGGCGTACGGCGCCGAACGCGGCCTGACCCTCCTGCAGGTCGCCGTCGGCGGACTCGCCGCGCTGCCCGCCGTCGGCTCGGTCATCTGCGGCGCCATGACCCCCGCCCAGGTCACCGCCAACGCGGCGGCGGCCGACTGGATCCCCGACGCGGCCGACCTGGCCGCCCTGGACGCGATCGTCACCCCCGGCGAACGCGTCGTCTGAAGCCACCAAGGCCACCAAGTCCCCTTGCACATAAGCGAATTGAGGCTAGACACCATGCGAGAGATCGTCACCTTCGACGCCTACGGCACCCTGGTCGACTTCCAGCTCGGCCCCACCACCCTGAAGGTCCTCGAGGACCGACTGGACCTGGACAACCTGGACGTCGACGAGTTCCTCGACGACTTCCGCGTCATGCGCTTCCAGGCCGTCCTGGAGGCCTACCGCCCGTACCACGAGATCCTGCACTCCAGCCTCCGCATGGCCATGCGCCTGCACGGCCTGGAGTACCGCGAGTCCGACGGCGACGCCCTCGTCGAGGCCGTCCCCACCTTCGGCCCCTTCCCGGAGGTCCCGGACGCCCTGCGTCAGCTGAAGACCAAGTACGAGATCGCCATCATCTCCAACACCGACGACAACCTGATCGCGCGGAACGTCGAGAACATCGGCGTCGAGTTCGACCACGTCATCACCGCCCAGCAGGCCGGCGCCTACAAGCCGGACCGGCAGACCTTCGAGCACGCCTTCAAGGCCATGGGCGTCGAGCCGTCGCAGGTCATCCACACCGCCCAGGGCTGGGAGTACGACCAGATCCCGACCCGTGACCTCGGCCTGAAGCGCCGGGTGTGGATCAACCGCTACGGCCGCCCCGGCAGCGCCGACTACCAGCCGTACGACGAGCTGCCCGACCTGTCCGGCCTGCCGAAGCTGCTCGGCTGCTGACCGCGGCGACACGGCCGCACGGCGACACGACGAACACACAAGGGACGCACGTCATGAAGCAGATCCCCTACTGGCTCGACACAGCCCCCGCACTGCCCGACCGGTCCGGCAAGGACCTGCCCGACGAGGCGGACGTGGTGGTCGTCGGCGGCGGCCTCACCGGTCTGTCCACCGCCTACCACGCCGCCCGCAAGGGCGCGCGGGTCGTCCTCGTCGAGAAGGACAAGGTCGGCTCGGGCGCCTCCGGCCGCAACGGAAGCATGTGCACCCAGGGCCTCACCATCAGCCCGGGGGAGGCACGCAAGCGCTACGGCCAGGAGCGCGCCCGTGAGCTGTACGACGCGTTCCGCGAGGCGGTCGACGTCGTCGAGGACCTCACGCACACCGAGAAGATCGACTGCGACTTCCGCCGGGTCGGACGACTCGGAGTCGCCTACAAGCCGCAGCACTTCGAGGCGATGGCGGCCACCCAGCGCGACCTGGCCGAGAACTTCGGCCACGAGACCCGGCTGCTGACCCGCGGCGAGCTGAAGTCGGAGCTGGGCTCGGACTACTACCACGGCGCCCTGCTCGACCCGCTCAGCGCCGGTCTCCACGTCGGCAAGTTCGTCCACGGCCTCGCCGAGGCCGCCGAACGCGCCGGCGCCGAGATCCACGAACGCAACGCGGCCACCGGCCTCACCCGCCTTCCGGGCGGCGGCTTCCTGGTGGAGACCCTGCACGGCACGATCCACGCCAAGCAGGTCATGGCCGCCACGGACGCCTACACCGACAAGGCGATGCCGTGGTTCCGCAAGCGGCTGATCAACGTCGGCAGCTTCATCATCGTCACCGAGCCGCTGGGGGAGGAGCTCGCCCGCGAGCTGATCCCCCGCGCCCGGCTGGTCGTGGACTCCAAGAACATCGGCCACTACATCCGGCTCACCCCGGACAACCGCCTCGCCTTCGGCGGCCGGGCCCGCTTCGCCCCCTCCAACCCGGCCTCGGACGTCAAGAGCGGCGACATCCTCAAGCGGGAGATGGCGGAGATCTTCCCGCAGCTCGCCGACGTACGGATCGACTACGTCTGGGGCGGCATGGTCGGCTTCTCCTGGGACCGCCTGCCGCACGCGGGCGAGGCCGACGGGGCCAAGGGCCTGTACTACTCGATGGGTTACTGCGGACACGGCGTCCAGATGGCCACCTACATGGGCCGCGCGGTCGCCGAGATGATGGACGGCAAGCCGGACGCCAACCCGCTGCGCGGCCTCGGCTTCCCCAAGGTCCCTGTCCCCTTCTACAACGGCACCGCCTGGTTCCTGCCGTTCGGCGGCGCCTACTACAAGGCCAAGGACAGGCTGCGCTGAACTGACGCCCCGGGGCAGGACGCCGGCGATCTTTGATGACATCCTGACGAGCGACGGGGACGCCGGAAGGAAACGCGAGCATGATTGAGTGGGTGTCACTCGGTACGGGAGCCCGGCCCGTTCCGAGGCCCGCGGCCACGCCGCTGGTGTGGGCCGCGGCGTTCGGCGGCGCACTGGCGCTGGTGGCCCTCCTCAACGTCCTCGTCGGCCCAGGGCGCCCCTCGCTCGCCCTGACCGCTCTGTCCTTGCTCGCGGCTCTCCTGGGGCTGCGTTCCCACTTCGCCGCGGCGCCCGGCACGGCCGTCCTGTGCTGGCTGTTCCTCAACGGCTTCGCCATCCCGCCGGCCGGCACCCTCACCTGGGCCGGGCACCGCGACACGTTCTGGCTCTCCTGCCTGCTCGCCGCCACCCTCCTCGGCACCACCCTGGCCCGCCTCCTCCACGCCCGCGCCGCCTACCGCCGTGTCACCGCGGGAACCGACGCCGCCGCGCCGGACCCGGATCACGATCCGCGCGCTCGCTGAACCGGCCCACACGGGGCGGGCGGTCGACGACGAGACGATGACACGGCGACACGACGACACGACGATGACACGACGAGACGGCGACACGACGCCGTCGGACGCGCAGGAGGATCCATGCCCGTCGCCCACGGCACGACCACCGGCCGCTTACGCCGCGTCACCTTGCTCACCGCGCCCTTCGCGACTGGGGCGTTGATCACGGTCATCGCCTTCCTGGCGCTGCGCGACGCGCTTCCCGACCGGATGGCCACGCACTTCACCCTCGACGGCACGGCCGACGGCTTCGCTTCCCCCTCCACCGCCCTGGCCCAGTACCTGCTGATGCTCGCCGCCGAAGCGGCCGGCGTCCTCGCGGCGGGGTCCTCGCGCAGATCGGCCCTGACCACCACCAGGGCGCTCACCGTGCTCGCCTGCGGACTGGCTGCCGCGAGCACTTATTTGTTCGTGACGGGGTTGAGGGCCGGCGCCCACACCTCGGGGCCGAGCGCCGACCTGCCCGTCCACCACCACCTGGGTCCGGCCCTCGCCGTCGGCGCCGTGGTGTCCGGTGTGGCATGGCTGGTCTCACGCCCGCGCCACCGCCGGGCGCGGTGACGCACCCGACCGAGGAAGCGCAGGCCACCGCCCCGTAAAGTGCCTCTTCGTTGCCCTGACGACCCGAGGAACCCAGCCGTGACCTCCGTACGCCCCGCCGATGCAGCCGACCCCGCCGCGTCCGCCGCCGTGACCGTCGTCGGGATCGGAGCCGGCGGCTGGGCGGGCATCCCGGACGGCTCCCGCACCGCGCTGCTCGACGCCGAGGTCCTCATCGGCGGCCCGCGCCAACTGGACCTGCTGCCACCGGAGTGCGCGGGGGAACGGATCCGCTGGCCGGCACCCCTGCGGCCTGCGGTCCCCGGCCTGCTCGCCGCGCACGCCGGTCGCCGCATCGCCGTACTGGCCAGCGGGGACCCGATGTTCTACGGCATCGGGCGCGCCCTCACCGAGGTGCTCGGCGCCGGTGCCGTGCGCGTTCTGCCGCACCCCTCCTCCGTCTCCCATGCCTGCGCCCGCCTCGGCTGGCCGCTGGAGGACGTCGAGGTGGTCACGCTCGTCGGCAGGCCCGCCGCCCGCCTGGCCGCCGCCCTGCACGAAGGCCGCCGCCTTCTCGTGCTCAGCGCGGACGCCACCACCCCCGCCGAGGTCGCCGCCCTGCTGCGGGACCGCGGTTTCGGGCCGAGCCGGATGCGCGTGCTGGAACAACTCGGCGGCCCGAAGGAGCAGGTGACGGGTGAGGTCGCCGCCGACGAGTGGTCCCACCCGGCCGGTGACCCCCTCAACCTCGTCGCCGTCGCATGCCGTCGCGCCCCGGACGCCCTGCGCCTCGGGGCCGTGCCCGGACTGCCCGACGCCGCGTACGAACACGACGGCCAGCTCACCAAGCGCCACGTCCGCGCCGCCACGCTGGGCGTCCTCGCACCCGCCCCCGGTGAACTCCTGTGGGACATCGGCGGCGGCTCCGGCTCGATCGCCGTCGAGTGGATGCGGACGCACCCGTCGTGCCGGGCGGTCAGCGTGGAACGCGACCCGGTGCGCGCCGAGCGGATCGGGCGCAACGCCGAGCGGCTGGGCGTTCCGGGACTGCGCGTCGTCACCGGCGCCGCCCCCGCCGTCCTCGCCGAACTCCCGTCGCCGGACGCGGTGTTCATCGGCGGCGGGCTGACCGCGCCCGGTCTCCTCGACGCCTGCTGGGAGGCGCTGCCGGTCGGCGGGCGACTCGTCGCCAACACCGTGACGTTGGAGTCGGAGGCGCTGCTGGCCGACGCCCACCGGCGCCACGGCGGCGAACTGACCAAGCTCGCGGTGGCCCACGCCGTCCCGGTGGGCGGCTTCACGGGCTGGCGGCAGGCGATGCCGGTGACCCAGTGGGCCGTACAGAAAACCCTCGACCCCCTCCCTGGAGCAGACAGATGACCGTGTACTTCATCGGTGCCGGCCCCGGCGCCGCCGACCTGATCACGGTGCGCGGCGCCCGGACGCTCGCCGCGTGCCAGGTCTGCCTGTACGCGGGCAGCCTGGTGCCGCGCGAACTGCTCGCCGAATGCCCGCCGGACGCACGCCTGGTGGACACCGCGCAGCTCGACCTCGACGAGATCACCGCCGAGTTGCTCCGCGCGCACGAGGAGGGGCACGACGTGGCCCGGCTGCACTCCGGGGATCCGTCCGTGTTCAGCGCGGTCGCCGAGCAGATGCGGCGCCTCGACGCGGCCGGGGTGCCCTACGAGGTCGTGCCGGGCGTGCCGGCCTTCGCCGCCGCCGCGGCCGCCCTGAAGCGGGAGCTGACCGTGCCGACCGTCGGCCAGACCGTCATCCTCACCCGCGTCGCCCACCGGGCCACCGCCATGCCCGAGGGCGAGGACCTGGCCACTCTCGGCCGCAGCGGGGCGCTGATCGTGCTGCACCTGGCCGCCAGGTACGTGGACCGCGTGGTCGACGAACTGCTGCCGCACTACGGCGCCGACTGCCCCGCCGCCGTGGTCGCCTACGCCTCCCGCCCCGACGAGCTGGTCATCCGCGGCACGCTCGACGAGATCGCCGGGAAGGTGAAGGAGGCCGGAGTGCTGCGCACGGCCGTGATCATGGTCGGGCGGACGCTGGGAGCGGAGCAGTTCCGCGACAGCCACCTGTACTCGCCGGAGCGGGAGCGGCATGTCTGCTGAGGCGCTGATCCGCAGGGCAGCCGCGGGGGACGCCGATCGACTCACGGCGATGGTCCGGGCATCCGGCGCCTACCAGGAGACCTACGCCTCGATCATCACCGGGTACCGGGTCACCGCCGACTACGTCGACCGGCACCTGGTCTTCCTCGCCGAGGACCCGGCCGGGCGGCTGCTCGGCTTCTACTCCCTCGTGCCGGCTCCGTCGGAGCTGGACCTGGCGTTCGTCGCCGACGAAGCCCAGGGCCGCGGCATCGGCCGGCTCCTCGTCGACCACATGATCGGCCAGGCCCGCACAGCCGGTCTGGCCGGGGTGCGTGTCGTCGCGCATCCGCCGGCCGAGGGGTTCTACCGGCGGATGGGAGCCCAGCGGGTGGGCACGGTCGCCCCGTCCCCGCCCAAGGTCACCTGGGAGCGCCCCGACCTGTGGTTCGCGCTGTCCTGACCCTCCGTGGCCTCCGGCTACCGCACCGCGCTGCGGCCGACGACCGTCCCCGCCCGGTCGATGCAGATCACGTCGACCGCGACGGGTGCGCCCCGCAGCACGGCCAGGGCCTCGTCGCGGGCGGCGACCGCCACCAGGTCGCCCAGCGGAACCCCGGCCGCCGCGCACGACTGGAGGGCGGCCAGGCCGGTGTTGGCCCGCGCGACCTCGACGGCCAGCGCCTCGTCGGCGCCGCCCCGGCGGGCGAGTTCGGCGAGGAAGCCCTTGTCGACCTGGGAGCGGGCGGAGTGCAGGTCCAGGTGGCCCGCGGCCAGCTTGGAGAGCTTGGCGAAGCCGCCGCAGATCGTGAGGCGCTCGACGGGGTGGCGGCGTACGTACTTCAGGACCGCGCCCGCGAAGTCGCCCATGTCGAGCAGGGCGTCCTCGGGGAGGCCGTATTCGGCCACGACCGTCTTCTCGGAGGTGGAGCCGGTGCACCCCGCCACATGGGTGCGCCCAGCGGCCCGCGCCACGTCCACGCCGCGCCGGATGGAGTCGATCCACGCCGAGCACGAGTACGGGACCACGATGCCCGTCGTGCCCAGGATGGACAGCCCGCCGAGGATGCCGAGGCGGGGGTTCCAGGTGGAGCGGGCGATCTCCTCGCCGTGGTCCACGGAGACGGTGATCTCGACGTCGCCGGAGCCGCCGTACCGCTGCGCGACCCGGGCGACATGGTCGCGCATCATCTGGCGCGGCACCGGGTTGACGGCCGGTTCGCCGACCGGGAGGGGCAGACCGGGGCGGGTGATCGTGCCCACGCCGGGACCGGCCCTGAAGACGACGCCGGCCCCGGCGGGCAGCGCCCGCACGGTGGCCCGGACCAGCGCGCCGTGGGTGACGTCCGGGTCGTCGCCGGCGTCCTTCACGATCCCCGCCATCGCGGACGCACCCGTCAGCTCCTCGACGGCGAGGGCGAACGACGGCGTCTGCCCCTTGGGCAGCGTGATCGACACCGGATCGGGAAACTCCCCGGTCAGCAGCGCGGTGTACGCGGCCGTCGTCGCCGCGGTCGCGCAGGCCCCCGTGGTCCAGCCGTGCCGCAGGCCGGTGTGCTTCAGTTGGGCGCTACGGCCGCCCTTGGCCTCGCTGCTCATGCCTCACTCTTCGGAAGGAAACCGGACTTCGTGCACGTACTGATCCTGGGCGGGACCACCGAGGCCCGTCGCCTCGCCGAACTCCTGGCGGCCGACGCCCGGCCCGGACTGCGCGTGACGAACTCCCTGGCCGGACGCGTGGCCGCGCCCAGGCTGCCGCCCGGCGAGGTACGCGTGGGCGGCTTCGGCGGTGCCGAGGGGCTGGCCGCGTGGCTGCGTGAGCACGAGGTGGACGCGCTCATCGACGCCACGCACCCTTTCGCTCGGACGATCAGTTTCAACGCGGCGCGGGCCGCCGCCACCGCCCATGTTCCCCTGCTCGCGCTGCGGCGTCCCGGCTGGGTCCCCGTGGCGGGCGACGACTGGCACGAGGCCGAGTCACTGGAAGGGGCCGCGGAGCTGCTTCCCGCGCTCGGCCGGCGGGTCTTCCTGACCACCGGGCGCATGGGCCTGGCGGCCTTCGCGGCCCTGGACGACCTGTGGTTCCTCGTACGGTCCGTCGACGCGCCGGAGCCGCCGCACCCGCCCCGCATGGAAGTGCTGCTCGACCGGGGCCCCTTCACCCTCGACGGCGAACGCGAACTGCTGCGCCGCCACCGCGTCGACGTCGTGGTGACCAAGGACAGCGGGGGAGCGGCCACCGCGCCGAAGCTGGCCGCGGCCCGCGAGGCCGGACTGCCCGTGGTCGTCGTGCGCAGGCCGCCGGTGCCCGAAGGGGTGCCGGTGGTGGCCGGGCCCGAGCAGGCCGCCGACTGGATCGGGGAACGGCGCGGCGCGCACGGTTTCCCGGCCGCCGACTGAAACCTGACCCGGGCTTTGCCGCACCTTGCTTCTACCTGCAACCTCGTTGCAGCAACCTGAGGGGTGTGGCTGACGAGAACCAACTGACGAGACGGCACCGCATCCGCACGTCGATGACCCGCAAGGAGTGGGCGAGTCTCGGCGGGATGGCGGCGTTCATCCTCGCCCTGCACGTCATCGGCTGGTTCACGCTGGTCGTGATCGTGGCTCCGGAGCACTACAGCCTCGGGGCGAAGACCTTCGGCATCGGCATCGGCGTGACCGCCTACACCCTCGGCATGCGGCACGCCTTCGACGCCGACCACATCGCCGCCATCGACAACACCACCCGCAAGCTGATGAGCGAGGGACAGCGGCCGCTGTCGGTCGGCTTCTGGTTCTCCCTCGGCCACTCCTCGATCGTCTTCGCGCTGGCCTTCCTGCTCTCCCTCGGCGTGAAGGCGCTGGCGGACCCGGTGCGCGACGACGACTCCGGCCTGCACAGCGTCGCCGGCTGGATCGGCACGACGGTCTCGGGGACCTTCCTCTACGTCATCGCCGTCATCAACATCGTGATCATGGCCGGCATCTGGAGGGTCTTCCGCCAGATGCGCTCCGGCCACTTCGACGAGGCCGCCCTCGAAGAACAGCTCCACAACCGCGGCTTCATGAACCGGCTGCTGGGCCGCCTGATGAAGTCGATCACCAAGCCCTGGCAGATGTACCCGCTGGGCCTGCTGTTCGGCCTCGGCTTCGACACGGCGACCGAGATCGCGCTCATGGTCCTGGCCGGCTCGGGCGCCGCCTCCGGACTGCCCTGGTACGCGATCCTGTGCCTGCCCGTCCTGTTCGCGGCCGGCATGTCGCTGCTCGACACCATCGACGGCTCGTTCATGAACTTCGCCTACGGCTGGGCCTTCTCCAACCCGGTCCGCAAGGTCTACTACAACCTCACCATCACCGGCCTGTCCGTCGCCGTCGCCCTCCTCATCGGCACGGTCGAACTGCTCGGCCTGATCGCGGAGAAGGCGGGACTGCACGGCGCCTTCTGGGACTGGGTGTCCGGGCTGGACCTGAACGTCGTCGGCTACATCGTCGTCGGGCTGTTCTTCGCCACCTGGGCCGTGGCCCTGCTGGTGTGGAGGGTCGGCCGCATCGAGGAGAGATGGACCGCGGGGCCGGCCCAGGGGCTGGTGCCCGCCGAAGAGGGCGTCGACCAGGGCGTGCCCCTTCCGCCTCGGTGACCTTGCGCGTGGGTCCGCGGGCGCCGGCGGTGGTCCAGCAGGAGAGCCATCCGGTGCCGGGCCGCGCGAGGACGTCGCCGGCCGCGACACCGCCCGGCATCGGATGCCGTGGATCGCCCTCAGGCCTCCGGATAGCGGCGAGGCGTCCAGACGACCTCCTCGCCGTCCCCGCGCCGTACGACCTGTGTCTGTGACGAACCGACCAGCAGGACCGTGCGCATGTCGACCTCGGCCGGGTCGAGGTCCGCCAGCCGTACGATCCGGACCCGCTCGCCGGAGCCGCCGACGTCCCGCGCGACCACGACCGGCGTGTCCGGCGCCCGGTGCTCCAGGAGCAGCTCGCGGGCCTTGCCCACCTGCCAGGTGCGGCTGCGGGAGCCGGGGTTGTACAGGGCCAGCACCAGGTCGGCCGAGGCGGCGGCGCGCAGCCGCTCCGCGATGACCTCCCAGGGCTTGAGCCGGTCGGACAGGGAGAGGGTGGCGTAGTCGTGCCCGAGCGGGGCACCGGCGCGCGCGGCGGCCGCGTTGGCCGCGGTCACCCCGGGCAGCACCCGCACGCGCACGTCCGCGTACTCCTTCTGCGAGGCGACCTCCAGCACGGCCGTGGCCATCGCGAAGACCCCCGGATCGCCGCCGGAGACGACGGCCACCCGCCGCCCGCGCCGGGCGAGTTGGAGTGCGAACTCGGCGCGCTCGGCCTCGACCCGGTTGTCGGAGCCGTGCCGGCGCTGACCGGGACGGACCGGCACCCGGTCCAGGTAGGTGGTGTAGCCGACGAGATCGTCCGCGGCGGCGAGGGCGCCCCGCGTCTCGGGCGTCAGCCACAGCGGGCCCGCCGGACCCGTCCCGACCACCACGACCTCCCCCAGCTCGCGCACGGGAGGCTCGGCGTCGACCTGGCTGGGCAGCACGGCCACCGAGAAGTACGGCACCGACTCAGGCTCCACGTCCGCCAGTTCGGCGAGACGCTCCCCGGCCATGGTGGCCCGCTCGACGTACCTTGCTTCGCCCAGCCGCCCCGAATCCGCCAGTGCGCGCCGCACCTTGGCGAAGGTGCGCCCCAGCTTCATGACGACCGCCGCGTCCGTGGCGGCGAGCCGCGCGGTGAGCTCCTCCTCGGGCAGGGTGCCCGGCAGGATCGTGAGCACCTCCTCACCCTCGGCCAGCGGGGTGCCCAGCCGGGCCGCCGCGGCCGACACGGAGGTGACACCGGGGATCACCTCGGTGTCGTAGCGATCGGCGAGCCGCTTGTGCATGTGCATGTACGAGCCGTAGAAGAGGGGGTCGCCCTCCGCGAGGACGGCGACCGTCCGGCCGGCGTCGAGATGCGCGGCCAGCCTCGCCGCCGCCTCCGCGTAGAACTCCTCCATGGCGCCCTTGTAGCCGCCGGGGTGGTCGGTGGTCTCGGTCGTGACCGGGTAGACCAGCCGTTCCTCGATGTGGTCGGCACGGATGTGCCGCGCCGCGATCGAGCGGGCGATGGACCGGCCGTGCCGCGCGCTGTGGTACGCGATCACGTCGGCCTCGGCGATGACCTCCACGGCCCGCACGGTCATCAGGGACGGATCGCCCGGGCCGAGCCCGACGCCGTACAGCTTCCCGCTCACTCTTCCTCACTCGCGATCGCGTTGAGCGCGGCGGCGGCGATGGCGCTGCCCCCACGTCGGCCCCGTACCACCAGGTGCTCCAGGCCGAAGGGGTGCTCGGCCAGGGCGTCCTTGGACTCGGCGGCGCCGATGAAACCGACGGGGACGCCGATGACCGCGGCCGGGCGGGGTGCGCCCTCCTCGATCATCTCCAGGAGACGGAACAGGGCGGTGGGCGCGTTGCCGACGGCGACGACCGAGCCCTCCAGCCGGTCCCGCCACAGCTCCAGCGCGGCGGCGCTGCGGGTGGTGCCGAGCTGCGCCGCCAGCTCCGGGACGGCCGGGTCGGAAAGGGTGCAGAGCACGTCGTTGTCGGCCGGCAGCCGCTTGCGGGTCACGCCGCTGGCCACCATCCGCACGTCGGTGAAGATGGGCGCGCCGGCCCGCAGGGCCTCGCGGGCGCGGGCCACGACCGCGGGGGTGTAGGCCAGGTCCCGTACGAGGTCGACCATCCCGCAGGCGTGGATCATCCGGACCGCGACCTGGCTGACGTCGGCGGGCAGGCCCGCGAGGTCCGCCTCCGCGCGGATCGTGGCGAAGGACTGGCGGTAGATGGCCGCGCCGTCCTTCTCGTAGTCGTACGTGGTCACGGTGTTGTTCTCGCTGCTCTCGGTCGTGATACGGCTCATGAAGGGATCGCCGCCAGGGCGGCGGCGAGGTCGCAGGGGTCGTCCAGGCGGGCCACGCGCGGCTGTTGTCCCGCGGTGACGGCGCCGAGCTGATAGCCGCCGCCGGGGACGGCGACCACGTCGATCCGGTCGCCTCGGGGGTGTCCGCAGCGCCGTTCGCACCCGGACCAGTACAAAGGCAGCCGCGCGCCGCCCGCGGCGGCCAGGCTCCGCTCCGCGTCCGCCCGCACGTCGGCCCGGGACTTGGCGCATCCGGGTCGGCCGATGCAGGCACCGACCCGCAGCCAGGGCGAGGCGGGGTCCGTGACGAGGCCGGTCGCGGAGAGACGGGCCAGTGCGCGGGCGGCGTCGTCCGGGCCCGTTCCCGGGGTGGGCACCACGACTCCGCGCCAGGGCGTCAGCCGCAGCTCGTCGACGGCGGCATGGCGCAACTCCTGCCACTGGAGGGGCGTGAGGCGGCCGAGAGGAGCGTGAACGGAGAGGGCGGCGCCGACGATCCCCGGGGGCGGGCCCTGCCCACCGCCCGCGCCGTCCGGCGTCCGCGGCGAGGTGCCGATGCCCGCGGCGGCCAGGGAGCGCCGGACCTCGTGCGTCAACTCATCGGGCGGAACGGGCAGTTCGCTCACCCGCCAGACCCGCGCCCCGTGCTCCCGAGCCACCGCGAGGAACGTCTCCGCCGCCACCAGCGCGGCACGCGGCGCGTCCTCCCCGGACACGTACAGGCACTCGCGCGCCGCACCCACGCCGAGCAGCGCGCCGCCGTCCGCGGCGGCGCGCACGGTCACGTCGGCGCCCAGACCGGCCACGTCCCCGCGCCCGTCGTCCAGCGCGAACAGGAACCGCCCCGACAACGCCCGCGCCGCCTCGCTCGCGCACAGCGACTCGTCCAGGGCCGACAACCACGGCCGTATCTCCCGGAATCCGTCTCCGTCGAGGCCGGACAGCGGCGAGGCGACGATGTTGCGCACCCGCTCGTGCCCGCGCGAGGGCAGCAGGCCGGCTGCGTCCAGCACCTCGGCCAGCTCCGCACCGCACGTCTCCCGGAGCCCGCGCAGCTGCACATTGCCCCGCGAGGTGAGATGAAGATCACCGTCGCCCAGCCGTCGGGCCGCGTCCGCGAGCGCCTCCGCCTGCCGGGCGGTCAGCACCCCGCCGGGAACGCGGACCCGGGCCAGCGCGCCGTCGTCCGCGGCGTGCAGCCGCAGCGTCCCCGGGCAGGCGTCACCGCGGCCCCGGGAGACCGCTGTGGCCTGGGGCGATGAGTGGACGGCAGGCGTGGACATGGCGGCGAGCATACCGACCGTCGTACGAGCTGTACGCCCCGCCCTTTTCGGGCGCCCCTTACTATGCTCCTCGGTGGATCATCCGGTCCGCCATCGCCACGACGGCGACAGGGGAGGAAGCCCGGTGCGATTCCGGCGCGGTCCCGCCACTGTGAGCCCGCCCGCAGGGGTCGGGCGAGCCAGGAACTCCCTTACCCGGCTCTCGGTTCCTCCCCCCGCTCCCGCCTTCACGCGAGCAGGGCGAGGACCCCGTGAGCAGGGGAGACCCCAACCCGACACCGCCCGGGGCGCGGACACCCCGAGGAAGGCCGACGCCGCATGCTGCACTCTTCCGGGGGTCACTCCCCGCACCCCCGTATCCTGCTCCTGTCGACGTCCGACACCGACCTGCTCAGCGCCCGCGCGGCGAACGGCCCGGTGCGCTACCGCTTCGCCAACCCGGCCCGCCTCCCGCTCGACGACCTCCCCGCCCTCCTCGACGGCGTCGACCTCGTCGTCGTACGACTCCTCGGCGGCATCCGCGCCTGGCAGGACGGCCTGGACCTGCTGCTCGCCGACGGCCGCCCGGTCGTCGTCCTCACCGGCGAACAGGCCCCCGACGCCCAGCTGATGGCCGCCTCCACGGTCCCCGTCGGCATCGCCGCCGAAGCCCACGCCTACCTCGCCCACGGCGGCCCCGCCAACCTGGAGCAGCTCGCCCGCTTCCTCTCCGACACGGTCCTGCTCACCGGGCACGGTTTCGAGGCGCCGGAGCCCGCGCCCAGTTGGGGTCCGCTGGAGCGCGAGTCCCGTGGCGAGGGGCCGACCGTGGCCGTGCTCTACTACCGCGCCCACCACATGAGCGGCAACACCGCCTTCGTGGGCGCCCTGTGCGACGCCATCGAGGACGCGGGCGGCCGAGCGCTCCCGCTGTACGTGGCGTCCCTGCGGGCCCCCGAGCCCGAACTCGTCGAGGAACTCCGCGCCGCCGACGCCATCGTGACCACCGTCCTCGCCGCCGGCGGCACCAAGCCCGCCGAGGCGTCCGCCGGCGGTGACGACGAGTCCTGGGACGCGGGCGCGCTCACCACCCTGGACGTGCCGATCCTCCAGGCCCTGTGCCTGACCGGCTCACGCACCGCCTGGGAGGAGAACGACGAGGGGGTCTCCCCGCTCGACGCGGCCAGCCAGATCGCCGTACCGGAGTTCGACGGCCGCCTCATCACCGTCCCGTTCTCCTTCAAGGAGATCGACGCCGACGGACTCCCGGCCTATGTCGCCGACCCGGAGCGCGCGGCCCGCGTCGCCGGGATCGCCGTACGGCATGCGCGCCTGAGGCACATTCCGGCCACCGACAAGCGCGTCGCCCTCGTCCTGTCCGCGTACCCGACCAAGCACTCCCGCATCGGCAACGCGGTCGGCCTCGACACCCCCGCCAGCGCCGTCGCGCTGCTCAGGCGGCTTCAGGCGGAGGGCTACGACTTCGGCGACGCCGACATCCCCGGTCTGGCCTCCGGCGACGGTGACGAACTGATCCGCGCGCTGATCGAGGCCGGCGGCCACGACCAGGACTGGCTCACCGAGGAGCAGTTGGCCCGCAACCCGGTCCGTATCCCGGCGGCCGACTACCGGCGCTGGTTCGCCACGCTCCCCGAGGAGCTGCGGTCGGCCGTGGAGGAGCACTGGGGCCCGGCGCCCGGCGAGATGTTCGTCGACCGCAGCCGCAACGAGGAGGGCGACATCGTCCTCGCCGCCCTGCGCTTCGCGAACCTGCTGATCCTCATCCAGCCCCCGCGCGGCTTCGGCGAGAACCCGATCGCGATCTACCACGACCCGGACCTGCCGCCCTCGCACCACTACCTGGCCGCCTACCGCTGGATCGCGGCCCGCGCCGAGGACGGCGGCTTCGGCGCCGACGCGATGATCCACCTCGGCAAGCACGGCAACCTGGAGTGGCTGCCCGGCAAGAACGCCGGCCTGTCCGCCGCCTGCGGCCCCGACGCCGCCCTCGGCGACCTCCCCCTGGTCTACCCCTTCCTGGTCAACGACCCCGGCGAGGGCACCCAGGCCAAGCGCCGCGTGCACGCCACCCTGGTCGACCACCTCGTCCCGCCGATGGCCCGCGCCGACTCCTACGGCGACATCGCGCGCCTGGAGCAACTCCTCGACGAGTACGCCCAGATCTCCTCCATGGACCCGGCCAAGCTCCCGGCGATCCGCGCCCAGATCTGGACCCTCATCCAGGCCGCCAGGCTCGACCACGACCTCGGCCTGCAGGACCGCCCCGACGACGACGGCTTCGACGACTTCCTGCTGCACGTCGACGGCTGGCTCTGCGAGGTCAAGGACGCGCAGATCCGCGACGGACTCCACGTCCTGGGCTCCCCGCCGGCCGGTGCCGACCGGGTCAATCTCGTCCTCGCCATCCTCCGCGCCCGCCAGATCTGGGGCGGCGCCAAGGCCCTGCCCGGTCTGCGCGAGGCCCTCGGCCTGGACGAGTCCGCCGCGACCCGCACCACGGCCGACGAGGCGGAGGAGAAGGCCCGCGCCCTGGTCCAGGCGATGGAGGACGCGGGCTGGGACCCGGCCGCCGTCCCCACCGACCACGGCGAGCAGGTCGCGGCCGTCCTGGAGTTCGCGGCCCGCGAGGTGGTCCCGCGCCTGTCGGCGACCACCGCCGAACTCGACCACACCGTCCACGCCCTGGCGGGCGGCTTCGTCCCGGCGGGCCCCTCGGGATCACCGCTCAGGGGCCTGGTGAACGTCCTCCCGACGGGCCGCAACTTCTACTCTGTCGACCCCAAGGCGGTCCCCTCCCGCCTGGCCTGGGAGACCGGCCAGGCCCTCGCGGACTCGCTCCTGGAGCGCTACCGCACGGACAACGGCGACTGGCCCACCTCCGTCGGCCTGTCCCTGTGGGGCACCAGCGCCATGCGCACGGCCGGCGACGACGTGGCCGAGGCCCTCGCGCTGCTCGGCATCCGCCCGGTCTGGGACGACGCGTCCCGCCGTGTCACGGGCCTGGAGGCCATCCCGTACGAGGAGTTGGGCCGTCCGCGCATCGACGTCACCCTGCGCATCTCCGGCTTCTTCCGGGACGCCTTCCCGCACACGATCGGGCTGCTGGACGACGCCGTACGGCTGGCCGCCTCGCTGGACGAACCGGCCGAGGCGAACCACGTACGCGCCCACGTCCAGGCCGACCTGGCGGCCCACGGTGACGAACGCCGCGCCACCACCCGCATCTTCGGCTCCCGTCCCGGCACCTACGGCGCCGGCCTGCTCCAGCTCATCGACTCCCGCGACTGGCGCACCGACGCCGATCTCGCCGAGGTCTACACGGTGTGGGGCGGCTACGCCTATGGCCGTGACCTCGACGGCCGTGCGGCGCGCGACGAGATGGAGACGGCGTACAAGCGGATCGCGGTCGCGGCGAAGAACACGGACACCCGCGAGCACGACATCGCCGACTCGGACGACTACTTCCAGTACCACGGCGGCATGGTGGCGACGGTCCGCGCCCTGCGCGGCACCGCCCCCGAGGCGTACATCGGCGACTCCACCCGCCCCGAGACGGTCCGCACCCGCACCCTCGTCGAGGAGACCTCCCGCGTCTTCCGCGCCCGGGTCGTCAACCCCAAGTGGATCGAGGCGATGCGCCGCCACGGCTACAAGGGCGCCTTCGAACTCGCCGCCACGGTCGACTACCTCTTCGGCTACGACGCCACGACCGGCGTGGTCGCCGACTGGATGTACGACAAGCTCACCGAGACCTACGTCCTGGACCCGGCCAACCGCGAGTTCCTCCAGCAGGCCAACCCCTGGGCCCTGCACGGCATCGCGGAGCGGCTGCTGGAGGCGGAGTCGCGCGGGATGTGGGAGAAGCCGGATCCGGCGGTGCTGGACGCGCTGCGCCAGGTGTACCTGGAGACGGAGGGCGACCTGGAGGGCGAGGACGCCTGAGAGCGCGGCACGGCGGAGGTCCTAGGTCCATGGCCTGATCGAAAAGCCCCCGCTGCTGCTGTTAGCGTGCAGTTGCACACCATTCGCAATAACGGAGGACGTTGGACATGGCTGTTTACACGCTCCCGGAGCTTCCGTACGACTACTCGGCACTCGCGCCCGTGATCAGCCCCGAGATCATCGAGCTGCACCACGACAAGCACCACGCCGCGTACGTGAAAGGGGCCAACGACACGCTGGAGCAGCTTGCCGAGGCACGGGACAAGGAGTCGTGGGGCTCGATCAACGGCCTGGAGAAGAACCTGGCCTTCCACCTCTCCGGCCACATCCTGCACTCGATCTACTGGCACAACATGACCGGTGACGGCGGCGGCGAGCCGCTGGAGAAGGACGGCGTGGGCGAACTGGCGGACGCGATCGCGGAGTCCTTCGGCTCGTTCGCCCACTTCAAGGCGCAGCTGTCCAAGGCGTCGGCCACGACCCAGGGTTCGGGCTGGGGTGTGCTCGCCTACGAGCCGCTGAGCGGTCGCCTGATCGTCGAGCAGGTCTACGACCACCAGGGCAACGTCGGCCAGGGCTCGACCCCGATCCTGGTCTTCGACGCCTGGGAGCACGCCTTCTACCTCCAGTACAGGAACCAGAAGGTCGACTTCATCGAGGCCATGTGGCAGGTCGTCAACTGGCAGGATGTCGCCAGGCGTTACGCCGCCGCCAAGGAGCGCGGCGACAGCCTGCTGCTCGCTGTGTGACGCGTCGGCCGCGTCGGCACGACGAAGGGCTCCCACGAGGGCGTGACTCGCGGGAGCCCTTCCGGTCGTCTCAGCTCGTGGCCGGGGCGGGATCGGGGGCCGGCAGCACGTGGTCGCCGACCTTGTCGGTGCTCAGGCACAGCGAGCAGACGACGGCGTCATGGGTCTGGCAGGCGGCCAGATCGGGACGCTCGTACGCCTGGTGGCAGACATGGCACTCGTACGTCGTCCCGCTCGGGTTGCCCTCCGCGTCGAGCAGCGGCTCGGCGATGCCGTCGTCGGTGCGCCGCAGGTAGTACCTGCCCCTGGTGACGATCGCCATCAGCGGGGTGAGGACGAAGGCGATGACGGCCGCGGCCACGGGGGAGTACGGCTGCAGCGTGTCGCCGAGCGCGTGGAAGTACATGGCGATCGACAGGCCGGAGGCGACGACGAAGGCCACCACGCCCACGGGGTTGACGGCGTAGAGCATGCCCCGGCGGAACTCCGGCTGGAGCGGGGAGAGTTTCAGCAGGAACTTGTTGACACCGATGTCGGTGGCGACGGTGACCACCCAGGCGATCGCGCAGTTCGAGTAGAAGCCCAGGATGCTGTTGAGGAAGCTGAACATGTCGGCTTCCATCAGGACCAGCGCGAAGGCCAGGTTGACCAGGACGAAGACCATCCGGCCCGGATAGCGCTTCGTGACGCGGGTGAAGGAGTTCGTCCAGGCCAGCGAGCCGGAGTACGCGTTCGTCACGTTGATCTTGATCTGGCTGATCACGACGAGGGCCACGGCGAGCGGGATGACCATCCAGGACGGCATCATCGCGTCGAAGGCGCCGCGGAACTGCTGGATCGGCTCGGGTGCCGCGGTCGGGCCGACCTCGGCCAGGATGTACACCGCGAGGAAGACGCCGATGGCCTGCTTCAGCGCGCCGAGCACCACCCAGCCCGGGCCGGCCATCACCACGGCCGTCCACCAGCCGCGCTTGTTCGCCTCGGTCTTGGGCGGCATGAACCGCAGGTAGTCGATCTGCTCCCCGATCTGGGCTATCAGGGACAGGCACACGCCCGCGCCGAGCAGCACGGAGGCGGTGTTGACGCCGCCTTTGCCGTCGGTGCCGGCGTAGGAGAGGAAGCGGTCGACCGTGCCGGGGTCGGTGGCGACCAGGTAGACCAGCGGGGCGACCATCAGGACCAGCCAGACCGGTGTCGTCCACACCTGGAGCTTGCTCAGCGCCTTCATGCCGTAGATCACCAGCGGGATCACCATCAGCGTGGAGACCAGATAGCCCAGCCACAGCGGCATGCCCAGGCCGATCTTGAGGCCCTGGGCCATGATCGAGCCTTCGAGGGCGAAGAAGATGAAGGTGAAGCTGGCGAAGATGACGCTGGTGAGGACCGAGCCGTAGTAGCCGAAGCCGGAGCCGCGGGTGATGAGGTCCAGGTCGATGTTGTAGCGGGCGCCGTAGTACGCCAGCGGGAAGCCGGTGACGAAGATGACGACCGCGGCGACGGCGATGGCCACCAGCGCGTTGCCGGTGCCGTGGGCCAGGGCGATGCCGGCGCCGATGGAGAAGTCGGCCATGTAGGCGATGCCGCCCAGCGCGGTCGTCGCCACGACCATCGGGGTCCAACGCCGGTAGCTGCGGGGCGCGAAGCGGAGGGTGTAGTCCTCCAGGGTCTCCTTGGTCGCCTGGTCCGTGCCGGGCTTCGAGGGGCCCGTCGCTGTCAGGGGTGACTCGGTGGTGCTCACTGCCACGTCTCCCGGGGGTGCGCGTGCTGGGTGCGGGTCCGGGACACGGTAGGAAGCGCTTGTTTCTCAGGTGTCCCGGCCTTTGTGAACGGCCCGTTACGTAGAACTCACCGCGGCCTGGAAGGGCAGTTGGCCGAATTCCCCCTTGCGGCACCCCCTGGAGGCGCTTTCCCTTCCGATAAGGTTAGGCTAACCTCGCCGGGTGCATGCAGGTGAAGAGAGCGCCGTGGCCACCCGTCCCCACGGTCATGAACTGTCGGCCACGGGCGTCACCGTGGCGTACGACGGTGTCGACGTCGTACACGACGCCTCGATGACGCTGCGGCCCGGCGAGGTGACGGTGCTCGTGGGACCGAACGGCAGCGGCAAGTCGACCTTGCTGCGTACCATCGCGCGACTGCAGCGACCGAAAACCGCCACGCTCACCATCGACGGCGACACCGACGGCCTCGCGCTGACTCCTCGTGAGTTCTCGCGCCACGTGGCCCTGCTGACCCAGGGGCGCCCCACGCCCAGCGGTCTGACGGTACGGGACGTCGTCGAGTTCGGCCGGTACCCCCACCGGGGGCGCTGGGGCAGGGCCGACCCGGGCGGCCGGGCGGCGGTGGACCGCGCGCTCGCGATGACCGGCGTCGCGGAATTCGCCGAACGCGGTGCCGAGCACCTCTCCGGCGGACAGCTCCAGCGCGTGTGGCTCGCCGGCTGCCTCGCCCAGGAGACCGGCGTACTCCTGCTCGACGAGCCGACCACCTACCTCGACCTGCGCTACCAGGTCGAACTCCTCGACCTTATGCGCGATCTGGCGGACGACCACGGCATCGCCGTGGGTGCCGTCCTGCACGACCTCGACCAGGCCGCGGCCGTGGCCGACCGGATCGTCCTGCTCCACGAGGGGCGGGTCATCGCCGACGGCGACCCCGCGGACGTACTGACGCCACAGCGGCTGTCCCACACGTACGGCATCCGCATCGAGGTCGACACCGATCCCCTCACCGGCCGGCTGCGCACCCGCGCCATCGGCCGACACCACTCGCGAACCGAAAGGCTCAGCACCTCCTCATGAGACGCCTTCTTCTCACCGCGGCGGCCGCCACCGCCGCGGCCCTCACCCTGGCCGCCTGCGGAACCACCGAGCCCGCCACCGACGCCGCCGCTGCCAAGAAGACCACCGAGCGCATCACCCTCACCGACGCCTCGGGCACGAAGGTCGAACTCGACGGGCCGGCCAAGAAGGTCGTCGGAACCGAGTGGCACGAGGTCGAGCTCCTGATATCGCTGGGCGTCGACCCGGTCGGCGTCGCGGACGTCAAGGGCTACAAGACGTGGGACAGCGCGGTCCCGCTGAAGAACGAGCCCAAGGAGATCGGCACGCGCGGCGAGCCGAGCATGGACACCATCGCCTCCCTGAAGCCGGACCTCATCGTCGCCAGCACCGACCTGCCGGCGGCCGCCGTGAAGCAGATGCGCAAGGTCGCCCCGGTCCTGGAGGTGCGGTCCGCCGACGCCTCCGACCCGATCGGCCAGATGAAGGAGAACGTCGACCTCATCGCCAAGGCCACCGGCACCACCGAGCAGGCCGAGAAGCTCAAGGACGGGTTCGACGCGAAGGTCGCCGAGGGCAAGAAGGCCCTCGCCGACGCCGGTCTCGCCGGCGCCGAGTTCGCCTTCGCGGACGGTTACGTCGTCTCCAACCAGGTCTCCGTCAGGCCCTTCACCAGCGGCTCGCTCATCGGCGCGGTCAGCGAGGAGCTCGGCCTGAAGAACGCCTGGACGGTCAAGGGCGACAAGGACTACGGGCTCGGCTCCACCGACGTCGAGGGCCTCACCAAGCTCGGCGACGTGCAGTTCGCCTACATCGCCAACGACGGCGACAAGAGCAGCACCCCGTTCACCGAGAACGGCGTCCTGGCCAAGGACAAGGTGTGGACCTCGCTGCCGTTCGTGAAGAAGGGCAACGTCCACCGACTGCCCGACGGCATCTGGATGTTCGGCGGCCCCGAGTCGATGAACCAGTACATCGACACCCTCGTCGCCGCGCTGACGAAGTAGCACCATGGCCGTCACCGCAGCGACTCCCGCCACCCGTCCGTCGGCGGCACCGTCCCGGACCGGCGCGGCCGCGGTGACGGCCGCTCTGCTCCTCCTCGTCACCGCCCTCGCCCTCGTGCACATCACACAGGGCACGGCCGCGGTCGGCGCCCCGGAGGTGTTCAAGGCGCTCACCGGCCGGGCCGACCCGGCCGACGCGTCCGTCGTCGTCGCCTCCCGGCTGCCGAGGATGACCGCCGGTCTCCTCGTCGGCGCCGTGCTCGGCATCGCCGGCGCCGCCCTCCAGGCGGTCAGCCGCAACGTCCTCGCCTCGCCCGACACCCTCGCCGTCAACGCCGGTTCGTACCTCGCCCTCGGTCTGGTCGCCGCCACGGGCGTCTCCCTGCCGCTGCTGGCCTCCTCCGGCGTCGCGTTCGCCGGCGGCCTCGCGGCCGCGGCCGTCGTGCTCGGGCTCTCCGGCCTGGGCGCCGGCACCGTACGACTCGTCCTCGCGGGCAGCGCCCTCACCCTCGGCCTCACCGCCGTCACCGAGGGCCTGCTCCTGCTGTTCCCCCAGCAGACCGAGGGCCTCTACCAGTGGAACCAGGGCAGCATCGCCCAGAACGGCTTCGGCGGCGTGCTCCAGATGGCCCCCATCGCCGTCGTCGGCCTCCTCGGACTGCTGCTCCTCGCCCGCCGCGTCGACGCCCTGGCCCTCGGCGACGACGCCGCCCGCGGCCTCGGCGTGCCCGTGCGGGCCACCCGCGTCACCGCGGTCGTGCTCGCCGCCCTGCTCTCCACGGCCGCCGTCACACTCGCCGGCCCCATCGGCTTCGTCGGCCTGTGCGCCCCCGCCCTCGTCCGCCCCCTCGCCCGCAGGTTCCGCGCGTTCACCCGGACACGTACGACCCTGCCGGTGGTGGCCCTCACCGGCGCCGCCCTGGTCCTCGGCTCCGACGTGCTGCTGCGCGCCGTCGTGCCGGCGGACACCGCGGTCGCCGTGCCGACCGGCGTCGTCACCAGCCTCGTCGGCGCCGTCTTCCTGATCGCCATGGCCACGCGGGTCCGTGACACGGCCTCAGCCGCCGCGTCCGACCGGCTGCGCATCAGGAGCAGGACCGTCTTCCTCCTCACCACGACCGTCCTGGCGGCCGTGCTGGTCGGCGTGACCATCGCCGCCGTGCTGCTGGGAGACAGCAAGCTCCTGCTGGGCGACGTGCTGAACTGGGCGCAGGGACGGGCCGGCCGGACCATCACCTTCGTCCTGGACACCCGGGTGCCCCGCGTGCTGGCCGCCCTCCTCGCGGGCGCGGCCCTCGCCCTGGCGGGAACGCTCGTCCAGGCCGTCACCCGCAACCCCCTCGCCGAGCCGGGAATCCTGGGCGTCTCCGGCGGCGCCGCGCTCGGCGCCGTCCTCCTCGTGACGACCGTCCCGTCCGTCGGATCGTGGGGCGTGGCCGGAGCGGCGTTCGCGGGCGCCGCGATCAGTTCCGTCCTGGTCTTCGGACTCGCGGCACGGGGAGGCTTCCGGCAGAACCGGCTCGTCCTGGTCGGATTCGGCGTCGCCACTGCGACAGCCGCCCTGATCAGCCTCCTGATCATCCTCACCGACCCGTTCAACGCGACCAAGGCGCTCACCTGGCTGTCGGGCTCCACCTACGGGCGGACCCTGCCCGACGTCGCGCCGCTCGCGGCCGTCCTCGCTGTCGGGGCGACCGTCGCCGTCCTGCGGCGGACGGAACTCGACCTGGTGTCGCTCGACGAGGACACCCCGAAGCTCCTCGGGCTCAACCTCGCACGGGGGCGCCTCGGCTTCCTCACGCTCGCCGTCCTGCTCAGCGCCACCGCCGTGGCCGCCGCCGGCACCATCGGCTTCGTGGGACTCGTGGCACCCCACGCGGCCCGTGCCCTCGTGGGCCGGCAGCACGTCCGGGTGGTGCCGGTCGCGGTGCTCCTCGGCGCCGTCCTCGTGTGCGCCGCCGACCTCGTGGGCCGCACCGTCATCGCACCGGCCCAACTCGGCGCCGGACTCATGACGGCGGTCATCGGCACGCCGTACTTCCTCCATCTGCTGCTGCGAAGCCGCCGGTAGGGACACACGGCCCATCGAGTCAGGGGCCCGCCCACGGGGGAGGCGGGCCCCTGTGCCCGTGCGCCGACAAGATCCTCAGCCCTCTTTCTGATGGTAAGCAACTAAACGCCCCTTATGCGCACTTCCATATGCGCTAAGCTTCTTTACCGAGCCTTGACGCTCCATTGAGCGACAGACCGCTCATTCTGCGGGGATTTCATTTTTCGGCGCTTTCGGAACGGTGCGATGGGGGGACGTGACATGGATCGGCCTGTGCGCATCGACAACACGGCCCGTGACAGCGTTCCTGATTCGGGCACTGCCCTCGGCGCTTGATCTCCTGGTCCGACGCACGCACCAGTTGCTCCACCAGGCGCTCCCTCACCGGTGTCGCGGCCACCTGACACTCCGCCGCCCGCCGGGGCTCGGCCAGTCGAGTCGATGACCGCCCCCTGCCCTGTCGCCGAACCAGCGCGCAGCGACGGAACCCCGGCATGCCCCGCTCGCCAATGCCCTTTGCCACCAGGCACAGACGCCGTCACCGAACCGAACCCGGAGGACCGACGCCCGTGCACCACACCACCGCCATGCTCATCGAACTCGGAGCGGTCATCCTCGCCCTGGGCCTGCTGGGCCGACTCGCCGGACGCGTGGGCTTCTCACCCATACCCCTCTACCTCCTGGCCGGGCTCGCCTTCGGCCACGGCGGCATCCTTCCCCTGCAGGCCAGCGAGGAGTTCGTGGCGACCGGCGCCGAGATCGGGGTCATCCTGCTGCTGCTCCTGCTCGGCCTGGAGTACAGCGCGTCCGAACTCGTCACCAACCTCAAGACCCAATACCCCTCCGGCGTGGTCGACCTCGTCCTCAACGCGACACCCGGCGCCGTCGCCGCACTGGTCCTGGGCTGGGGACCGGTGGCCGCCGTCGCGCTGGCCGGCGTCACCTGGATCTCCTCCTCCGGTGTCATCGCCAAGGTCCTCGGCGACCTGCGCCGGCTCGGCAACCGCGAAACCCCCGTCGTGCTCGGCGTCCTCGTCATCGAGGACCTCGCCATGGCGCTCTACCTGCCGATCCTCACCGCCCTGCTCGCCGGCGTCAGCCTGGCGGGCGGCGCCGTCACGCTGCTGATCTCCCTGGGCACCGTCGGCGCCGTCCTCTACGTCGCGCTGCGCCACGGTCGGCTGATCAGCCGTGCGGTCTCCTCCGACAACGCGGAGCTGCTCCTGCTGGTCGTCCTCGGCGTCACCCTTCTCGTCGCCGGGATCGCCCAGCAACTCCAGGTCTCCGCGGCCGTCGGCGCCTTCCTCGTCGGCATCGCCGTGTCCGGGGAGGTCGCCGAGGGCGCCAGCAATCTCCTCGCCCCGCTGCGGGATCTGTTCGCCGCCGTCTTCTTCGTGTTCTTCGGTCTGTCCACCGACCCTGCCGACATTCCGCCGGTCCTCGTCCCCGCCCTGCTCCTCGCCGTCGTCACCGCCCTCACCAAGATCGCCACCGGCTGGTACGCCGCGCGCCGCGCGGGAATCCGGGGCGCGGGGCGCTGGCGAACGGGCGGCACCCTCGTCGCACGCGGCGAGTTCTCCATCGTCATCGCGGGACTCGCCGTCGGCGTCGAGCCACGCGTCGGTCCCCTCGCCACCGCGTACGTCCTGATCCTCGTCGTCGTCGGCCCGCTCACCGCTCGCTACACCGAGCCGCTGGCCCGCCGGCTCACCCGCCGTTCCACCGCGTCGGTACCGGGTTCCGCCCCCGCCGACCCGGAGCGGGTCGAATCAGCTCACGTCACTGTCTGACCGGCGGAGGGGAGGGAGGCGACGTCTCCGTCCGCGAGACGGTGACCGGTCGCGCGGTACGGTCGGCCGGGCGAGGTGGGCACCTCCCTCCCCCGTGGACTGCCGGGCCCGGTCACTGATGGCCGGGCCCCGCCAGGCTGTCCACCAGCTGTGCCAGGGCCGACTTCGGAACGGTTTCGCTCCCTCGGCCGCCCGTCCGCGTCCAGGTCGGGCTCGCGTCTGTGCTGCTCGATCCCTTCGTCTCGTTGACACCCTGGAAGATGCCGAAGTCAAGGGGGCCGTCGTCCGCTGAGGCGGGAACGGCGGCCATGAGCAGGGCCGCACCGGCAAGCGTGGCGTAAGCGATCATCTTCATGCCCGGCACAACGACGACACCGCCGTCAGGATGTCCTGTTCCGCGCCTTTGGCGGAGCGTCGGGTCCGACTGCCGCGGCTCAGCCGGACAGCCGGGCCCGCAGGAGCCGCTTGTCCGGCTTGCCGGCCGCCGTCAGCGGTATGGCGGGCATCAGATGGACGGTCTCGGGAGTGTAGAGACGCCCCTTGCGGGCGGTGAGCCGTCGACCCCGTCGGCGGCGGTGGCCGCGGACTCCAGCCACGCACGCACCACGGACACCGCCTCATCGCCCGGCACCGGCTCGGGCAGCTCGGCCGCGTACCGGACACCCCCGCCGCGTACCACCTTGGCGAGGAAGCCCACCGCCCGCGGCTGGATGCCGAGCCGGTCCAGCAGGACGGCGGCGCCCACCGCGCCGTCGCCGAAGAGGGCGGTGCGGTGCGGTCCGGCGAAGTCGCGGGGCAGGCAACCTGGATACGACTGTCGGTCCGGGCTATGTCGCAGAGATGGCTTCACCTGCATTGATGGCTTCACCTGCATTGTCGGACAGGCACTGTCAGAGCTCGCAGAACTCGGTCTCGACGGCCGCGTCCTCCAGTCGCTGCTCGCCCCAGTCGCCGTTGCGGTTCATGGTCATGACGCGCCGGCCGTCCGCCGAGGCGAGCGTCCGGGTCGCGGAGCCGGGGATCATGCCGCCGTGGCCCCATGCCCAGCAGCCCTCCTTGAGCTTGAAGTGCCGTATGCCGAGGCCGTAGCGGTCCTGCGGATCACCATGTCCCTTGTCCCCGTCGACGGGGACCGCGTCGAGCAGCTGCCGCTGCTGGGCGGGCGGCAGCAGCTCACCGGCCAGCAGCTTGGACAGGAAGGTGTTCACGTCTCCGACGGTCGAGATCATCTGACCGGCGGAGAAGGCGACGGTGGGGCTGAACTGGGTGACGTCGCGCACTTTCGCCTCCGGCCCGTCCTCGAACAGCGTGGAGTAGTGCCTCGCGTGCGGTGCGGGCAGTTGGGGCGAGCTGCCCGGCACACTCGTGCCGCGCAGGCCGAGCGGCTGGATGACAAGACGCTCGACCGCCTGCGCGTAGGTGCCGCCGGTGGCTTTCTCGACGACCATGCCGGCGACAACGTAGTTGGTGTCGGAATAGTCCCACCTGCCTGGCCTTCCGGGCCTGCTGCCCTGCTCCGGCTGGAAGTTGGGCGGGTGGGCGAGCGCGATGTCCACCAGCTCTTGTGGGGACCACCTGATGTGGCGGTTCCGGTCGAACTCGTCCCCCGCGTACCGGGTGCGAAAGCCCTCGTCCATGTTGTAGTCGAAGATGCCGCTCGTGTGGTTGAGCAGGTGCCGCACGGTGATGTTCTCGGGTCGGTAGCCCTTGCCGCGCACCACCCCGGGCAGCCATTCCGCCACGCTGTCGTCCAGCGAGATCCTGCCCTCGGCTTCGAGCCCGAGCAGCACCGTGGCGGTGAACGTCTTGGTCACGCTGGCGATCCGGAACTTCTCGCCGGTGTTCCTCGGCCGCTCGGTGACCAGGTCACTGACACCGGCCCGGCCATCCCACACACCGCGCGCGTCTCGTATCCGGGCGATGACGCCGGGGGTGCCCTGCGCGACGATCTCGTTCAGCACTGCCTGGGTCTTCGCGTGCGCGGCCTGGGTGTTCGGGTGTAATCGAGGCGGAGCGTGGTGAGGTGGCCCGGCCGGTGCAGTGGTGGCGGTGAGCGTTCCCAGGGCGACGGCTGCGACGGCAAGGGCGATGGGGAGTCCACGAGAGGACTGTTGACGGCTCATGAGAACAGCTCACCAAGTGCCCGATCCCCACACCATCGGGAACGCCCCGGAAAGGGGTCGGGGACACGACCTAGGGGCCGCTGCCCGCACGAGGATCGCGAACGTCCCCGGCACGAACGCCATCGCCATGTTCTCAGCGTCAGCGGAGCTCGCACACGTTTCGGGCTGGATGGCCTTCGACAACCGTGAGCACGCTGTCGCGCTCAACCGTTTCAACACTGCGGTGAAACCGGCGGCCGGCGCTGGCGACGCACCACTGAGCGGGCACCTCCTGCGGGCCATGGCGCACCAAGCCCTCTACCTGGGGTTCCGACGCGAAGCCCTCCAGGTGGCGCAGCATTCAGTGCACGGCGAGCGGTGAGCCTCCGCCAACTTGAAGTCGCAGGTCAAAGAGCTGGTGTGAGCCGTTTTCGTGTACTCCGCCGCGCTCAGGCCACTCCGGCCACACGGGACCGGGCATGATCCGGACGGATCGCCACCGACCTGGCGGTGATGCTCGCCGATGGGGCACGGCGCCTACTCGATGAATCCGAGGTTCTACTGAGTGGAGCACAACTCGCTCGCGGCGACTCGGGCGTCCCCGCGGGTACCGGCCGGACACAGGCGCCAGGTCGTCGGCGGCCAACTTGGCGTGCGGAACACGGCCGGCGGGTCGAATGCCTCGGTGCCGGACCCGTCTCGGAGGACTGGTCCGGCACCTCGGCGATGCGGGCTTGTCAGAACGTCACGGGGATGACCGCTCCGTTGGTGGTCAGGGTGTTACCGCCGAAGTGGCCGGTGAAGGAGTAGCAGTCGAGCGTGCTGCCGAGGTGCGCCCATGAGCCTGAAGGTCCGGAGACAACAATGTCTTTCGGCTTGCCAGGAGTAAAGCCCACGAAACAGGTGTCCACCCCGTTGATCTTCGCGATAACGGAGTCACCGTGGGAGATGGTCACCCGGAGCGTGACCGTGACATCGCCGTTCGCCGCAGCGGACGCGGGCGAGGAGGCGGCGAAGGCACCGACGGTTGCCAGCCCGGCCGCGATGGTCGCGAGCCTCATACGACGCCGACTGGAACGCGGGGAACCCATATTCACTCCAAGAGCCTGGCCTCGGCCGCCGGTTCGGATTTCGCCGACCCGGCCACCGGGGCGGTGGAAATTCTCGTCAGGAACAGGCGCGCAGCAACTCACCCTGGAATCAAGGGAGTTCATCGAGCTACGCCTGCTTCGGCCGAGCGTAGGTGAGGCACTTGACGGGCGCAATGACCCGTCGGCCATTTACTTGAAATTTCTCGCAACTGCTCGGCGGGAAGTGAAGACCTGCGCGTCGAGGCGGGCGGCCAGGGCTGTCACCGACGATGCCCGGTGGCGGTAGCGGGGCCGGGGGCAGCAGCCGACACCTCCGTTGCGGGGTGGGGGACTCGGGCTTCGCGACGAAGGGCTGGACGGTCAATCCGCGTGCACGGACACCCCATGGGTCAGTCCGCGCTCGGACAGGGCGGCATACAGGTGGGCAGAGTGACGTGCATCGTGAAATCGCAGGTCACGGGTCTGAAGGAGGGGCGCAGCATCGCTGCGCCCCCTCCTCGGCATTCCCCAGATTCTCCCAGCGCCCTCGGAGGCGTTCGATGCGCCCACGGTCGGGGGGGCTCCGGCCTATGGAGCAACCCCTCGCTCGGCGGTTGCTCAGAGCCAATCCCGCCGTTTGAAGATGACGTACAAACTGGTGCACACCACCCCCATCAGGGCGATGGCGAAGGGGTATCCGAACGTCCAGTGCAACTCCGGCATGTGCTCGAAGTTCATCCCGTAGATCGTCCCGACCAGCGTCGGAGCGAACAGGATCGCCGCCCAGGACGAGATTTTCTTGATCTCCTCGTTCTGTTCGAACCCCGCCTCCGCCAACGCCCGCATCTCCGCGTTCTGTTGCTGCGTGACCAGCGTCGCGTTGACCGTGAGGATCTCGGTGAGGGCCTGGCGGAAGCCGTCGACGCGTTCGCTGGTGTGGGTGACGTGGTCGGCGACGTCGCGGAGGTAGCGCTGGAGCTCCTCGTCCGTGTCGTACTTGGCGAAGCCGGCCATCAGGCCGTGCAGCATGCCGACCAGTGGGCGGGTGGCGCGCTGGAACTCGACCATTTCGCGGGAGAGTTCGTAGATGCGGCGGGAGACCTCCGGGTCGCCGCGGAACACCTCGGTCTCGATCTCGTCGATGTCGTTCTGGACGCCCGTCACCACCGGCAGGTAACCGTCGACCACCGTGTCGAGTATCGCGTAGAGCACCGCCTCCGGGCCGAGTTTGAGCAGTTCCGGTGTCTCCTCCATGCGTCGGCGCACCGCCGACAGGTCGGGGGCCGCGCCATGGCGGACCGTGATCACGAAGTCCGGGCCGACGAAGACGTGGAGTTCGCCGAAGTCGACCTCCTCGGGCGCGTCCAGGTAACGGGCCGCGCGCAGCACCACGAACAGCGTGTCGCCGTAGCGCTCCAGCTTGGGGCGCTGGTGTGCCTCCATCGCGTCCTCGACCGCCAGCGGGTGCAGGTCGAACTCGGCGGCAAGGGAGAGGAGTTCGGACTCCGTGGGGCGGGCCAGGCCGATCCACGCCATGCCGGACGGCTGGTCGCGCAGCTCACGGTAGGTGTCGGCGAGGGTGGCGGGGGAGGCAACGCGTACTCCGTCCTGGTACAGCGCCGCCTCCACGACGCTCGCCACCTCGCAGGAGTCGGGCACCGCGGCGCGCTCCGGGGCAGCCGGAGCCGGGGGCTGCGGTGGTCGCGGCGGAGTGAGGGCCCGGCGCCAGGCTGACTTCATGGAGTTCTTCGAGGCGGGGCGGGCGCGTCGCTCGGACATCGCGGCTGCCTCCCGGTCGGGACGACGAGGGCGTGATCACGGAGCAGGATATACGGGGCGAATGTCGTGGGCGGGGGAGGGAGCCGATCCGGGTTCCGTGAGAGTTGCGGACAGGAGGTGTCCGCAAGCCTCGCTAGCGTGACCGGTATGACGACGAAGCGGAGCACGACGAAGCGGACCGCGACGAAGCGGACCGCGACGAAGCGCGGCACCGGCAAGGCGACGACCACGACGGGCCCCGTCCTCGGCGCCCGCGCCCTCAACCGCGCCACCCTCGACCGGCAGCTCCTGCTGCGCCGCTCGCCGCTGTCCGCCTTGGCGGCCGTGCAGCATCTGGTCGGCCTCCAGGCGCAGGAGGTCAAGCCGCCCTACTACGCGCTCGCCGCCCGCCTCGACGGCTTCACGACCGAGGAACTGTCCGGGTTGCTCGCCGACCGCGCGGTCGTACGCATCGTCACCATGCGCTCGACGATCCATCTGCACACCGCCGACGACAGCCTCACCCTGCGTCCGCTGGTGCAGCCCGCCCGCGACCGTGAGATCGCCTACTTCCGCAACGGCCTCGTCGGCGTCGACCTGGACCGGCTCGCCGTGCTCGCCCGCGAACTCGTCGAGGCCGAGCCCCGCACCATGAAGCAGTTGCGCGAGGCCCTCGGCGCCGAGTGGCCGGACGCCGACCCGCAGTCCCTCGCCATCGCCGCCCGCTGCAAGCTCCCCCTCGTCCAGGTCACCCCGCGCGGACTGTGGGGCCGTAGCGCCCAGGTGGCCCTGACCACCGCCGAGCACTGGCTGGGCCGCCCCGCCGAGCCGGCCGCCTCCGCCGACGCCACCGTCCTGCGCTACCTGGCCGCCTTCGGGCCGGCCTCCGTGAAGGACATGCAGACCTGGTCCGGACTGACCCGGATGCGGGACGCCTTCGAACGGCTACGCCCCGAACTGGTCACCTTCCGGGACGACAACGGCGTCGAACTCTTCGACCTCCCCGACGCCCCGCGCCCGGATCCGGACACCCCGGCCCCGCCCCGCTTCCTTCCGGAGTTCGACAACCTGCTCCTCTCCCACGCCGACCGCACCCGGGTGATCCCGCCCGCGAACCGTGGCCGCACCTGGCAGGCGAACACGTTCTTCTGCCCGCTTCTCGTCGACGGCTTTCTCGCGGGCGTGTGGCGGATCCTCGGCGACGCCCTCGTCATCGAGCCGTTCACCGAACTCACCAAGGCCCAGCGCGGGGAGGTGACCGAGGAGGCGGAGCGGATGCTGCGGGTGGTGCACCCGCAGACGCCGTACGACATCCGCTTCGACACCGTCATTCCCTAGGCCGCCGGACTGCGGCCCCGGTCAGTCCGCCCGACCCGTCACCGCGACCGTCACCCCGAGCCCGATCATCGTGCACCCACCCGCTCCGCCTATCAGGGACAGCCGGCGGTCTGAGCGGGCGAACCAGGTGCGGGCCGCCGACGCGGTCAGGCCCCACAGGGTGTCCGTGACCAGGCCGATGGTGATCGGGACCAGCCCCAACAGCAGCATCTGAAGCGGCACACGGCCCGCCGAGTGGTCCACGAACTGGGGGAGTACCGCGGCGAAGAACACCACGCCCTTCGGGTTGGTCACCCCGACCAGGGCGCCGTCGAGGAGCGTCCGCAGATCACCGCGCGACGGTCCTGTCTGCTCCTGCGCCCGTATCGCCGCAGCCTTCAGCTCCTTGCGGCGCCGGAACGCCTGCACGCCGAGGTGGACCAGATAGGCCGCGCCGGCCAGCTTCACCGTCAGATACACCGCCACGGACCGCTCCACCAAGGAGCCGATCCCGACCGCGACGGCGACCACCAGCAGGTAGGAGCCGATGACATTGCCGAGCGCGGTCGCCACGGCGGTGCGGCGGCCGTGAGCCAGGGCCCGGCCGATGACGAACAGAACGCTCGGCCCGGGAATCACGATCACCAGGACCGACATCGCCGCGAAGGCCAGCAAACGATCCACGGACACCAATGCCCATCACCCCCAGACGCCCGGCACCCGCATCCGACACCCACATCCGCGACCCATTGAAACAGTCCCCACTGACAACGGACATGGATAGGGGGCGCTGCGGGCCGCTCGTGGAGGCCCGCAACGCCCCCTGGTCTTTCACCCGAGGCGCGCTCGGGAGACCTTGTGGGTGCCGCTCCCGGTTACGACTCGACCTGCGCGGTCACCTCGTCCGAGAAGGTGGTCAGCCGGGTGTAGACACCCGGGAAACCGGCCTGGGCACAGCCCTCGCCCCAGGAAGTTATCCCTGCCAGGACGCCCCCGATGAGCAGGGGACCGCCGCTGTCGCCCTGGCAGGTGTCGACGCCGCCGGACGTGCGTCCGGCGCAGACCATGTCGGACCGGATGAAGTCCGAGCCGTAGGAGCTCGCGCAACCGGAGTCGGCGATGACCGGCACGGTCGCCGTGCGCAGCTGGTTGGAGGAGCTGCCGCCCGAGGACGTGGTGCCCCAGCCGATGATGCGGGCGGTGGCGCCGGCCGCGTACACACCGGTGTCCGAGGAGTCGACGTACGAGGCGGGCGTGTACGGCATCGAGGTCGAGAGGGTCAGCACGGCCACGTCGTCGCCCTCGGTGGCGGTCGAGTAGTCGGGGTGGATCCAGATGTCGCTGACCCGGCTGACCGTGCCGTTCGTCCCGTTGCGGTAGGTGCGGCCGCCGACGACACGGACGCTGCTCGTGGTCTCGCCGACCATGCAGTGCGCGGCGGTGACGACCTTGGTCGCGGAGACGAGCGTGCCGCCGCAGAACTGGCTCTGCGAGGCGTCCGTGATCTGCATCATGAACGGGTACGCGGTCGTCGTGGTCGTCGTGCCACCCACGATGCGCGTGGAGGCGGCCTCAGCGGTGGGGGCGCTGAGCAGCGCGGCCGCGGCGGCGGCAGCGGTCGCCGCGACGGCGGCGGTCTTTCTGGCACGGGTGAGCCCGAACATGAGACTCCTCATTGGGGATTGCCGGTGGGGGGTTCGCGCGGGTGTGGGGGTGTGCACGGGGGTCGCGGGACCGACCCCCGCGTGCCCGGGCGAGCGGCACGTCCCCCACGTTAGGTCGCGGAACATCCCCTTCCCAATGAGGGAACCCCCTAAGGGAGTTGGGCAGGGAAAACCCTCGGTCGTGTCAGGTCAAACCTCCACCGACCGACAAAGACGGGTGAACTCACGTCGTACGGCGTCCCGCCGCCAGTCTGACGATGTCGACCCGCGATCGGATCCCGAGCTTGCGGTAGACACGGGTAAGCGTCGCTTCGACCGTTTTGACGCTGATGAACAGCCGCGTGGCGATCTCCCGGTTGGTCGCGCCCTCCATGACGAGCGCGGCGACCTGACGCTCCATCGAGGCGAGCCCGTCCAGGCCGTCGAGGCCGTCCGGCGCGGAGGCGGGGGTGGGGACCGCCTGCGCGCGACGTGCCTCCGAGGCCGCCTCGACCTGCCGCAGCCAGGGCAGCGCCCGGCAGCGGCGGAACAGCCGGGCCGCCTCGTCGTACGCCGTGGGACCCGGAGCGCCCGTGCGCAACTGGGCCAGGGCGAACGCGGCCCGGGCCTCCTCCAGGCCGTACCCCAGTGTGCCGAGCCGGTCCTGTGCCGACGTCATCTGGGCCACGGCGGCGTCCTGTTCACCCCGTGCGGCGCGCACCAGCGCCTCGGCCCGGTCGAGGACGGCCAGGACGCTCTCCCGGTTCAGCCGCCGCGCCTGCTCGCGCGTGACGTCGATGACGTCCTGCGCCTCCGCGAACTCGCCGCTGCGCACCAGGGCCTCGGCGAGGTCGCCGTGCCAGCGGCCGCGGGCCGGGTCGGTGATGCCGAGGCTCTGCTCCACCTCCCGCACCCGGCGCAGCGAGCGGACCGCCGCCGACACGTCCCCGGCCACCAACTGGGCGTGGCCGAGGGCGGCCAGGGCGCGGGAGCAGTACATCTGGTCGCCGTCCCGCTCGGCGTGCTCCAGCGCTTCCCGCGCCAGCGCCAGGGCCCGGTCCAGCTCCCCGCCCGCGGCCTCCGCGAGCGAGGTGAGCACGGCGGAGGCCACCTCGCCGATCCCCGTGTCCCGGGCCAGTCGCAGGCTCTCGCGGGCCAGGTCGAGCGCGCGCCCGCAGTGACCGGAGTGCAGCTCGGTCTCGGCGACCCCGCGCAGGAAGTGCACCTCGCTCTCGACCCACCCGTGCCGGCGCACCTCGCGCAGCAGCGCGGTGACCGCCGCGCGCGCCTCGGGCAACTGGTCGCTCATGATCAGCCAGCGGAAGCGGGAGTAGCCGGCCCCGTTGTGATGGCAGGCCACCCTCGGGTCCTGGGGCTCCTGGAGCGCCCGCCGAATGGTCGCCGGGGCGTCCGGATGCCCCATGAGGGTCTCGATCTGGGCCTGGAAGGCGAGCGCCATGAGCTCGGTGTACCGGTCGCCGGCCCGCGCGGCCAGCGCCGCCGCGTACGCGGCCTCCTCCCGGGCCTCGTCGAAGTCGCCCTTCACGAGGACCGCGCGCCAGGTGAGTTGGTAGTGGACCAGGGCGAGCAGCTTCGGGTCGTCGCCCGCGTCGGCCAGCGCCTGCGGGAAGATCGCGTCGACCTCCGTCATGGCGTGGCCCGCCGTGTCGATCACGATGATCCAGGCCCGCACCCGGTCCGCGGGCACCGTCGCCCGGGTGAGCACCTCACGGGCGATGTCCCGGGCGAGGTCCAGTTCGCCGGCCGTGATCGCGTCCTCGGCGGCGTCCAGCCGCAGCACCTCCGGGCTGGGCGGGCCGTCCGCAGGGGTGTGCCGGGCGGCGAGCAGGGAGAGCTGGGCGGCCACCGAGGGGGCTCCGCGGTCGCGGGCCAGGGCGGCGGCCTCGGCCAGCCGGGCCGCGACCTCGGGGTGGGTGCCGGAGGTCGCGAGGGCCAGGTGCCGGGCGCGCTCGATGGGGTCGGAGGCCGCCGTCGACAGCGCGGCGTGCGCGGCCCGGCGTTCCTGCGCGGGCGCCTCCGCGTAGAGCGCGGCGGAGATCATCGGGTGCGCGAACCGTACGGCGGGCCCCTCGGGTTCGGTCGCCAGCAGCCCGAGCCCTGCCGCCTGGGCTGTCTCGGCCTCGGCGTTGTCCCGGCCGGCCGCGTGCAGCAGGGCCAGCGTGGGGCGGGCGCCGGCGCTCGCGACCAGCAGGGTGCGGCGGGCCTCCTCCGAGAGCATCTCCAGGCGCTTGAGCACCAGGGCGCGCAGCGAGGTGGGCACCGGCAGGGGTTCGCCGGGGCTGGGCGGGGTGGGGTTCTCGGCGAGGGCGCGGCCCAGTTCGAGGGCGAACAGGGCGTTGCCGCCGCTGGTGCGGTGGATGTCCCGGACGGTGGAGCGGGGCAGGCCGGTGAAGCCGCGGTGGTCGAGGAGGGCGGACATCTGGGCGCGCGAGAGGGGGCCGAGGCGTACGGCGAGGGTGTCCGGCGGGGCGGCGCGCAGATGGCGGTCGTACTCCTGGTCCTCGGTCCGCACCGCGCACAGCATCCGCACCGGTGTGTCACCCAGGCGGCGGGCGGCGAAGCCGAGGAGTTCGGCGCTGGCGGGATCGAGCCACTGGAGGTCGTCCACGACGACGAGGACGGGCCCGGTGTCGGCGAGGGCGCGCAGGGCCGACAGCACGGCCAGGCGCAGCGCAAGGCCGTCGCGTTGCAGGGTGGACTCGCCGCGTCCGGTGAGCGCCGACTCCAGGGCGGTGCGCTGGGCGGCGGGGAGCCGGTCGGACACCTCGTCCAGGACCAGGCCGAGGAGGTCGGCCAGGGCGAGGAAGGGGAGATGGGATTCGGACTCCGTGGGCGAGCAGCGCAACACCGTGCGGGCCGCATGGCCGTATTCCGTGGCCAATGCCCGCAGAACCGTCGACTTCCCAATTCCGGCAGGCCCGTGAAGCAGCACGCTGCCGCCCCGGCCGAGCTGCTCACGCGCCGCGCTGAACAGCTCCTCCCTGCCGATGACCAGGTCGGGGCGGCATCTCGCAGGCTCCTTGAAGTCCCGTCGCACGGTCACCGCTCCCTCCGTGTGTCGTGTTCGGGCCAATATTAGGCAACGGATCTTTGAAATTCGGACGGTCGACATGGTGAGGCAAATAACAGCCGCTGGGCATAGGGAAATTCATAGCCCGGGTGAATGAATGAAGGGTCGTCGAGGTGGCCTGGACCACCCATGGACCGCACGCACGCCGCGCCTGACGGCAGCGGCCCCACCGCCGTGCTCGGCCGGCAGCCCGATCGGCGGCGTCTGACGGCAGAAACCCGATGCGCCGTGTTTGGGGCAGCGGTGCGATTGGTGGCGTGTGATGGGGGTGTCCCCGTCTGCCGTGTGTGCGGCAGCAGGTCGATGCGCCGTTCCTGCGGCAGCAGCGCGCTTGGCGGCGTCTGAAGGCAGGTCCCCTCTCGCCGTGTCTGCGGCAGCGTCTCCACTCGCTGTGTCTGCGGCAGCAGCCCGACGCGCCGCCCCTGCGGCAGCAGTCCGATAGGCGGCGTCGGCGGCACCGACCCCACCGGCCGCCCTTGCGGCAGCAGCCCCACCGTGCGCCCCTGCGGCACCGACTCCGCCCGTCTCTCCTAGGGCAGCAACCCCGCCCGGCGTGCCGCCACCACCGTCTCGCCGCGGGTGTGTGTGCCCAGCTTGCGCATGGCGGAGCGCAGATAGCCCTTGACCGTCTCGGCCCGCAGTCCCAGCCGCTCGGCGGCGACCGCGTTCGTCGAGCCGGCGGCCACGCAGGCCAGCACGTCCAGCTCGCGCGGGGACAGTGTCACCGTGGCCGCGGGGTGCTCCGCCGTCAGCAGGGCGCAGGCCGCGAGGAGCTCCGAGCGCAGCGCGGGGTCGGTGATACGGGTGCCAGGGCCCGCAGCGCGGCGTGCGCCTCGCGGACCTGCTCCCGGCCCGCGCCGCCCCCCTCGACCGGCGCCGGCTCCGGACGCGCCGCTTCCAGCAACCCCCGCACCTCGTCCCGCACCACCAGCGCCTGCTCCACGTCCCGCGCCGCCGCCACGGCCGCCGTCAGCGTGCGGTCGCCGAGCGGCTGGGCCGTGCGCAGGGCGCCGTACAGCACACCGCGCACCCGGCGCCGTACGACGACCGGGACCGCCAGCACCGAGCGCAGTCCCTCCGAGGCGACGGCGGCGTCGTACTCGTGGGTGATCTGCCGGGAGGCGGAGTAGTCGGTCACCGCGCAGGGGCGGGCCAGGGTCACCGCCTTGCCGCCCAGGCCGTTCCCGGCGGCCACCGTGACTCTGCTCAAGGACTCGGTGACCGTGCCGTTCAGTTCGCTGATGCGCATCTGGCGGCGCCCGGCCTCGACCAGGCCGCCGAAGGCGACCGGGAGGCCCGTGGTGCGGCGCAGGCGCACCAGCGCGCTCCTCATCTCCACCGTTGCGGCCGCGTCCACTGCCACGTACTCGCCCTTTCACTGCGGCTTCCCGGGAGGGCACACCCCCGTTCGGGGGTAGTGAGACCCACGTCACGGATTAGACGATGACAGAGAGCCGCCCGGCAAGGTCCGGTAACCAGGAGGACAGATGAAGACGGGGACGGAGTTGTTCCGCAGTGCGCGGGACTTCCTGCTCGAACACCGCGAGGACTACGCCACCGCCTACGAGGGCTTCGCCTGGCCCCGGCCGGAGCGGTTCAACTGGGCACTCGACTGGTTCGACGTCATCGCGGACGGCAACGACCGCACCGCGCTGCACATCGTCGAGGAGGACGGCAGCGAGGTCCGGCTGTCCTTCGCCGAGATGGCCGAGCGCTCCACCCGGGTCGCGGGCTGGCTGCGCGAGCGCGGCGTGCGGGCCGAGGACCGCGTGCTCGTCATGCTCGGCAACCAGGCCGAGCTGTGGGAGACCGCCCTCGCCGCGATGAAGCTCCGCGCCGTCGTCATCCCCGCGACCCCGCTGCTCGGCCCCGCCGACCTGCGCGACCGGGTGGAGCGGGGACGCGTGCGCCATGTGCTGGTGCGGGCCGAGGACACCGGCAAGTTCGACGAGGTGCCCGGCCGGTACACGCGCATCAGCGTCGGCGGCGCGCGCGAGGGCTGGCAGGCGTACGAGGACGCGTACACCGCCCCCGCCGAGTTCACCCCCGACGGGCCGACCGCGTCCGACGACCCGCTGATGCTCTATTTCACCTCCGGAACCACCGCCCGCCCCAAGCTCGTCGAGCACACCCACGCCTCGTACCCGATCGGGCACCTGGCCACCATGTACTGGATCGGCCTCAAGCCCGGCGACGTGCACCTGAACATCTCCTCGCCGGGCTGGGCCAAGCACGCCTGGTCCAACCTCTTCGCGCCGTGGAACGCGGAGGCGACCGTCTTCCTCCACAACTACACGCGCTTCGACGCGACCCGGCTGATGGCCGAGATGGACAGGGCCGGCGTCACCACCTTCTGCGCCCCGCCGACCGTCTGGCGCATGCTCATCCAGGCCGACCTGAGCGCCCTGCGCACCCCGCCCCGCGAGGCCGTCGCCGCCGGTGAGCCGCTCAACCCCGAGGTCATCGAGCGGGTGCGCGAGGCGTGGGGCGTGACGATCCGGGACGGTTTCGGGCAGACCGAGACCGCCGTCCAGGTCTCCAACAGCCCCGGCCAGCCCCTGAAGACCGGCTCGATGGGCCGCCCCAGCCCCGGCTTCCGCGTCGAACTCCTCGACCCGGTCACCGGCGCGCCCGGCGCGGACGAGGGCGAGATCGCGCTCGACCTCTCCGCGCGTCCGGTCGGCGTGATGACCGGCTACCACGGCGACGCCGACCGTACGGCGGAGGCGATGGCGGGCGGCTACTACCGCACCGGCGACATCGGCTCCCGGGACGCCGACGGCTACATCACCTACGTCGGCCGGGCGGACGACGTGTTCAAGGCCTCCGACTACAAGATCTCCCCGTTCGAGCTGGAGAGCGCCCTGCTGGAGCACGAGGCGGTGGCCGAGGCGGCCGTCGTGCCCGCGCCGGACGAGCTGCGGCTCGCGGTGCCGAAGGCGTACGTCGTGCTGGCGGAGGGCTGGGAGCCGGGCTCCGACACGGCGAAGGTCCTCTTCGAGCACTCCCGCGAGGTGCTCGCCCCCTACAAGCGGGTGCGCCGCCTGGAGTTCGCGCCGCTGCCCAAGACCGTCTCCGGCAAGATCCGCCGCATCGAGCTGCGCGAGGCCACGGCCGCGGGGTCGGACGCCGAGTACCGCGAGGAGGACTTCCGGTGACCGCTGAACTGTCGTACACGCACGGGACGAGCGGGACGGTCCTGCTCGGGGACACGATCGGGGCCAACCTGGACCGGACCGCCGCCGCCTGGCCGGACCGGGAGGCGCTGGTCGACGTGCCGTCCGGGCGGCGCTGGACCTACGCGCGTTTCGCCGCCGACGTAGACGAGCTGGCGTACGCGCTGCTCGCGAGCGGGGTCGCCAAGGGCGACCGGGTGGGCATCTGGGCGGTCAACTGTCCCGAGTGGGTCCTGGTGCAGTACGCCACGGCCCGCATCGGCGCGATCATGGTGAACATCAACCCGGCCTACCGCACCCACGAGGTCGAGTACGTCCTCAACCAGGCCGGCATCTCGCTGCTGTTCGCCTCCCTCGGTCACAAGACGAGTGACTACCGGTCGATGGTCGAGCAAGTGCGGGGCCGGTGCCCGCAGTTGAGGGAGACCGTGTTCATCGGGGACCCGAGCTGGGAGGCGCTTCTCGCGCGCGCGACGCCGGTGCCGTTCGAGGAGTTGTCCTGCGACGACCCGATCAACATCCAGTACACCTCGGGCACGACGGGCTTCCCCAAGGGGGCCACCCTCTCCCACCACAACATCCTCAACAACGGCTACTTCGTGGGCGAGATGATCGCCTACACCGAGCAGGACCGGGTGTGCATCCCCGTGCCCTTCTACCACTGCTTCGGCATGGTCATGGGCAACCTGGCCGCCACGTCCCACGGCGCCTGCATGGTGATCCCGGCGCCCTCCTTCGACCCGAAGGCCACGCTGGAGGCCGTTCAGCAGGAGCGCTGCACCTCCCTCTACGGGGTGCCGACCATGTTCATCGCGGAGCTGAACCACCCCGACTTCGCGTCCTACGACCTCTCCTCCCTGCGCACCGGCATCATGGCGGGCTCGCCGTGTCCCGTGGAGGTGATGAAGCGGGTGGTCACCGAGATGAACATGGCCGAGGTGTCGATCTGCTACGGCATGACGGAGACCTCGCCCGTCTCCACGCAGACCCGGCGCGAGGACGACCTCGAACACCGCACCGGCACGGTCGGCCGCGTGCTGCCGCACATCGAGGTGAAGATCGTCGACCCGGTGACCGGGGTGACCCAGCCCCGGGGCGTCGCGGGCGAGTTGTGCACACGCGGCTACAGCGTGATGCTCGGCTACTGGAACGAGCCGGAGAAGACCGCCGAGGCCGTCGACGCCGGGCGCTGGATGCACACCGGTGACCTCGCGACGATGCGGGAGGACGGCTACGTCGAGATCGTCGGCCGCATCAAGGACATGATCATCCGGGGCGGCGAGAACATCTACCCGCGCGAGATCGAGGAGTTCCTGTACGCCCACCCGAAGATCGCGGACGTCCAGGTCGTCGGGGTGCCGCACGAGCGGTACGGCGAGGAGGTGCTGGCATGCGTCATCCCGCGGGATCCCGGTGACCCGCTGACGCTGGAGGAGCTAACGGCCTTCTGCGACGGCCGGCTCGCCCACTACAAGATCCCGAGCAGGCTCCAGGTCCTGGACTCCTTCCCGATGACGGTGTCCGGGAAGGTGCGCAAGGTGGAGCTGCGGGCGAGGTACGCGGACAGCGGGGCCTGATCACTCAGTCCGCGACGAACGGGGCGTACCCGGTGGGCAGCTCGCTCACCCGGAGGTCGGAGAAGATCAGCGTGAGCCGGTGGGCGTTGGTCTCGATGAGAACCTCATGGAAGTCGAGCCCGAGGGACCGCGACCACCGGCGGGTCCTCGCCGAGGCGGGCAGGAGCTTCGCGCCCGGGTACAGGCAGTGCCACTTCACACCCCAGACGTATCCGTCGAGGCCGTCGGCGGTCACGTCATCGATCAGGCGGTCGTCGAGGGAGGCCCGCCAGGGTCTCCGCCGGCAGGGACGTCTCGCACCGGGCCTCGACGCAGTACCGGAAGAGATACCGCACATAGGCGGGCTCGATACCGGTGCGGGGATCCGCGGTCGCATGGATGACGACCTCGTAGTCGCGCAGGTAGGCGGTGTGGCCGTGGTGCACGACGGCCTGGTCGAAGACGTCGTCCAGCAACTGTTCGAGTACGGCGGTGTCCATGCGGTCGTTCTACCGGCTGCCCAGGGCGCGGCGCATGCAGACGCGGGGCCAGCGGTCGAGTCCGAGTTCCTTCTCGTGGGCGCGGATCCTCCGCAGGCCGGGGGTGAGCTCGGACTCGTCCAGTACGCGAAAGCCCAGGCGGGTGTAGTACGGCGCGTTCCACGGGACCTCGGTGAAGGTGGTGAGCGTGAGGCCGGTCAGGTCCTCCTCGCCTGCGCGGTCGGCGGCGTACGCGAGGAGGGTCCGGCCCACGCCCCGGCGGGCGAACTCCGGGTGGACCGAGACCTGCTCGATGTGCAGCGAACCGTCGACGGGCTCGCAGATCAGGTAGGCCATGGGCCGGTCGGCGTCGTCGCGGGCGACCCAGGCGCGCCCCGCCCTGCGGTAGCCGTCCAGGACGTCCAGGGCGGGTGGCTCGTCGTCGGCGATCGCCGCCATGCCGAGGGCGCGGAAGGCGACGCCCGCGGCGCGCTCGATGTCCTGGAGGGCTGGGAGCTCGGCGGGCGTGGCGGGGCGGATGCGCATCCGCCGAGTGTGCGTCGCCGGATGCGCCGGGCGCGAGCCCATTACCGGGCGCCCGTGGCGTCCAGTTCGTCGGCGAGGCTGTTGACCGGCTGTGGGGTGCCCGTGAGGTCGAGGACGAAGAGAGGGACGCCCAGGGCGTCGGCGCGGGCGCGGGCGTCGGAGGCGTAGCCGGCGAGGGAGAAGTAGACGCAGGCCGAGGACTCCGTCATGGCCGTCAGCCACAGGCACTCCACGTCCCGCGGGGTGGCCGGGCGGACGGTCGGGTCGACCTGGGCGAGCAGACCGTGGGCGGCGATGCCGATGCCGCTCGTGGGCCGCTGGTCGGCGCGTCGCAGGCCCCGGTAACCGAGCCGGCGCAGATAGACGGCGGCCGCCGTCACCGCGTCGCGCGCGGTGCGGATCGTGAGGGGCTGGGAAGGGCGGCGCGCGGCGGGCGCCTTCGGCTGCGCGCCCTCCGTGGCCGCCCGGGCCACCGGGACGCACAGGATCGTCCCGCACGGGCAGCCCAGCTCCGGACGGGGCCACTCGGTCGTACGTCCGCAGGCCGCGCAGCGCACGCCGATCCACTCGTCCTCCCAGGCGCGGTGGGTGACCGGCGTCGCGGTCCCGTCAGGGTCGAGCGCCGGCGCGACGGGCGTCCCGCACTCACACGGATGGGCGGGCGCCGTGTACAGATGCCCGCGCCGGCAGGCCGGGCAGCGCACCGACACGCTCTCGGACATGGCCACTCCAGGACGACCTCGCATCGGGACAGCGCTCCCATCGTCCTCCAGTGCCCGGCCGGTTGTCCGCCTCTTGACGGTGTTCACCGGCCCACCTACATTGCTTCCAGATAGTAGAAAAGTATTTCCGCGATACGGAATAACGGCTCGTGGAGATGCCATCGTCACGGAATTGCTCACCGCGGGGCGCGACGGGAGTGCGAATCCGACAGCCGAAGCAGGAGTACTCAATGGCTCGTATGACCGCTGCCCGAGCGGCAGTCGAGATCCTCAAGCGCGAGGGCGTCAGCGACGCGTTCGGTGTGCCGGGTGCGGCGATCAACCCCTTCTACGCGGCGCTCAAGGCATCCGGGGGGATCAACCACACCCTCGCCCGCCATGTGGAGGGCGCCTCGCACATGGCCGAGGGCTACACGCGCACCCACGCGGGCAACATCGGCGTGTGCATCGGCACGTCGGGGCCGGCCGGCACCGACATGATCACCGGCCTGTACTCCGCGATCGGTGACTCCATCCCGATCCTGTGCGTCACCGGCCAGGCGCCGACCGCCGTGATCCACAAAGAGGACTTCCAGGCCGTCGACATCGCCTCGATCGCCAAGCCGGTCACCAAGATGGCGGTGACCGTCCTGGAGGCGGCGCAGGTCCCCGGTGTCTTCCAGCAGGCGTTCCACCTGATGCGCTCCGGCCGGCCCGGCCCGGTCCTCATCGACCTGCCGATCGACGTCCAGCTGACGGAGATCGAGTTCGACCCGGAGACGTACGAGCCGCTCCCCGTCTACAAGCCCGCCGCGACCCGCGCCCAGATCGAGAAGGCGATCGGGATGCTGAACGCGTCCGAGCGCCCCCTGATCGTCGCGGGCGGCGGTGTCATCAACGCCGACGCCGCCGAACTCCTCGTCGAGTTCGCCGAGCTGACCGGCACACCGGTCGTCCCGACCCTGATGGGCTGGGGCCTGCTGCCCGACGACCACGAGCTGAACGCCGGCATGGTCGGCCTGCAGACCTCGCACCGCTACGGCAACGCGACCTTCCTGGAGTCCGACTTCGTCCTCGGCATCGGCAACCGCTGGGCCAACCGCCACACCGGCAAGCTCGACGTCTACACGGCCGGGCGGACGTTCGTCCACGTCGACGTCGAGCCGACCCAGATCGGCAAGATCTTCGCCCCGGACTACGGCATCGCCTCCGACGCGAAGGCGGCCCTGGAGCTGTTCGTCGAGGTGGCGAAGGAGCTGAAGGCGGCGGGCAGGCTGCCCGACCGCTCCGCCTGGGCGGCCGCCGCGCAGGAGAGGAAGGCGACCCTCCAGCGCCGTACGCACTTCGACGACATCCCGATCAAGCCGCAGCGCCGACGTCCTTCAGCGTGTTGAGGTGCCGGGCGATGGCGGGGACGGCTTCGAAGAACGACGTCGCCTCCTCGATCGGCATGTTCAGGACCTCGGA